>DAIRWG010000200.1:0-4230 GCA_036802405.1 Alloprevotella sp.
ACTCACACGAATGCTCGTTGAATCAAAAATGCGAACATCAAACTGGACACCCTACCAAGTTATCCATTGCTATAGATTGTATTAGTAGTGCCTACTCTGTTTCAGATTTTCGGCTTCCTCTCTGGCTTGCGCCATGTAATTGTTTGCTGCAAAAGTAGCGAAAAGCCAAATTGTTTGCTTCTCCAAATCTTTCCATTCTCGGATTCTATGCTATACAACATCGTTCTGCAGCAAATCGCATGTTTACGCTTCACCACGAAGGGCCACGAATGGGCACGAAGCCTTGCTGCATGCTTGTTTTTTCCGCTAAGGGCCGCAAAGGGCCGCGAAAGCCATGCGGCGGCGGTTTTAACCACCAAGGGCCACGAAGACGCACGAAGCCATGCGGATTGATGGGCTTCACGACGAGGATGAACGATGCACCTGAGCCCGCGGCAGGTAAGCCGCGGCTCTGCAAGCGTGCTTCACCGAATGGTGCTACGCCGCAAGGCTTCGTGCATCTTCGTGGCACTTCGTGGTAAATCCAGTCAATCCGCATGGCCTTCGAAGCCCTTTACGGCCCTTAGCGGAAAAACTCGGCCGCCGCAAGGCTTCGTGCTTTTTGGTGGCTCTTTGTGGTAGATACAAACTTGGACATCGCGCGCACGCGCACGCGCGCATTTACACTGCAATCATGTTTTTTACTGTCATCTGTCAAAATCCTTGGTTTTCAGGCACTTTCCAAAAAGTCCCAGACTTGTTCGGACACTACCGCGGTACTCTCGCTACACTACCACGGTACTCTTACGACACTACCGCGGTACTTTCGCGGCACAACTGCAGGTCGCTGACAGATGAAAGCAAGATGTGCAATTACGTTGTAACGCGCGCGCGTAAAGGGGCACGATGACGCTTACTGTCAGCGCCCCATCGTGTGACATTCGCAATGAAACGCGACAGACGACTTGGCGGTTCCGAAAATAGTTGCTATCTTTGCATAAGATAGGCTGCGGCTCGGAAAAACGCTCAAGCAGAGCTCGGCGTTCTTCTCTCGCCTTGCACTATCTTTGCACAAGCAAGAACAACCACGAACCTCAATGCCCATCGCCAGCGCGTGATTTCTCCACAAGCCGATGGGCACAGTAGAAAAAGAGATGAACATGAAAATCAAGATCAAAACTCTCTCCCGCTCACTAAGCACCATTTCCTCCCTTTGAAAAGACGGCAGTTGCCCCCTCGGTGACCGCTCCTGCAAGGATTTGTCGGAGCGCAATGGGCATTTGTCGCAAAGTTTGCGTATTTTTGTGACAATTTACAACCTTCATTCCCATCATTCTATGGATTCTTCCCAACTTTCAGTCACGAAGCGCACCATCGTCGGTGTACAGTTCCTGTTCGTGGCCTTCGGTGCCACGGTGCTGGTGCCGTTGCTCATCGGAATCGACCCGGCCACGGCCCTGTTCACGGCCGGAGTCGGCACCTTCCTGTTTCATTTCATCACCAAGGGCAAGGTGCCCATCTTCCTGGGCAGCTCGTTTGCCTTCATCGCCCCCATTCTGGCAGCCAGCAAGCAGTGGGGGCTGCCCGGCACGCTGGCCGGCCTGACCGCCGTGTCGCTCGTCTACTTCGTGATGAGCGCACTGGTGAAGTGGCAGGGCAAGGCGTTGCTCGACCGCATCTTTCCGCCCGTAGTCATCGGGCCGGTCATCATCCTCATCGGCCTGTCGCTTTCGGGCAGTGCCGTCGACATGGCCAAGACCAACTGGGTGCTGGCCTTCGCCTCGCTCCTCACGGCCATTGCCGTGCTCACCTTCTGCCGCGGACTGATGAAGCTCGTGCCCATCATCAGCGGCGTGGCGGTGGGCTATGTGGTGGCACTCTGCTTGGGCGAGGTGGACTTCTCGGGCGTGGCTTCGGCCTCGTGGCTGGCCTGCCCCGTGACGCTCACCACCATCACCCACTTCGAGTGGGATCCGTTCTTCTACATGATACCCGTGGCCATCGCTCCCGTGCTGGAGCACATCGGCGACGTGTATGTGGTGGGCGCCGTGGCGCAAAAGGACTTCGTGAAGGATCCCGGCCTGCACCGCACGATGCTGGGCGATGGCGTGGCCTGCCTCGTGTCAGCCTTCTTGGGCGGCCCTCCCGAAACGACCTATTCCGAGGTGACGGGTGCCATGTCGATCACCAAAGTCACCAGTCCGGCTGTCATCCGCGTGTCGGCCGCCACGGCCATCTGCTTCTCGGTGGTGGGCAAGCTCAGTGCCCTGCTGCAGAGCATCCCGCAGGCCGTGCTGGGCGGCATCATGCTGCTGCTCTTCGGCACGATTGCCAGCGTGGGCGTGCAGAATCTCATCCAGCACAAGGTGGACATGAACGACACACGCAACGTCATCATCATCTCCGTCATGCTGACCATGGGCCTGGGCGGGGCAGTGCTCTCCTCGGGCACGTTCAACATTTCGGGCATCGGTCTGGCAGCCGTGATCGGTGTGCTGCTCAATCTGGTGCTTCCCCGCAAATGAGTGCAGCGCGCGCATAAATGCAAAGGCAGGGCCGTTTCCCGTAGTGCCGGGAAGCGGCCCTGCCGCATGACTGTCAGGCCTGTGAGGCCACAAGGGCGTGCGGCATCAGCCGATCACACCGTCGGTGGCATCTTCGTCGGTGAGCGTGTGGGCGCGATACTGCACGCAGAGCATCACCAGGGGCGCGCTGCCCGTGTTGCGCACCGTGCGGCGGCCTTCGGGAGCGATGCGCACCACGCTGCCTTGCGCCACGGCCACGTGCTCGCCGTCCACCTCCATCTCGCCCTCGCCCGCGAGGAAGAAGTAGAGTTCCTCATGCGTGCGGTGCGTGTGGTAGAATCCCGTTTCCTGTCCCGGCTGGAACACCTGGAAGGAGAATTCGCTGCCGGTGGCGCCGCAGGCAGCTCCGCCAAACACCTTGCCCGGAATCTTCACTTCGGGGCCGAGTTCGAGCACGAAGTCAGAAAGTTCGTTGAAGTTGCCTACACTGATGGCGGTGAAGTGCGCCGCCTGACCGATGGTCTTGATTGTTTTCATTGTGATGGATGGTTTGTGTGAGTTGTAGAATCTGTGTCTGTTGTGCGAGCCGGGAATCACGGCCTGATGGGCCCAAGCGCAAGTCTTGCCTTCATTCGTTTGCTCCTTCCCCCAAATTGCATTACCTTTGCAAGGGAGATGTCCCGGTTCACGATGCAAAATTAAGAACCCGCCTTGAATCGTGCAAGAAGTTACTTTTGAGGACGGTAGGTTACCTTTTTCTCACTTTTGCTGAACGCCATCCCCTTTCACAACTGAAAAAAATGCAAGAAAAATTCGAACTCGACCAGTGTCCCATCCGTCAGGTGGTGTCGAAGGTGTCCGGCAAGTGGTCGCTCCTCGCCCTGCATGCCATCCGGCGCTACCAGCCCGTGCGCTTCAACGACCTGCAGCGGGCCATTCCCGACGTGTCCACCAAGATGCTTTCGGCCACGCTGCGTTCGCTCGAAGCTGACGACCTCGTGCAGCGCACGGTCTATGCCGAAGTGCCGCCGCGGGTGGACTACCGCCTCACATCGCGCGGCTGCAGCCTCATGCCCTTGCTCGACGGCCTCACGCAGTGGGGACTCGACAACCTGCAGCCCATCATGCAGCACCGCAGGAACTTTGAGCGCATGGCCCACTGACGGGCCGTGGCTGCCCCGGCAGGCTGCCAGCCTCAATCATCAACTAATCGAAACCTTTTCCTTACCTATTTCCTTCCAATGAAACATTTTCTCCTGACCTCCCTGCTTGGACTTTGCGCCGTCGGCGCCTCCGCGCAGAACGTCATATGGTTCGACCAGCCCACCACGCTCAACGGCCGTGCCTGCTGGTGGGGCGGACACCCCGAACGCTACGACAAGCAGCACAAGCCCGTGCGGGCCGGCGATTCGGCACAGAATTCCGACCACGAATGGGAATACCGTTCGCTCCCCTTGGGCAACGGCAGCATCGGCTGCAACGTGATGGGGTCCATCGCCACCGAGCGCTACACCCTCAACGAGAAAACCCTCTGGCGCGGCGGCCCCAACACGGCCAAAGGCGCGGCCGACTATTGGGACCAGAACAAGCAGTCAGCCCACGTGCTTGCCGACATCCGCCAGGCCTTCACCGACGGCGATTGGGACAAGGCCGCACGCCTCACGGCGCAAAACTTCAACAGCCCCGTGCCCTACGAGGCCACCGGCGAACCGCAGTTCCGCTTCGG
>DAIRWG010000201.1:0-4226 GCA_036802405.1 Alloprevotella sp.
CCAAACCGTCGAAAGCACCGGACAGCCCATCGAGGTGGAGGTGAAAAGCCCCCAGCTCACCATTGCCTCGGCCGATGCCATCACCTGCCTCTACGTGCAGGGCAACCAGCTCACCGCGCTCAACGTGCGCAAGGCTCCGGCCCTGAAGGTGCTGCTCTGCGCCGACAACCAGCTCACGCAGCTCGACCTCAGCCAGAACGCCTCGCTCACCACGCTCGACGCGCAGGGCAACCAGCTCACCCAGCTCTCGGCCACGGCGGCCAAGGGCATCACCTCGCTCAACGTGGCGCAGAATGCCCTCACGCGCATCAGCCTGGCCACCGCAGCACGCCCCGCCGTGCTCGTGGCCAACGACAACCAGCTCACGGCCCTGCCCTCCACCTCCGTCATGGCGCAGGCGCAGACCATCTGGGCTCCCTCAAACAAGATCGGCACCCTCCCCATCGGCTTTGCCACGGGGCTGCGTTCCGTGGTCATGTCGGCCAACGCGCTGAAGGAGGCCAACTTCCCCTTCACGCCCCTGCTGCGCGAAGTGTGGCTCGACGGCAACCAGCTCACCGAGCTCGACCTCTCGCGCCAGTCGCCCAAGCTGCAGGCCCTCGTGGCCAACGACAACAAGCTGGGCCTCGTGAAGTGGGACAAGACGTCGAAATCCACGGCCAAGTATGTCTACCTCCAGCGCAATGCGCTCTTCCCCAACTCCATGCCGAGCCTCATCTACGGCGGACAGGCCATCGATGCCAACATCGGCGAGCAGCGTCCCTACCAGCTCGACAACCGCGTGGTGGAAATCGGCGGTTCGGTCAACCTCTCCTCGCTGGTCAAGACCAACGGATGGGGCATCAGCGTCAACCCCACGGTGAGCATTGTCGACAGTGAGGGACAAACGCTCACGCCCGGCACCGACTACAAGCTGAGCAACTCCAACCTCACCTTCACCTTCCCCGAGCTGCGCAAGGGGCTGCACTTCGAGGTGACCTCGCGCAGCTATGCCGACCACACCTGGCAGAGCGTCACCTTCAACGTGGGCACCACCGAAGCCATCGGCAGCGTGGAGGCTGCGCAAGCCCTGCAGCTCACGCCCGCACGCGGCCGGCTCACGGTGCACGCCGCCCAGCCCGTGCGCCTGCGCGTGGTCAGCGCGGCCGGCATCCTCATGGCCGACGAACAGCTTGAAGCCAATGCCAGCCGCACACTCGCCCTCCCCACCGGCGTGTACGTGGTCAACGGGCAGAAAGTGGCCGTGAAATAACCGCCGACAAGCCAACGGATCTGGCAAGCCAACAAGCAACCATCATCCCCCACCCACCATTTTTCAAAAAAAAACAAACCACCATATGCGTCAATTCATCCGCAAGGCCCTCCCCCTTTTAGGGGGAACGAGAGGGTCTTCACTGAGAGGGCCTTTAGGGTCTTCCATCCTCATAGGTCTGCTGGCCCTCGCCCCGCAGGCTGCCCTGGGCCAAGGCCTGAAACTTCCCGCCGACCCCTCGAAGGCGGCCTACATCACCACCTCCACCGACACCATCAGCGTGGCCTACAACGCGGGCTTCAACTCCGTGGCCGTCATGGCGAACACCGACGGCTACACCGTCGAGAAGCGCACCGCCGATGCCGACTGGGTGAGCGTGCGGCGTGAGAAGAACGGCAACCTCACCTTCTTCACCACCTACCACTACGACAACGCCGCCCCGCGCTTCGCCACCTTCCTCCTCTCCACCCCCGACTCGCACCGCCAGCGCACCCTCGTCGTGCGGCAGGAGAAGAACACCTCGGCCGAGGACCTCGGCGACGTGAAGCTGGCCATTGCCTCGGCCACGGCCTCGGCCTCGCAGAGCGGCGAAGGCATCGAGCTCACCTACGACGACGACCCCTCCACCATCTGGCACTCGCCCTGGAGCGGCGGCGGATTCCCCTTCCAGCTCACCTACAAGCTCAAGCAGGCTTCGCACCTCGACTACCTCGTCTACACCCCGCGGCAGTCGGGCGGCAGCAACGGACTCTTCGGCGAAGTGGAAGTGCAGGTGGCCCTCGCCTCCGCACCCAGCAAGTTCGAGAAAGTGGCCGATGCCGACTTCGCCTTCTCCGACGGCGCATCCACCATCACCTTCGGCACCGAGGGCATCGACAACGTCAGCTCCGTGCGCGTGGTGGTGAAGTCGGGCTACAACAACTTTGCCTCCTGCGCCGAAATGGCCTTCTACCAGCGCGACGCCTCGCTCAACCGCTACATTCCCCAGCTCTTCACCTCCAGCCTCTGCACCGAGCTCAAGCCTGAGGTCACGCCCGACATGGTCAACACCGTGCGCAGCCCCTACCTCCGCCAGCTCGCGCAGACCATGCTCGAGGGCAACTATTCCACACGCTACCGCGTGGGCACCTTCACGGCCTACCCCACCATCGCCTCGCAGGCCAAGTGGATGAAGACCAACGGCTACTGCCGCTACGAGAACCCCACCGGCATCTACTTCTCGGCAGGCGACAAGATCGTGGTCTTTGCCGAAGGCATCGACACGAAGCACCCCGTCAGCCTCACCATCAAGTGCTTCAGCAACGCCGCCGCCATCGAGCAGGAGGGGCAGCCCGAAAGCTCCTACCCCCTGGCCAACGGGGCCAACGTCATCACCGCCAAGAACCGCGGCAATGCCTACGTCTACTACTACTCCGACGACTATGCCAACGCGCCACAGGTGCGCCTCCACTTCGCACTCGCCACTGAGGCCGGCTACTTCGACCTCCGCCGCGGCGACACCAACGACGACTGGAAACGCATCCTGGCCAACACCAAGAGCGACATCATCGACGTGGTCACCCCGCGCATGCAGGTGGCTGTGCCCGTGGCCTCGGCCAAGAGCGTGTGTCACACCGACGGCGTGAAGCTCGCCACCATCTACGACGAGGTCATCCGCCGCGAACGCGAGATCATGGGTCTGCCCTCGCAGGCCGCCGAACCCCTCAACCACCAGTTCGCACGCCCCGTGAAGAGCGGCATGTTTGCCGACGGCATCGGAGCGGCCGCAGCCTTCGGCAGCTTCAACGAGTGGACCAACCCCTCCAGCTTCGGATTCTGGGGATTCGGCCACGAGCTCGGCCACGTCAACCAGATCCGACCCGACTTCAAGTGGGTGGGCTGTGGTGAAACCACCAACAACATCTACTCCGCCTGGGTGGAACACAAGCTCGGAGCCAAAGATGCCTACGGACGCGGCTACCACCGCCTCGAGGACGAGAACTCCGGCATCGACGACTACAGCGGCCTGCGCGGCGGACGCTTCCAGACCTACCTGGAGGAAGGCGTGCGCAAGGGCGTCAGCTGGCAGCTGCAGGACGGCCCCGACTACCACGGATCGCAGCCCACGCAGGTGAGCGTGCAGGGACAGGATGCCGACGGACACTCCACCGGCACCGTCACCACCACCTGGCGCAACTACGACCACTTCGTGAAAGTCGTGCCCCTCTGGCAGCTCGTGCTCTACACCCAGGAAGCCGGAGCCTCGCCCGATGCCTACGGACGCGTGATCCAGGGCATCCGCCAGGCCAACGACCAAGGCATGACCAACGGCAAGTGGCAGGTGAAGTTCATGAAGCGGTTCTGCGACTCCACGCGCATCAACTTCCTCCCCTTCTTCGAGAAGGCCGGCATGCTCAAGCCCATCAACGCCCTCATCGAGGACTACTCGCGCGAATGGCTCGTCATCAGCCAGCAGCAGGTGGATGAGCTCAAGGCCTACGTGGCCGCACAGGGATATGCCGAAGCCCCCAAGGCACTCAACTACATCAATGCCTACAACTGGCAGACCTTCCGCGACAAGGGCCTCATCGACACCGCCACGCCCGTGGGCAAGGGATGCACCGCCAGCGGCACCCGTGTGAAGGTGGACAACGAGGTGTGGCGCAACGCCGTGGGCTACGAAACCTACGACGCCTCGGGCAACCTCCTGCGCATCACCATGTTCGGCCTCGGCGACGCCCAGATGTCGAGCCGCTACACCTACGTGCTCTTCCCCGCCGGTGCCAAATACATCATGGCCGTCGGCTACGACGGACAAAAGGTGAAATGCTACGAAAAGTAATCACCTAACCCACCCTAATCACCCTAACCACCCTAACCCACACGGCCCCCCCATCCGGAGGGGCCGTGTTTTTTCATTGCGCGAAGCCCCCCTAACCACCCTAACCCACCCTAATCACCCTAACCCACCCTAACCAACCCTTCCCCCCCTAAT
>DAIRWG010000202.1:0-4225 GCA_036802405.1 Alloprevotella sp.
AGCAGTTCGGCATCGCCCCACTGCAGGCGCACGTCGGTGGGGAAATAGGAATAGAAGAGCGAGAGAAACGTTTCGGCCTGTTGGGGTGTGAAGGTCGATTCGAAATATTTGAGCATCAGGTAGTTTGCACCGAGTGCCGGCACAGGCATCAGCCTGTGGTGGGCCACAAGGTGCGTGTCGCTGAGCAGCACCACTTCCTCCAGACGCGCCGTCTGCCCCTCCTCATCGGTAAAGGCAAAATGGCTCTGCAGGCTTTTGCCGTCGTCGGTCGGTTTGATCACCAGGGCCACATCGGCCAGTTCCGTCTGCACCGCAATGGGCTCGCCCTTTTCGTCGGTCAAGGGGCAGTGCACAAGGGAATAGAGCAGGAAGGGGTTCTGACGGATGGCAATACGTTCGTCGTTGCCCTCCCACGAGATGGAGCTGAACTGGCGCACACGGATGCCCTCGATGGTGCGCAGCAGATTGCCCACCTCGCCTGTGCAGGCGCGGTAGTCGGGGTTGACGGGAGCGTTTTGCGCATTGCGCGTTTCGAGAAAGGGTTCGTCGCCCTCCATCACGATGGCAAAGCGCAGGTCGGCTTCGCGCACGCTGGTGGTGGCGAAGGGCTGCGGCATATTTTCCTTCAGCGACTGAAGGATATTTTCAAAGTCCATAGATTTCGATGATTATACGGGGATTTCTATAATTTTGCATGCAAAGTTAACAATACGTCAGCCTCCAGCCAAGCGAATGGCACGGCGTGTTGGCTTGAAACACTGCATTTTGCCTGAAAGGCATGACGCGTACTTGTTGACGCGTTGGTTTCTTGCTCGGGTGTTCACACACGGTTCGTTATAGAGCCGCTTTCAGGGGGGGCTGACCGTATTCAATAGTTCAATCCAAAATGCCAAAGCGGAAGGAAGATCCCATGACCACTCTCGATGTCGTCCTTCACGACAAAGGCGTTTTCCACCGTTTCAATCTGCTTCTTGCCTTTGTGGCGGCCCCCCACTTCGAAGGTATAGGCACCTATGCAGAAGTCTGAAACCCGAGAAGCCCAAACGGATTGCTTTTCTCTCATCTGATTGTAAAAGAACGTTTCCCTCACATTCCCGATGTTAGGCGAAGGAGTGAGAACGGCCATCAGACTGGGATTGTCCACATACACCTTCTCTATTTTGCCCAATCCCCGCATGCCGCAAGTGTCGTCACGAAGCATTCCGATCATCCCGGCTCGCTCCAAATAGAGCAGATAGTCGGGCACGCTGTTCTTGCTTACGCCAATCTCTGAAGCCAGATTCTCCATGCTGGGTTTGTAGGGGGCCAGACTGGCCAGAATGGACAGCATGCGCTTAAGCTTGCGTGCGGTGGAGGCTTTCATTTCAGCATATTGCGGAATGTCCACCTCCACGGTCTGGTCAACCACCTGAAGCATTCTTTGGGCAAAATCGCCCTCCAAGGCAAAGGGATAGTAGCCATGTGCCAAATAGTCGCGAAAAAGAGGCAATGGATGCTCCAACTCGGGCAATTGCACCTGGTGATGGAGTATTTCCTCCAAAGTGTAAGGCCGGCAGGAGATGTGATGGAACAGCTGCAGATATTCCCTGAACGACAAGCCTTGCATCGAATAGATGAGCGCCCTACGGCTGAGGTCGGCTTCGCCCCGTTTGATGTCAAGCACCGACGAACCGGTGAAAAACACCTTCAGCGAGGGATGCGTGTCGTAGATTTGCTTGAGCTCACGACTCCAGCCCGAGTACTTGTGCACTTCATCAATATACAAGTGCGTGCCTCCTTCTTTGGCAAAATCATCGGCAAGGTTGGTCAGCGTATGGTTAGAGAAATAAAAGCTGTCGGCCGAAACGTACAAGTGCAGACCTCCTGCCGAACGCTTGATGCGCTGAAGCAACAAGGTGGATTTTCCGACACCTCGCGGCCCAACAATTCCCACCATGCGGGCATCCCAGTTGATCTCGTCCGCTTTGTAACGGACAAAGTCCATGGGGGTGTGCCGGAGCAGCTCTGCCATGTATTCGAATAATATATTGTCTACCATATGAGCGAATGCATTAATGTGTATGCAAAAATACAGAAAATCCCTCATTGAGGGACGAATTCAGCAATTTTCATCCCTCAATGAGGGATGTTTTTCCAAGAATTCGTCCCTCAATGAGGGATTTCCACCATTCAGGCATGCAAAAAGGTGCATTCGGCCACGGGAAGGCCGTATGCACCTTTCGGGTTATTGTGCGGCAAGCGGGTGCTGCAAGGATTCGTGTGCATGAGCCAAGGATGGCGCATTCCCGGCACGCCACTTGACGTGCTTACCCACACGAATGCCCGCATGGCCCCATCTCGGCCGTTTGCATCACTTCACGAGCACCTTGCGGCCGTTGATGATGTTGATGCCCTTCACGGGCTGGCTCAAACGGCGGCCGTCGATGCTGAAGATCTGGCGGGCTGCCTGCTCGTCGGAAGTGACGAGGCTGATGCCCGTCACGCCGTCCAGACTGTAAGCCGACACGTTCTTCACGCCGGGCTTGCCGCAGTAAACGGCCAGGTCGCCGTACACCCACACGGTCTTGCCCTGCATGTCGGGATTGTCCTTGAGGTTGAGGTTGGTGCGGGCAGCGCTCTTGCTGGGGAGCTGTACGGGCACATACTGCTCTTCCGAACCGAGGGCGAGGTTGGTGGCCACCACCTTGTCATCGGCAGGGCTGTAGGCACCGGTCGAAGTGTTGGAAATGTAGCCGATGATGGTGCCCTTCACCCACACCTTTTCAGTGGTGCGGCCGTTGAAGTATTCCACGTCGGCAGCGGTGTAAGCCTTCTCGAGCGTACCTTCGCCTTCAATGTAGTAGAGGTCGTAGCTGGCCTTCGAAGCCAGATAGTTGGCCGTTTCAGCCGTTTCCACGGTGATCACGGTGTGGCCGAATCCCACGAAGTTCACGGAGCCTTCGGCATCCACTGTGGCCACCTGCTCGTTGGAGGAAGTGAAGGTCTTGGCACCATCGCTCAGCGTGCGCAGTGCATTGGCCAACCGTTCTTGGCCAGGGAGATTGGCAATCGTATCGAGTTCCCAAGAGGTCTCGGCATCCTTCAGTGAAGTGATGATCTGGAGGTCCTCAGCGGAGCAAACGTAAAGCTGGGCCTGGCCTTTGTAGTAGGCCACGTAGGCATTCACATTGTAGGGCTTGGTGGTGTCGAACACGAAGTCGCCCAACACGTTGAAGTTGTCGCGCAGCACGATCGTGTTGTCGGAGTCGTCAATAAGGTTGACATTGGAGTTGAGCAGGCTGTCGGCCTCGAAGTTCACGTTCTCCAGGCGCACGTAGCGGCTCTGGTAAGTGGCATTCTGGTCGTTGCCGAGGGTGGCAATCGTGAGCACCTCGGGCTTCACCTCGTTGCCGGAGCTGGCCACGGTGGCCTTCTCGAAGTCGGCAGCGTCCAGTTCGAGTGCGGAGTTGTACACCACCACATTGCCCGAGAGCATGCCGGAGAGCTTGTCACCCTTCTGGGCGATGGGCTTGTTGGCACCATAGAGGATGGCGGAAGTGGTGCCGTCGGTCACATAGGTGGTGTAGTTCTTGCCGCGCAGGCCCACACCGGTCACGAGCAGGTTGTCGGCCGTCAGGGTGGCGGAAACCTTGGTGGTGCTGGCAGCGGCCTGCATCTCGGCCAAGGAAGCGTAGTGGGGCACTTCGGGTTCGGGCGTTACGGAATTGCCTTCACCCTCGATCTTGAGGTTCTTCACCTCCCAGGTGCCGCACGAAGTGGCGGAAGAGGAATAGGCGAAAGCCAGCTGGATCTTCTTGCCGTCGTAGGCGCTGAAGTCCTGCGTGTTGTCCACGAAGGTCCAGTTCGTGCCGGCAGGATAGGTGGCAATGGCCACTTCTGCCCATTCGCCGCCGTTGGCCTTCACATAGAGCTTCTGCTGCTGGGCCATCTCGTCGGCGTTGCCCTTGTTGATGGCATGGCTGAAGGAGAGGCTGAGCTTGCTGGCCTGGGTGAGGTCGATTTCGGGCGACACGAGCCACACCTCCGAGGTGAAGGCCCTCTTCGCATAGGCCGAAGCCTTGGCATAGTTGCCATACTTGGTGCTGGCATAGTGCGTCCACACGTCGAACGTGGAGTCGGGAGCCGTCACCGTCTGCACGGTGAACTGGCCGAGACCGCTCTGGAAATCTTCGCTGAAGAGGGTGCTCTTCTGCGAGGGATCGGGCGTGGGATCGGGCGTGGGATC
>DAIRWG010000203.1:0-4193 GCA_036802405.1 Alloprevotella sp.
TCTATTCCTATTTCCCCACCGACGTGCGCCTGCAGTGGGGCGATGCCGAACTGCTGGTGTCGCACGAGACGATCAAGGCCAAAACGGCCCTTGTGTTCGAGCAGGTGGACGAGGAGCAGACGCTCTATCTGCGTGTGGCGTCGCTGATGCCGGGGTCGGAGGATGCCGTGGCCGGCGACAATGCGCTGCACTGGCAGGCCAGCATCCTGCCCGACGGCAACGTGAAGCTGCAGGGCGTGAGCTATCCCGACCTGCATGCCGAAACGGAGGAGCTCGTGCAGCTCATCACGCAGTGTTGCGGGTCGAAGCGTACGAAAAACCAGATCTATGTGGACGACAACTTCGTGCTTGTGCCCCACGACAAGGCTTCGCCCTTTCTCCTGCAGGCGCTGCCGCAGCTGCTTGAACGCTATGCCCTGCTGGGCACCGACAAGCTGCACAAGTACAAGCTCAAGGCCGTTCGGCCAAGCTTGCAGGTGAGCACGGGGTCGGGCATCGACTTCCTCGAGTGCAAGGCCAAGGTGCAGCTCGGCACGGAGGAGTTCACACTGAGGGATGTGCTCCGCCAGTTTGAGAAGCAGCACTATGTGCGACTGAGCAACGGCGACCGTGCACTGATCGACGAGAAGTACATCCGAAGGCTCAACCGCATCTTCAAGAAAGGTGAGGGCAAGGACGACTACAAGGTGAGCTTCTTCGACCTGGCCGACCTGGAAGGCCTGCTCGATGCGCCGCAGGATGCCGCCCCGTTTGTGAAGCATCGCGAGGTGTACGAAGGGTTCAACAAGCTGTCCTCGCAGAAGATGCGTTTTCCGCAGGTGAAGGCCGAGCTGCGCGGCTACCAGCGCGAGGGCGTGAAGTGGATGAACTACCTCTACGAGAACAACCTGGGCGGCTGCCTGGCCGACGACATGGGTCTGGGCAAGACGCTGCAGACCATTGCCATGCTGGCCCGCATCTATCCGGGGCAGGAGGAAAGCTCGCTCCTCGTGATGCCCCGAAGCCTGCTGTTCAACTGGCAGGCCGAGCTCCAGCGGTTTGCACCGCAGCTCACGTTCTACACCTACTACGGCACCAACCGCGACTTGGACGAAGCGCGCCGCCACCACCTCATCCTCACCACCTATGCCATGGTGCGCAACGATGTGGAGACATTCAAGGAAGCGCATTTCCACTATGTGGTGCTCGACGAGAGCCAGAACATCAAGAATCTGGCCGCCCAGAGCACGCAGGCCGTGCTCCTGCTCAAGGCCGACCACCGGCTGGCCCTGTCGGGCACGCCGATCGAGAATAACCTGACGGAGCTTTATTCCCTCTTCCGTTTCCTCAACCCCGCCATGTTCGGTTCGCTTTCCGACTTCAATGCCACCTATGTCGTGCCTATCCAGAAACAGGGCGACAACGAGGCGATGGAGGCCCTGCGCCGCAAGATCTTCCCCTTCATGCTGCGCCGCCTGAAGAAGGATGTGCTCAAGGAGCTGCCCGACCGCATCGAGCAGACGCTCTATGTGGAGATGGAGCCCGACCAGGCCGAATTCTACGAGCGTCGCCGTGCTTACTATCACGACTTGATTCACAACAACATCACGCAGCAGGGCGTGCAGAAGTCGCAGTTCCTCATGTTCCAGGCCTTGGGCGAGCTGCGCCGCATCGCTTCGGTGCCCGAAAGCTTTGCCGACAGCAACGTCAGCTCGCCCAAGCTGCAGCCGCTGCTCGACTCGCTCACCGATGCCGTGGCCAGCGGCCACAAGTGCGTGGTGTTCTTCAACTACATTGCGGGCATCGAGCTGGTGGGCGAGGCGCTGGAGAAGGAGGGCATCAGCTTTGCCACGATGACAGGGGCCACCACCGACCGCAAGAGCATCGTGGAACGCTTCCAGACGGACCGCTCGCTCAAGGTGCTGCTCATGACGCTCAAAACGGGCGGCGTGGGCTTGAACCTCACGGCGGCCGACATGGTCTACATCTTCGAACCTTGGTGGAACAAGGCGGCTGAGGAACAGGCCATCAACCGTCTGCACCGCTTCGGGCAGAAGAGCACGGTGCTGTCGTACTCCCTCATCACGCGCGACACCATCGAAGAGAAAATCCAGCAACTCCAGCAGCAGAAGGCTGACCTGTTCGAAGGGCTCATCACCCACGACAGTTCGGTGACGAAGGTGCTTACGGAGGATGACATCAACTTTATCCTGAGCTGAGCCTATGTCTTTTTTCAAAAAAGAAAAACTGATGCTGAGAACGGTGGACAACGAGCGTTTCCGCCAGGTGAGCGACGCCCTCTGCAAGTGCTACGACCGCAATGCCCTGACGGCCATGTTCCATTCGGTGGAACAGGCCACCGGCATGGGACGCAATTCCTGCCTCGTCACCCCCGAAGGGCAGCAGCGCCCTTGCACGCAGATCGAACACCTTTACAGCCTCGACAAAGTGCTTCGGCAGAAGGAGCACTATGCGCAGGTGCTGGCCTACTTCGTGGCCTCGCCCGAGAATTTCCGCCTCTACTACGACAACCTCCCCCCACACATGAAGGCCATGTGGCTCATGCTCATCCGTCGCAGGGTGGTGGAAGTGGGCGGAGGCTACGACATCGTGAGCAAGAAGGGCCAGCTCTCGGCAAAGGACGAGGAGGTCATGGAGTGGTTCAAGGTGTGTGCCAACATTCAAGGCTACGTGCAGATGGACAACAGCATCTATGCCCTGCCGGGGCCGCTCTTCCCCTGTCTGTCGGAAGCATTGGCCGACCAGGCTTTCCCGTGCGGCGCGCCGCAGGTGGGGCTCCGTGAGCTGCCTGCTGACAGCCGGTTGCGCCCCTATTCGCTCGAGGAATCGGCCGACACCCTCTTCCGTGTGCTGCATTTGCTTCAAGAGCGAGGCGAACTGGCCCAGGCACCGGTGGTGCTCAATTTTGTGCGGGCCACGGAGGCCGGGCGCAAGCTCAACATGCCGCTGCCCGCACCCGAACTGAAGTCGACTGGCAAGGTGAACCGGTGCACGCTCTACCTGCTGGTGCAGATGTATGTGGTGGCGCAGTCGTTCCGCAGCCAACGCGACGGCTCAGCAGACTCGTTCTACACAGCCCTGCGCCGTGTGATGCTTACGCTCAATGCGCGGCGCGACTTGGTGCTGGCTCTGTTCTTCCCCCATCTGAAAACGCTGAAGAAGTCGCAGAATTCCACCGTGGCTCTGGAAGATGTGGTCAAGGCATTGCTCTACAGTGTGACCGATTTCCTGAAGAACGGCGAGAATCAGTGGATGGATCTGGAGGCCATGGCCTGGAAACTGCTTTGGCAGGGCGATGTGCAGCGTGTGTTCGGATTTAAGACGCAGGCCATCCGTGCGGGCGAATTCGGCAATAAGCTGCTGAAGGAAGACGTGCGGGTGGACACGGCTTTCGACCAGATGCTCCTGCCGCTGGTGAAGGGATTTGCCATGCTCTGTGCGGTGATGGGGATGGCTGAGGTGCAGCTGAATGTGCCGCTGCTGGCGGGGGGTGGATCGTATTGGGATGCGGTGACCTATGTGCGCTTCAACGAGCGGGCGCACTTCGTGCTGGGGGCGGCCCCGAAGGAAACGGGAGATCAGCCCGAAGCCAGCGAGACGAAGCCCCAGGGCCCGACTCAGAATTTCGTGTTGGGCGAGGAACGGTTGCTCATCCATGTGGCGCCCGGGTCGCCCTATGCCGGACTGTTGACCGACTTTGCAGAGCCCCTCACGGGCTCCTTCTATGTGGTGACGGTGGAGTCGTTCATGCGGAAGTGCACCAACACGCGACAGATTGATGCCAAGATAGCCCTGTTCCGGAGTGTGGTCTGCCGTACGCCGCCGCCCGTTTGGGAAGCGTTTTTCAAGGAACTCTACGACCGTTTCGATCCTTTCGAGCGGTTGCGCACATCGGAGTATGCGGTGTTTCGGGTGGATGAGAAGCGACGCGACTTGCAGCGCCTGCTGATGACCGACCCGACCCTGCGCCCGATGGTGAAGAAGGCCGAGGGCTATCTGTTCCTCGTGAAGAGTGAGGAACTTGACGAGTTTGCACGACGCCTTCGTCATCTGGGCTATTTGCTGCGGCTCTGAGGCATTTGCTGGAAGAAAAAAGAACGACTTGACTGCTGCGTAAGCGGTCAGGTCGTTCTTTTTCGTTTGCATATGGGGCGAATGATTCTCCTTCAAAGGTATGGGGTATGTAATGGGCG
>DAIRWG010000204.1:0-2210 GCA_036802405.1 Alloprevotella sp.
GATGCTCGTGTAGCCCTCCTTCACGCGGAACACATCGTTCACGCCATCGCCGTTGGGGGTGAAGGCATTGGGCACCTCCAGTTTCGATTCGCTGAAGGTGAGGGTGAAGGCATCGTCCTGTGCATACTGCAGCGTGTCGGTGCCTTGCACGAAACTGACGAGCAGCTCGACAGTGAACGTGCCGCTCTGCGTGAAGTTGTACTGCGTGTCTTCCTCATAGCGCACGAGGAAGGGTTCCGTCTCGTTGCTGCGCGTGAAGCGCCATTCGTAGCGGGGGGTGTAGTCGCCCACGTTCTCGGGCCGGGCCTTGAAGGTCACCAGCAAGGGAGCGGAACCGTCGTACTGCGTTTCCTCCACCTCCTGCCCGTCCTCGTCCACATAGGTCATGGCGGGATTTGCGGTGGGCAATGCCTGCTGCGCCCGCAGCGGTTGCAGGAAGCCAAGCACGAGTGTGCAAACGATGAGGAGGAAACGGGTCATAAATGAGTGGGTTGTGTTTGTTCTGGTTCCGGGCGTTTCGGCGGCCCTTTCCGACAGGCAGAAAGGAGTGGGGCCTAAAACGTAGCAAAGTTAGTGATATTTGTCCATATGTCTTGCCATTCACGCTGAAAACTTTCATTTGCGCACCTTGTGGTGTCTTGGCTTCCGCTTCTCCGACTTTTCGGGCACCCAAAAAAGCCGCCCGGCACCAGCGTGTCGGGCGGCTTCAATTAAAAGTCAAAAGTCTGGGAAAGAGAGGCGGATCACTTCACGATCACCTTCTTCGAACCCACGATGTAAAGACCTGCGGGCAGGTTCTTGGCGGCATTCTCAGCCTTCACGTTCGAGCGAACCTTCACACCAGCGAGGGTGTAAACGTTCACCACCTTCTGGGCTTCATCCACCTGCACCTGACCGATGGCATCGATCTTGCCGTCGATGGCAATGCGGGCATCACCCGTTTCGGTCGTTTCGGGCACAGAGGGGAGCAGGTAGCCAGAGTTGCAAGCCACGCCGTCGCCTACTACTGCATCCACGAAGTTCTTGCCTTCATAGAGGATGCCATAGCCCACGTGGAGCGAATCGATGGGAGCGAGCGTACCGGCCAGTCCGTTCACCGTCTTGGCCTCGGTGGCGTAAACGAAGTCGAGCACAGAGCTCTCACGGCCCACGAAGGTGACACTCTCGTCTTCGGATTTGTTCACATAGATGAACGGCGTGCCGGCTTCGATCACGCCTTCGATGGTCTGCAGTTCCACATTGTTGCCGTTGCGTCCGATCACGCTGAAGCAGTTCTCGTCGGCCTTCACACTGATGGGGAGCGTCTTGATGGTGGCAGCGTTGGGCAGCACCTCCACGTTGTACTCACCGTCGTAGGCATTCTGCAGGTCGTCCACCAGCTGGAAGGCAAACGTGGAGTTGTCGTTGCCTCCGGCACTGCCCCAAGTCACGAGCGGACCGGCGGGGTCAGCATTCATAAACACGTTCTCGGCACACACGAGGTTGATCGTGCCTTCCGTGGCCAGGTCGTTCTGGATGGTGAAGGTGCAAGTGTCGCCCTTGGTCGACATGCCGGCACCCTTGCTGCCACCCACACGCGGGGTGTTGAGATACTCGTTGTTGGCAGCGTTCTGCAGCGTGTAGGAACCGTCGGCGTTCTTGATGAACTTCCAGAGATATTCGGGACGGTTCGTCAAGTATTCATCGTCCTTCGTCCACTTGTTCTTGGCGGCACCGTTGCCGGCGCTGCGCACGAAGGCTTCGGAAGCCTTGCCCGGTGTGCGGCTCTGGAGGTAAACCCATGCGCCGTTCTCGGGCAAGTTGATCTGTGCATAGAAGGCCTTCATCGTGGTTTCGATGGCAGCCATCTGGGTGTTCACCTCATCGATGGTCATGAGCTCCTTCACGTTCGGCTCGATGGCAGCGAGGGCAGCCAGTGCGGTGGCCTTGGCACCCGGTGCCAGATAGTTGAGGTCCTCGCCTTCCGTGGCGGCATTCACGCGGGTCTTGGCAGCAGCCAAAGCGTTGATGGCGCGCTGGGGATCGGGAATCTCGGCCAGATAGGCTTTATGAGCAGCCTTCAGTTCATCGATGGTGGCCTGGGTGGCGCTTTCGGTGTCGAGTTCGGCCTGTGCCTGCTCCATGGCCTTGTTGAAACGGGTCATGGTGGCTTCGGCCACGGCATTGTTGAGCGAGGAAGCGGCATCGTAGTAGCTTTCGAACACGCGGAT
>DAIRWG010000204.1:2310-4182 GCA_036802405.1 Alloprevotella sp.
GCCATTGATGCGCGGCCACATCTTCACGGCAATTTCCTTCACGGCCTTGCCGAGGTTCACCTGCAGGTAGGGATAGTTGTTGGTGTGGTCGAAATTGTCGGCACTCCAAGAGGAGTGGAAGAAGTTCTTGTTACCGATGTTGTTGTCCAAAATCTGCGACAGCGGGCCTTCATTGGCCTCCTGTGCATTCGTCGAAATCTGGTCGAGCGAGGTGAGCAAGCCCATGGGCGTGCCGTCGGCGTTGGTGTCGAGGCGGCCGCTGTTGTAGCCGTCGAACTTGTAGCTGATGCCCTTGGCATAGTCGGCCTGAGCGGAATTGAGTTCACGCTTCAGTGCATCGTTGAGCTGGGCCTGGGCCAAGCCGTCGCGGAGGGCATCCACCTTCTGGTCGTCCACGTGGAGGAATTTCCAGCCGGAACCGTCGATTGATTCCATGGCACCCGACCAGATCACGGTGCTGTGACCATTCACCTGGGCGTGGATGCAGTCCTTGCCTGCAGCAAAAGGCTTCTCCAAGAGCGATACGGACTGGATGGTGAAGTATTCCTTGTTGATCGGAGCGATGAGGAATGATTCCTCGGGGGTCTCGGTGGTCGGCACCAGCCTGTAGAGTGCGGCAGCCACGCCTACGTAACGGCCTGAGAACACGTTCTGAATGAAGTACGAACCTTTCTTCTTGGGGTTCTCGATGAGTTTCCAGATGAACTTGGCATCCTCCACCGTGAGGTCTTCGGGTTCGGTCCAGTCCTCCACCCAGCGGAGGTTGGCACCGTCTTCGTAGGTCACACTGTTTTCACCACGTGCTGAGCGGAAGTAGTAGTATCCTTCAGCCACCTGCACCACATTGGCCTTCGCCTTTTCGT
The DNA here is from genome assembly GCA_036802405.1 of Alloprevotella sp. Lineage (GTDB taxonomy): Bacteria > Bacteroidota > Bacteroidia > Bacteroidales > Bacteroidaceae > Alloprevotella. The sequence continues at coordinate 3,174 of DAIRWG010000204.1, forward strand.
AGGCATCGATGGCGCGCTGCAGGGCGGCATCGCAGGCATCCTTGTCTTCCGACATGTTTTCGATCAGCTTGAGGGCAGCATCATAGGCAGCCTTCATCTCGTCGTAGATGGCAGTCGGCACGCATCCGGGCTGGTCGCCCGAGTTGTAGAGTTCGCCGGGGTCGCCGTTGGGGAAGGTTTCGTTGAGCATTGCTTCCAAGTACTCATACGGACGCATCTCCACAGCACGGTAGAGCAGCAGCATGTTGGTGGCATAGTTGCTCGTGCTCAGCTCGGGAGCCGATCCCTTGGTGTTGGGGCAGAGGCGGAGTGCGCCGCCTTTGGTCTTTTCGGCCTTGGCGTCAACGAACACGAGTCCGTTGTCGTAGAGCGTGGCGGTGGTCACGTTGCGGAAATCCGCGATCACGGGTTCCTCGGCATTCAGCTCGTCGGTCGTCACCTGGGTCGCTTCCATGGGATAGAATTCCCAAGCGCGGGTGACCGAGGCGGTGTAGCCGATCTTGCCGTTGTTGTTGGTGAGGTAGGTATTGTCGCTCACGCGCTTCAGGCGGTAAGTGGCCGCGCCCTCGTCTGTCTCACCCACGGCTTCCACAGTGTAGAGGTTCTCCTCCGTGAGTTTGGCCGTTTTGGTAGTTCCTTGCAAGAAGTCGTTGTCGGAATCGCCGAGCGAACCGTTGTTGATCACGAATTCACCTTCCGTGAATTCATCGATCGTGAGCGGTGTGCTCAAGTCGGTCACCGTGTAGCGCTTCTGAGCTTGCGATGGCAAGGCGCCGAAGAGTGCGAGCACCGTGCACATCAACCATTGATAAAAATTTCTCATGTTGCGTTGGGTTTAGTGATTATTGAGAATGAATTGTGTTTTCGCAATAGGATATTTATCTGTCCATGACTGCTTAGGGCGCACTGCGTCCTGGCCCGGAGGCCGTCGCGTGCGCCGTTGCCATTTTCTCTTTGCAAAAATACGGCAAACTTTCAAACGATGCAAGTGTTTCGGGGTAAATATTAC
>DAIRWG010000205.1:0-4165 GCA_036802405.1 Alloprevotella sp.
GGAAGCAATGGGTAAAGCCTATGATTTAGGTGGGGGCAAAACTGGATTCCTTAGAAGACTATCAACAAAGAAGCCTGCACCGACCTTGGTGACCAGTCCTATTATGCCAGCTACCTTAATCTGCCATCCTACAGAGTTAAGACCACTTTCTGTAAAGGAATATGCAAGGGTACAGCAATTTCCGGATAATTGGGAATTTTGCGGTAAAATTGCTGATATATATAAGCAGATTGGTAATGCAGTTCCAGTCGGTTTAGGTTATATGGCGGGTAGGCAGATCGTAAAGTTTGATAATGGAGAATTAATAGGAAATGAAGATAGATATAATATGATTCCTTATTCCAGATATAAAAATACTACTGATAGGGACATTATACAACCATCAATAAAACAAGGTGTGTTAATATTTGATTAGTATGGCCGCTACATTATACAATCTTATAGTAAAAGGGTGTAAGATATCCTTTGAAGGTAATGCCGGAAATAGCTTTAGGGATAAACTGAATGTTATAGCTGCTCAATTCTCCACCCTTGCTGGATTTAAACAAGCTACCATTGCTTCGCTTAATGACATAAAGACAGTAGAAGGTGACAGATGTTTTAGACCTTTGACTGCTAAAGAGGCGAATGCTATTGCATTATTTCAGCAGGAAATAGATTTGAATAAAAGCATAGTGCAAAACTTTATTATGGTTTTAACGAAGGAATTTGTAAATAAGCAGATTTCTATGTTGTCAACCATTTCTATTGATTCATTTAATGCAAACCCTATACTTTGTGTTGCCCTCAATCTTAAAACTCCAGAAGAGTTCGTACGCTATAACGCATACCAAGCGATAGGCAGAAGTATTGTTACTTCTATGGGCTTTTTGGTTCAAAATTTACTTCTATATTCAAATGAATACATATATGATGGTAAGGACTATAAGGAAGGCAAAAAGACAAAGTTTGATTTAGTAATAGACCGTTTAGGCGAAGTAAGGTCCTTCTTAGAAATCAAGAGCGGCTTTAACGATATGGATGCTGGACAAGTTAAGCACTATGCAGCTGAAATAAAGTTGGTAGAGAAAGCTGGAAACAAAGGGTATATAGGCATTACTTATGGCAAGAAGAATGATGAAACCGTTACGGCTGGACTGCTTAAAACGTATGTACCTAATTGGAAACGTAAAACTTTAGTAGGAAAAGAGCTGTGGGATTTCATTTCGGAAAATGAAAATTACCACACCATTCTTATAGAAAACATTGATAGTGTAGCAAATAGCATCTTGCAGAATGTTAGTATAGTACAAAAAATAGAAGATAGAATAGAAGAGCTGATAAGGGATTTCTATGCCAACTATAGCAATCTTGATGATTATTATGAATCCCTTTGGTAATCATTTGATTCCTCTTTCCGCAGCTGTGCGGAGAAAAACGGGTTTAATCTCCGCAAATTTGCGGAGATTATGCCCGCATCCCTGTAGCTATTGTTGCAAACGATGCATCCCCCGAACGTCTCTCGGCAGAGGCATTCGGGGGATGCGGCGTGTAATAATAATGTGGTGAAGGGGCTGCGTCAGGCGAGCGGGCGCTTCACGATGGCGGCAGCGCGGTCGAGGGCCACATTGATGTTGGGGCAGATGTGGTCCTTGCCCAGAAGCTGGCAGAAGCCGTTGTGCTCGAGCACGCTGTAGACATTGGGCGTGACGCCCGAGAGCACGATGTGCGTGCCTTCGCGGTGGCTCATTTCGCAGAGGTTGTGCAGGTTGTGGATGCCCGTGGAATCAATGAACGGCACGCGGCGCATGCGGATGACGCGCACCTTGGGATGATCGTCGAGGGCGGCCATGAGTTCCTCAAACTTGTTGGCAATGCCGAAGAAGTAAGGGCCGTTGATCTCGTACACCTCCACACCTTGGGGAATGATGAGGTGCTCTTCGTGCACTTCGGCATCGGTTTCGTCGTTGGGGTCGATCTCGTCGGCAATCACCTTGATCTGGGTGGACTCGGCCATGCGGCGCATGAAGAGGAGGCAGGCGATGAGCAGGCCCACTTCGATGGCGATGGTGAGGTCGAAGATGACGGTGAGGAAGAAGGTGATGAGCAGCACGATGATGTCGCTCTTGGGGTTCTTCATCAGCTGCATGAAGGTGCGCCATCCGCTCATGTTGTAGCTCACGATGACCAGCACGCCGGCCAGGCACGACATGGGGATGAAGGCAGCCAGCGGCATGAGCACGAGGAAGATGACGAGCAGTACGGCAGCATGGATGATGCCGGCCACGGGGGTGCGTCCGCCGTTGTTGATGTTGGTCATCGTACGGGCAATGGCTCCCGTGCAAGGGATGCCGCCGAAGAGCGGGGTGCAGAGGTTGGCCACGCCCTGGCCGATGAGTTCCTGGTTGGAGTTGTGGTGGTCGCCGCACACACCATCGGCCACAGTGGCCGAAAGGAGCGACTCAATGGCACCGAGCACGGCAATCACCATGGCGGTGGGGAAGAGTCCCTTGAGGTTTTCCCAAGTGATGTCGGGCACGGTGAGCTGGGGAATGCTGGCCTTGATCTCGCCAAACTGGTCGCCGATGGTGGTGACGTGCATGTCGGTGTGGGCATTGAGGAAATACACACCCACCGTCATCACGATGATGGCCACGAGTGAGCCGGGCACCTTCTTCGAGAGCTTGGGCGTGAGGGCGATGATGAGGATGCTGAGCAGGCCCACGGCAGTGGTGACCCAATCGACGGAACTGAAGTTCTGGAAGTAGACCACCCACTTCGAGAGGAAGTCGCCCGGCAGCTTGCCCTCAATGGTCAGGCCGAAGAGGTCCTTGATCTGCGTGGTGAAGATGGTGACGGCGATACCGCTGGTGAAGCCCACCACGATGGGGTAGGGGATGAACTTGATGATGGTGCCCAGTCGGCACACGCCCAGCACGATGAGGAACAGGCCCGCCAGCATGGTGGCGATCATCAGGCCTGAGAGTCCGAGCTGCGGATTGCTCACGATGCCGTAGATGATGACGATGAAGGCACCGGTGGGACCGCCGATCTGCACGCGGCTGCCACCCAAGGCGCTGACGATGAATCCGCCGATGATGGCGGTGAGGATGCCCTGCGAGGGCGAAACGCCGGAAGCAATGCCGAAGGCGATGGCCAAGGGGAGCGCCACGATGCCCACGATGAGGCCGGCCATGAGGTCGGCGGCAAACTTCTCTTTGTTGTAGTGCCGCAGCTCGCTGAACAGGCGCGGCGCAAAGTTGGAATGGGTCATGAAATGTGTATGTGTAAGATTTTGATTTTCCCGGAGAGGAAAAGGCCCGTCACTACGGGACTTGGATGCAAAGTTAAGCATTTTGTTTTGTATCCTTAAAAAGTGTTGCTCCAAATGCTCTTGTCCGATTCCCTTTTACGACTTTGTGGCACGATGTGCCAAGGCTGCTTTGCATTTTGATAGGTGAAAAGAAACACAAAGTAAACCAATAGACGGGGCATCGCTGTGACGGGGGGCTGTCCGGCTCTTGTGCTATGGTGCTTGGCGATGATTCTTCGTTCATCGGAAGTGGTAGAAAGTTGGCACATGCCGATGATGTGGAAGCTTTCGGTGTTAATTTATATAAATAGGCAGAGGATAGTGTGGCATGGAAGTAGGCAAAAATGAAGTTTTTTTGCAATTTTGCAGAAGAATGGCGCAGCGTGCTGCAAATGCAGTCAGGCGATGCCCGCCTTTGGCTTTCCCCTTAGGCATTTGCGCCCATGTGAGTTCTTTCCGGCAGTTTGCTTCTGCTTAGAAAAGCTGCCGAAGCCGTTCACAGACGGATGAATTTCGACAACGGACCACATTCCGAGGCGGAGCCGTCCGCCCTTCGTGCCGGGTTTGCCCCCGGTGCCCTCCCCCAAGTTTCCGATAGTTCTCCCCTTGTTGAGGTAAAAGGAAACGAACGGGGTGTCCACCGATTGTGCCCATTTCGTGGGGGGGTAAAATTGCCCTTCGGCAAAAGTATTCCAGCCCCCCCAGCCTGGTATGCGCTTCGCGTGACCTACGGTCGTGTGAAGCAAGCCTACGACTACCTTGTGGACAAAGGCGTGGAGGCATTTTGCCCCATGCACAAGGTCTACATGCAGGTAGGTGGCAAGCGGCGCGCGGTGATGCGGGCCGTTTTGCCCAACATCTTCTTTGCTTTCG
>DAIRWG010000206.1:0-4154 GCA_036802405.1 Alloprevotella sp.
TAATTAACAAACAATTTTCAGGGATTTTCCTTGGTCAATTAGAGTAAAGCAGCACAGCAATTGTGCCGTGAGAGTACCGCGGTACAGTCGTGAGAGTACCGCGGTAGAGTTTTTACAGTACCGTGGTAGAGTTTTTACGGCACCACGGTAGAATTTGAAAAAGTCTGGGACTTTTTGGAAAAAGCCCTAGACTTGTTGGAAAGTACTTGAAAACGGGGGGGCTGACAGTTGACAGTAAAAAACATGATTGCAGTGTATACGCGCGCGTGCGCGCGTGAGAGGTTTTCCCAAAGATAGCGCAAACCGAGCGCCGTGCAAAGTGAATGGTTTTACTGTCATGGCTGAGGTGCAGCCTTTCTGTTTTTAATCATTACGAAGCGTGCACCGCGAAGCTATGCGGCAGAGTCCTTGTCATAAATAGACGCAACCTTGCCGCGAGCGATATGGCCTGCGGCAAGGTTGGCTTGGAGTAGCTGTTGCTGAGAGTTAGAACAGTTCCAAACGCGGAATGTCGATGGTTCCACGCGAATAGGTCAACAGTCCTTTATGGCTGAGATGCCGGAGCATGTTCGACACCTTGAGCCGGGTGGTTCCCAATTCGCAGGCCAAGTCCTCCATGCGGATGCGGAGTACCTTGTGGCCGGCCGGACGCAGGCTGCGGCGAAGCAGGAAGATGCGGAAGCGTTCGTCGGGCGAATCCAACCTTTTCTGCCACATCAACCGCCCGCGATGTTGGGCTTCGCTGCAGATGTTGTTGAGCAGATTCAGCTGAAACGTGATGTGTTCGTGCATCAGTCTGTTTACACTTTGCTTTGAGAGAATGACTGCTTGCAGCTCGGTAGCTGCGGTCACTGTGCGGGTGTAGCGGTTGTGCAGTCCGAACAGGCTTTCGGGTTGTACGATGAACGGGGCCGGAATCAGTTCCGCATAGCGGTATGTTTGTTCTGGGTCGGACTGCATGAACCAAGCATTTCCGCCAAGCAGCAGTCCGAGATTCTGGCAGGGCTGTTCTTGGCGGATGATGATGTCGCCGGGCTTGAACGTTTGAAATTCCAGCGGGGTTTTCTCTACGATGTCCAGAAAGTCCAAACGGCTGAATCCCTGAAACAGGGGGGTGAGCAGAAGTCTGTTGGAGAAGGAGTGGTCCATGGGATGGATTCTCTTTGTGTGATTGGTGAGGTAAGGAAAAAACGAGTCGGCAAGTTAACGAGCAAGGTGCTTGTTCCTGTCAGTAACATCCTCGTTAACGTGTCAACTCGTTGATTTGTTTCTTTCCCTCCGTTGCTACATGCCTTTGCGGAATACTTGCAGTTTGCCTTTAGCATCTTCATAGATGAGGTAGGCATGGAGTTCCTTGTGGGCGTCCAGCACTTTCTGTGCTTCCTCCACCCCCATCACCATGAAGGCTGTGGCATAGGCATCGGCTGTGGCGCAGTCGGGAGCCATCACTGTGGCGGAGAGTAGGGAGTGCTGCACAGGCTGCCCGGTGCGGGGATCGATGGTGTGGGCATATTTGCGACCGTTCTTCACGTAGAAGTTGCGGTAATTGCCACTGGTGGCTACGGCGCAGTCCTGCAAGCTAAGTACCGTTTGCAGGTCGCCCTTCTCGGTGTCAGCGTTCTCTATTGGTTTGCAAACACCAATCTGCCAGGGCTTTCCTTCCGGGTTCCTGCCTTTCACCACTACTTCGCCGCCGATTTCCACCATGTAGTTGCGTACGCCGTGTTCGCGAAGCGTACGTGCCACGCGGTCCACACCATATCCCTTGGCAATGGCGCCGCAATCAATCATGATGCGTGGATCGGACTTTTTCAAGAGGCTGTCGGGAGTGAGCTGAATGCGCTGGTAGCCCACGAACTGTCGGATGCTGTCGATCTGCGACGGTGTGGGGAAGGTGCCTTGCTTGAAACCGAATCCCCATGCATTGACCAGGGGCATGACCGTCACGTCGAAGGCACCGCCAGTGGACTGGCTGATGGCCAAGGCCCGTTGGAGCACATCGTAGAGCAGGGCATCAGTGCGGGCAGCGGTTCCGGCATTGATGGCCGAAATGGTGCTTTGCTTGTTGAACACCGACATGCTGGCATCCACTTTGTGGAGGGCTTGGGCGATTTGCTCGTCAAGTGCTTGAGGTGCTTCGTATTTGATGTGGTAGTAGGTGCCGAAGATGGCCCCTTCGGAAGTGCGCAGCACAGAGGTGCCACGGAATTTCACAATCCAGACGCTGCCGACAAGAAGCAGCAGCAGAAATGCACCTCCGAGGATTCTTTTGCGGGAAGTTTTCATGTAGTTTCGTTCTTTGATGGCAAGTATGCCGTTTGTCGCGTGAGCAACGTAAGTCATTAGATGTCGAGAATCACGTTGAAGGTGCCACCCAAAGCATGTGTGTCGCTCTTCCCGTAGCCCGGCACATACCAGGCATGGTCAAGTACGGCTTTCTTCTCGTGAATGCGCATGCGGTAGCGTACGGTCCATCCCAGATGGAGCGGGCCCCACACTTTGGCTTCCAGTCCGGCCACCACTTCGCCCCATTGGGCACCGCTCTTCACGTCAGTGAATCGGAACGGTGTGGTGGTGCCGTAGACGGGGTCGACCACATCGGGGCCGTCCACATCGTATTTGAATGAGGTGAAGCCATAGCGCAAGCCCACGAAGATGCGGTTGCCGCTGTGCACGTCCTTGGCCACGTTGTAGTCCATACCCAGACGGAAGTAGGGCGCTTGCACCTTGTAGTGAAGTTGTGATGTTTCGTTGGTGTGGTCGCTCACGCCCCATCCTAGTTCTACGGTGGGGAAATAGCGTCCCTTCAGGTTGACGCGTGCAGCTGCTTCGTATTGTCCATAGGGAGTGCAGACTGCCATGACGGCACCGGCCAAATCGGCCGAAACGCTTGCTCCGGCAAACATCGGCATCTGCTTGGCGGCGAGCAAAGCGGCCGCAGCTTCTTCGCGTGAAGCGAACTGCACGCCTTTAATCTGCTGTGGCTGCCTTGATATGACCGTTGAATCGGCACTTTGCGTTGATGCTGGCTTACGGCGCTGGGCGCTGGCCGTTGTGAGCGAGCAGCAGCTAATGGCTGTAAGTAGACCGAAGGAAAATGCGAATGTTTTCAATGTCGTCGTAGTTAACGGTGGAACGGATGACACGCACGCTGTCGATGGTGAGGGGCAGCTCCGACAGGGCATGACTCGTGTGGCTTGCGCTGTGAATCGTCTGGAAGAATGAGGCTGGGCAGTCCAGACTCTCGAAGTGCGCGTGAGGGGTGTGGTTGACAAAGAGTGTGTCGGTGGCCAACTGATCACCGTTGCTAAAGTGAAGTAGTAGCGTGTCGCGTTCTCCGGCATCCTTGAGCGGCAGGAGAAAAGAGGTGATGTCCTTGGCTTGGTTGAGCAGCACGGTGTCGCGTCCGGCAGGGGTGACGGTGAGGCTCACGGGCAGTTTGAGCGGCTGGGCAGTTTCGGAGGCATAGAGGTTGCACTGCATCGACACAACGTTGTCGAGCGGGCAGTCAATGTTGGAGCAAGCTGCCAAGGCCGTCAGGCACAAGGCTATGATGGCCTTGGGCAGTTGATGATGAATGTTCATTTCTTTTGGCACAAAAAGGAGCTTGTGGCGGATGCTTAGATTTCCTTCTCGATCTGATAGTCATTGCGCCCGGATGCATTGCGGCTGATGAGTTCGCCGAGGAATCCGGCCACGAAGAGCTGGGTGCCCAGAATCATTGTGGTAAGCGCAATGAAGAAGTAGGGCGATTCAGTGACGAGCGGGGCGGGTATGCCGGTGTAGAGATGGGCCAGTTTTACTGCACCGACTACGATGCAGGCCACGAAGCCCAGGAAAAACATCACGGAACCGAGAAATCCGAACACGTGCATGGGCTTGAGTCCGAAACTGTTGAGAAACCACAGTGAGAGCAGGTCGAGGTAGCCGTTGACGAAGCGGTTGAGGCCGCCGAATTTTGTTTTTCCAAACTTGCGGGCCTGATGGTGCACCACCTTCTCTCCAATCTTGTCGAAACCGGCGTTCTTGGCCAGATAGGGGATGTAGCGGTGCATCTCGCCATACACTTCGATGTTTTTCACCACTTCGTTGCGGTAGGCTTTGAGTCCGCAGTTGAAGTCGTGCAGGTTGTGTATGCCGCTCACCTTGCGTGC
>DAIRWG010000207.1:0-4126 GCA_036802405.1 Alloprevotella sp.
ACAAATAAAATTCCGAACTGAGAATCAAATAGATAGCTTTTTCTGAAACGCCCTAGACTAAACACAATCCAGACCACCCTGGACAATAAAGGTACGAACCGTGGCGTAAAGACCGCAGAAATTCATGGACTCTAATCCGTAACATCATGGACAGAGAAAAACGTATCGGCCGCTTCCTCAATTCTTTGGAAGCCGTCAACCCCAGCGAAGGCCAAGAAAATCTCATCTTCGCAGCCGACCTCAATGAAATCGGGGGTGACAATCTCAAGATTTGCAAAAACAACAATTCACCCAATTGCAACACAAACATGCTCAGTTGCACCAATGGCGGAGCAAATGCAAGCTTTTGAGGAAAGCGGATTCAAAGTGAGCTACCACAAAGTGATGACGGGAACCCCTTGTTACGGTGACTTACGCAACTACGCATTGGTCAACTACAATGGTGACGTTTTCTGCTGCACCGCACGCGACTTTACACATGAGCATCGCGCTGGATATCTGAACGAGAATGGGCAAATAGTATGGGAGAACGATGAAAAGAATCGGCGTATATCACTCAAGTTCTCTAGAGAAGTGTGTCATAAATGCCGCATTGCCCCAATCTGTTGCGGAGGATGCACTCAACGCGCCATAGAACGTGGTAATGCCCCAGGATGCCTTTTCGATTATACGGAAAGGGATATCAACGACATGCTGCTTGAACGTTTCGAGCATCTCTTCATGGAAAGGAAAACCACAAATCTTCCGGAAAGAATATCATAACATGCACATTTTCCCCAAAAAGTCACGGCCAACGGCTGAATTCAACAAGAAGAAACTATTTTTGCCACAGAAAGCGTCAAACAACTTACACACTGATTACTAACCACACCTACCTATGCACTGTTCACCTGTTTCCATATCTTTCTTTCCAACTCAAAGCACATGGTTCCGATTCTGGCTCTGCGCAGCACTCATGGCCATTGTTTCCCCAGCCGTCGTGGCACAAAAGCCCACACAGATTTTCGGCCAAGCCTTCCAGCGCTTCACCCACCAAAACATTGAAGGCGTGAAGGCCGAACTCCTCACTACCGACAGCACAGCCATTGACTCCATGACCACCGGCCCGGGATTTGACATCGACCAACGGCAAGTGTGGTACTTCAATCTGGACAAATACAACGGCGAAGGGCCCTACATCATCCGACTCAGTGCTCCGGGCTACGAAACACACTACATCGACATCCCCGCTCTCAAAAAAGGAAGCGGATTTCACGACTTGGGCAACTGTGAGCTGCGTGTCAAACCCAAGACCCACGCCTTAGGTGAAGCCACCGTCACTGCCACCAAAATCAAATTCTACCACAACGGCGACACGCTTGTCTACAATGCCGACGCATTCAACCTCTCCAAAGGCTCCATGCTCGACGACCTCATACGCAAACTGCCGGGAGCACGCATCACCGAAAACGGCGAGATTTTCGTTAACGGCCGAAAAGTGCAGAGTCTCCTACTCAACGGACGCAACTTCTTCGACGGCAACAAGCAACTCATGCTCGACAACTTGCCCTCCTACATGGTGCACCGCGTGCAGGTGTTCGAACGGAAACAGCTCTCAGCCATGGCCAGTCAATCGGCTGACAATGCCGAGCTCGTGATGAACGTGAAACTGAAGAAAGAGTACAATGCCGGATGGATGGGCAACGCCGACGTGGGCGGCGGCAGCCACGACCGCTACCTCGCCCGCTTCTTCAGCATGCGCTTCACCGACAAATCGCAACTGGCCATCGTGGCCAACATGAACAACCTGAACGACACCCGAAAACCCGGCAAGGACACCGGCTGGAGCCCCGACCGCATGCCTCAAGGCGCCATGTCTACCAAATTGGCTGCCATCGACTACAATTACAAAAACGACTATACCCGAGTCATCTATTCCGGAAACTTTGAGGCCAGGCACAGCACCTCCAACGAACTCAACGATCAAGTGGGCGAACAGTTCCTGGCCAGCGGCAACACCTTCACCCGCCGAATTGCACAAAGCCACACCGGCATTACCCAAGCACAAACTCACCACAATTTTGAAAAACGCGGGCAGGACTACGGACTCATCCTCAAACTCGACGCAGAATTCCAGCACTCAAGGCTACGCGGCACTGACGTGGCCGCAACCTTCGCGGCCGATCCCCAACCTCTCCTCACCGACGGTGCTTCCATGCTTGACATTCTCAAGAGCACCGGCACCAACCGTGCACACCTGCTCGACAGCCTCGCCATCAACCGCACGCTCATCCAGCAGCGTCTCACGCAATCGCAAGGCAAAGGCACATTTGAGGCTGACTTCGGATACAAGGATCTGGAAGCATCGGCCTACGTCGGCATGGCTCTGTCCTCGGACAAAGATTTCCAGCACTACTTGTTGGACTATCCCGCAGGAAACGCTCCCAGCGACTTCCGCAACCGCTATGCCCACACATCGCCCAACTCCAGTGTTTCGTACACATTCGACAGCAAATACCACTTCTACCTGCCGCGGAAAGTGAGGCTGACCACCCAATATGCCTTCACGCAGAGTCTCGACAACAAAAGTTACGCACTCCACAGGCTTGACCGCCTCGAAGGATGGGGCGAACAGGAAACGCCCGATCTGGGAATGCTTCCTTCCACTGCCGAATGGCTCCGCAGCGAAACATTGGATGACGAAAACTCCTTCCGCTACCTCTACCGACCCATCACGCAGGACTTTTCGCTGAACCTGCGCAAGCATTGGATTCAAAACGACAGCACGGAACTACGCGCATTCGTCTATCTGCTAACGGAATGGCAACGCCAACGACTCGACTACACACGCCACACCTACAGCAAAGTGACCAAACGCAACGACGTGACGTTCATTCCGACATTCCAACTCTACTATCACTTCTACAAACCCCAGCAGAAGCTCCTGCAGACCGAATTGACCTACAAAATCAATCAGACGCCTCCCGACCTGCTTGACCACCTGCTGGAGCTTCCGAACACGTCCGACCCGCTCAACATCCGCACGGGCAACGCCCAGCTGCACCGCACCACGGATCAACAGCTCAGCCTGACCTTCAAGTTCTCCAACGCAGCCAAGATGCGCAGCATCAACCTGAACGGAGAGCTACAAAGTTGGCGCAACGCCATCGCACAAGGATTCACCTACAACACGGCAACCGGCGTACGCACCTACAAGCCACAAAACGTGAACGGAAACCTCAAAGCTTCCTTCGACAGCGACTACTACCTGCCGCTCGACCACAAACGCAAGGTTTACTTTTTGGGCAACTCTTCCTTCCTCTACCATAGAAATGTGGATCTGATCGGATTTGAGGGAGAACAAACCCAAGCACAAGAAAGCCGCGTGAACAATTGGGAAGCCACCCAGTCGCTGAAACTGCTCTGGTATGCCTGCAACCCGTTCTCTATACAGTTTGTGGGAAGCGCCACGATGAACCGGGCCACATCCCTCAGACTGACATTTGCCAACCAAACTGTCTGGGCTTTTCAATATGGTGCTGAATTTGTGGTGCGTTTGCCGCACGACTTCAACATCAGTTCCGACGTGAAAGTATACGCTAACCGCGGATGGAAAGACGCACAAGGCAACACCACCGACCTGGTGTGGAATGCGAGCGTCTGGCACACTTTCAAGCGTTCGGGGATTTCCATCTCCATCGACGGGTTCGACATTCTGCACCAGCTCTCATCCCGCACTTTTTCCATGAATTCGCAAGGACGTACCGAAATCTACCGAAACACTTTGCCATCCTACTTCGTGGCTCACATCGTTTGGAAATTCAGCAAAAAGCCTAAAGAATGAGCGTGTGGCATGATCACTTGAGTGCCGCGGTGCCATATGGGGCACTGCGGCATTTCTTCTATTAGCATGGTGGAGGGTGGTCGGTTGGTCGGCCATGGAATGGCCTCTTTCTGCAGGGGAATAGGGAGGGGCTGGGGTCGGCCATGAAATGGCCTCCCTGAACAACGGCAATAGCGCTGAAGGGGAGGGAAAAAGGCACTATAACGAATCGTGTGGGCTGTCAGATTGGACATCATTCTTCACTTGGGTTTACCACAAAGCTACACGTAGATGCACGAAGCCTTGCGGCGAAGCTTGTTTGGG
>DAIRWG010000208.1:0-4101 GCA_036802405.1 Alloprevotella sp.
ACAAGCCGTTCATCATCCGCAAGCTCATCGAGCGCGGCATCGTGAAGACGGTGAAGAGCGCCAAGAAGATCGTTGACCGCCGCGAACCCGTGATCTGGGAAATCCTCGAACACGTGATGAAAGGCCACCCCGTGCTCCTCAACCGTGCACCGACCCTTCACCGTCTCGGCATCCAGGCCTTCCAGCCCAAGATGATCGAAGGCAAGGCCATCCAGCTCCACCCGTTGGCATGTACGGCATTCAACGCCGACTTCGACGGCGACCAGATGGCCGTTCACCTTCCTTTGAGCAACGAAGCCGTGCTTGAAGCCCAGCTCCTCATGCTCCAGAGCCACAACATCCTCAACCCCGCCAACGGTGCGCCTATCACGGTGCCTTCGCAGGATATGGTGCTCGGTCTCTACTACATCACCAAGCTCCGTCCCGGAGCCAAGGGCACCGGCCTCACGTTCTACGGTCCTGAAGAAGCCGTCATCGCCTTCAACGAGAAGCGCGTCGACGTGCATGCCCCCGTCAAGGTGATGGTCGACGACATCGACGAGCGCGGCCAGCGCATCCGCCACTTGGTGGAAACTTCCGTGGGCCGTGTGATCGTGAACGAGATCATACCCCAGGAATGCGGCTTCATCAACACCATCATCTCCAAGAAGTCACTCCGCGACATCATCACCAAGGTGATCAAGACTGTCGGTATGGCCCGTGCATGCGATTTCCTCGACGGCATCAAGAACCTCGGCTACCGCAAGGCCTACGAAGGCGGACTTTCCTTCAACCTCGACGATATCATCATCCCGAAGGAGAAGGTGGACATCGTGCAGCGCGGTAACGACGAGATCGAGCAGATCACGATGAACTACAACATGGGTTTCATCACCGACAAGGAGCGTTACAACCAGGTCGTTGATACTTGGACCCACGTGAACACCGACCTCAAGAAGACCCTCATGAAGCAGATGACTGAAGCCGACCAGGGCTTCAATGCCGTGTTCATGATGCTCGACTCCGGTGCCCGTGGTTCAGCCGACCAGATTGCCCAGCTCGCCGGTATGCGTGGTTTGATGGCCAAGCCCCAGAAGGCCGGTGCCGAAGGCGCGCAGATCATTGAGAACCCGATTCTTTCGAACTTTAAGGAAGGTATGTCCGTGTTGGAGTACTTCATCTCCACCCACGGTGCCCGTAAGGGTCTGGCCGATACCGCATTGAAGACGGCCGATGCCGGTTACCTCACCCGTCGTCTGGTCGACGTGTCGCATGACGTGATCATCAACGAGGAAGACTGCGGCACGCTCCGTGGCCTCGTATGCACCGCCCTCAAGGATGGCGATGAAGTCATCTCCTCGCTCGGCGAGCGCATCCTCGGCCGTGTTTCCGTGCACGACATCATCAACCCCACCACCGGCAAGCTCATCGTGGCATCCGGCGAGGAAATCACCGAACCCATCGTGGCCGAGATTGAAGCCTCGCCCATCGAGAGCGTGGAAATCCGTTCCGTGCTCACCTGCGAGAGCAAGCACGGCGTCTGCATGAAGTGCTACGGCCGCAACCTGGCCACCAGCCGCATGGTGCAGAAGGGTGAAGCCGTGGGTGTGATTGCCGCCCAGTCCATCGGTGAACCGGGTACGCAGCTGACACTCCGTACGTTCCACGCCGGTGGTATCGCCTCCAATGCCGCAGCCAATGCCACCATCAAGGCCAAGAACGACTGCCGCGTGGAATTCGAGGAACTCAAGACGGTGGATTCCGTCACCGAAGAAGGCAATGCCTGCCGCGTAGTGGTCGGCCGTTTGGCCGAAGTGCGCTTCGTTGACGAGAACACCGGCATCATCCTCTCCAACCAGAACGTGCCTTACGGTTCGCAGCTCTTTGTGAAGGAAGGCCAGACGGTGCAGAAGGGCGATGTGATTGCCAAGTGGGACCCCTTCAACGCCGTGATCGTGACCGATCATCCGGGTACCATCCAGTTCGAGAACGTGACCGAAGGTGTCACCTACCGTGTGGAGGAAGATGAAGCCACCGGTCTGCGTGAGCGCATCGTGATCGAATCGAAGGACAAGAGCTTCGCACCCACCGCCCACATCCTTGACGACGACGGCAATGTGGTGGCCAACTACTCCTTCCCCATCAACGGCCACATCGTGGTCGACGACGGCCAGAAGCTCAAGGCCGGTGACGTGCTTATCAAGATTCCTCGTGTCGTAGGTAAGGCTGGTGACATCACCGGTGGTCTGCCTCGTGTGACCGAGCTCTTCGAGGCCCGCAACCCGAGCAACCCCGCCGTGGTGAGCGAAATCGACGGCGAGATCAGCATGGGCAACATCAAGCGCGGTAACCGCGAGGTGATCGTGACCTCCAAGCTTGGCGAGGTGAAGAAATACCTCGTGCCCCTGTCGAAGCAGATCCTCGTTCAGGAGAACGACTATGTGCGTGCCGGCACCCCGCTGTCCGACGGCTCCATCACTCCGGGCGACATCCTCGCCATCCAAGGTCCCACGGCCGTGCAGGAATACATCGTCAACGAAGTACAGGATGTGTACCGCCTGCAGGGTGTGAAGATCAACGACAAGCACTTCGAAGTGATCGTACGCCAGATGATGCGCAAGGTGCAGATCAACGAACCGGGCGACACCCGCTTCCTCGAGCAGCAGATTGTCGACAAGCTCGACTTTGCTGAAGAGAACGACCGCATCTGGGGCAAGAAAGTCGTGATCGATGCCGGCGACAGCGAAATCATGAAGAAGGGTATGATCGTCACCGCGCGCAAGCTCCGCGACGAGAACTCCCAGCTCAAGCGCCGCGACCTCAAGCTCGTGAAGGTGCGCGATGCCGTGGCCGCCACTTCCACCCAGATCCTGCAGGGTATCACCCGTGCTGCCCTCCAGACCAAGAGCTTCATGTCGGCCGCATCCTTCCAGGAAACGACCAAGGTGCTCAACGAAGCTGCCATCAGCGGCAAGACCGACTACCTCGAAGGCATGAAGGAGAACGTGATCTGCGGTCACCTCATCCCCGCCGGTACCGGTTTGCGTGAGTTCAACCGCTTGGTTGTGGCCGATCGCGAAGAGTACGAGAAGGCCCAGGCCGCCAAGGCTGCCGAAGCCGAATCCGAACTTTGAACCGACTGAAGGAGCGCTGCTCCTTTCTTCCCAATGCATAGAAAAATCCCATGTGTGGGCTTGCCAAAGCCCGTGCATGGGATTTTTTGTTTCCGTGCGTGCAGTTGCAGCTTGCCGTGAACCGTTTTTAACGATTAAGTTTTGTCGGATGTCTGTATATGCCTATATTTGCAAGGTGAAGTAATCAGCAGAAGATGAAAAACCATGAAATGCGCAATTTCATGCATGCCCGAAAGATCCAAATCGTGACACGATAAAACAGAAATCCCCATGAATCCACACTATTGCAGCGAAAACAACATCCTCATCGGCTTGGGAGGTACAGGCGGAAGAATCCTTCGTGAAATCAAGAAGCGTCTGTTTGAGGAATTTCCCGATAAAGAAGAACGGAAGGAGTTGCCCGTAGCCTTTCTCTATGTCGACAGTAACGAAGCGATGATGCCCCAGGGCGGTCGTCCCATGCCCGATTTCCAAGTGCATGGTCAGGACGCCTCCTTCACCCCTTCCGAGTTTCTCAACATCAATGGCATAGACATCCCCTACATTTTAAGCCACTTGGAACAATTCCCTTCTCTCCAAGGTATTGTGAAAAATGCGGAGGATGTGCGTGAAGCACTTGGATGCGTCATGGGTGAGCAGCTTGGCGGAAAGCGATTGGCGGGCAGATTGCTTTTTGCAGCCCATGCAGAACGCTATAACCATACTTTGCAGCATGCATATGATAAGGTGTCAAGCATCACATATTGCAGTCGCTTGCGTATCCACATATTCACTGGTTTGGCCGGAGCCACGGGTTCTGGCGCGGTGGTGGATGCCATTGTTCAGGCCCGCAAGCACTTTCCTGACGCCAAGATACATGTTTTTGCCCAGTTGCTGGAACCGCATTCTTTGTCCGGGCAATTAGCGGATATACTGGCACTCTACGGAAACGCCAATACGTATGCTGCGCTCAATGAGCTGAATGCACTTCAGATTCATCGGTGGATAC
>DAIRWG010000209.1:0-4091 GCA_036802405.1 Alloprevotella sp.
GATTGGCCATGGATTCCACGCGCCGCAACAAGGAGGATTATGCTCCCATCAAGGCCCTGCTCGACGAAGTGCAGGCATTGAACTCGCGACAGGCAGTGCAGTATGAAATGGCCCGTCTGCACGGGCTCGGCATCAGCAACTTCTTTAGCATCGGCTGCAATGCCGACGTGAAGGATGCGCAGTGGAACCTCATGCAGGTGGATCAGGGCGGCATCTCGATGGGCGAACGCGACTACTACCTCGGTCAGGACGAACCGACCAAGAAGGTGCGCGAAGCCTACAAAGCCTACGTGACTCACCTCTTCACCATGACCGGCATGGATGAGGCAGCTGCCCAGAAATCCATGCAGGCCGTGCTCGACATCGAAACAAAGCTGGCCACCGCCTCTTACGATGTGGTGAAACTCCGCGACACCGAAGCCAACTACCACAAGATGTCGTACCGCCAGCTGCTTGCCGACTATCCCGGCATCGAATGGAGCACCTTGTTCCTGCTCAGCCGCGTTCCGGCCTTCGAAAGCATTTCCGTCAACCAGCCCGAAGCCATCCATGCCGTGGAAAAGGTGTTGGCCGAAAGTCCGCTTGACGACCTCAAGGCCTATCTCTACTTTAAGGTAGTGGACGATGCAGCCAACTCCTTGAGCGACCGTTTCCGTGCCGAATCGTTCCACTTCTACAGCCACGTGATGAGTGGTGCCGAACAGGACCGCCCACGCTGGAAGCGTGCCGTAAGTGCCGTACAGTCGGTGTTGGGCATGGCTGTGGGACGCATGTATGTGGAGAAATATTTCCCCGAATCATCCAAGCAGCGCATGATGCAGCTGGTGAAGAACTTGCAGCAAGCCCTGGGTGAGCGCATCGACCAGCAAGTCTGGATGAGTGCCGAAACGAAACAAAAGGCACATGAAAAGCTCTCCTCCTTCTACGTGAAGATCGGTTATCCCGACGAATGGATGGACTACACTGAGCTGAACATCGATGAGAGTCTGTCGTTCTACGAAAACATGACGAACGCCACCAAGTTCTTGAGCGACTACTACACGCAGCACCACGTCAACAAGAAAGTGGACCGCAACGAGTGGCTCATGACTCCGCAGACGATCAATGCCTACTACAACCCGACGACCAACGAAATCTGTTTCCCTGCCGGCATCCTGCAGCCGCCCTTCTTTAATGCCGAGGCCGACGATGCCTGCAACTATGGTGCCATCGGCGTGGTGATTGGCCATGAGATGACCCACGGATTCGATGACCAGGGTGCACAGTTCGACAAAGACGGAAACCTGCGCAACTGGTGGACCGATGCTGACAAGAAGAACTTCGAGAAGCGCACCAAAGTGATGAAGGACTTCTTCGACAAGCAGGAAGCACTGCCCGGTCTCTACTGCAACGGTGCCCTGACACTTGGCGAGAACATAGCCGACCACGGAGGCTTGAACATTGCTTTCCTTGCTCTGCAGAATGCCATGAAGAAGAATCCGTTGGAGAAGAAGGACGGCTTTACCCCCGAGCAACGTTTCTTCCTGAGCTACGGACTCATCTGGGCAGGCAACACCCGTGAAGCTGCAGCACGACAGTTGGTAAAGACCGACCCGCACTCCCCGCAGCGCCTGCGCGTCAATGCAGCCCTTCCTCACATCGACGCTTGGTACAAGGCTTTCAACATCACCTCCAAGGACAAGTTGTTCGTGCCGAAGAAGCAGCGTGTCGACGTGTGGTGACCCACCCCATGACCTCCACGTGCAAGAGCGTGGAACATGAATGCTTCGTGCCCATCGGCAATCGTCTTTTTCCCATTGCCTTTGAGGCACGAAGCATCCTTATTTTTCACTTTTGTAAATGCTAACGGTGAAAGCCACCAAGCATTTCACCTCATCATCCCAATCATTATGCAACAGCAAGACGCTACCCAAAGGGAACCGCAAAGGGAAGTATCACTCCCCGACAACGCGTTTCGCCCACTCAAACCAGGCGAAACTTACGAACCACTGATGACACCCAAGCGCGCCTATCGAGAAGCCACTCCTTGGAGTATCACTTGGGGCATCATCATGGCCATCATCTTCTCGGCCGCCACGGCCTATCTCGGACTGAAGGTCGGACAGGTATTTGAGGCAGCCATCCCCATCACCATCATCGCCGTAGGCTTGAGCGGTGCAGCTCACCGCAAGGATCCTCTGGGCGAAAACATCATCATTCAGAGCATCGGTGCCTGTTCGGGCATGATTGTGGCTGGTGCCATCTTCACCCTGCCGGCACTCTACATCCTGCAGTGCAAGTATCCCGACATCTCCGTCAACTTCCTGCAAGTTTTTCTCAGCTCGCTGTTGGGCGGCGTGTTGGGCATTCTGTTCCTCATCCCCTTCCGTAAGTATTTCGTGAAGGACATGCACGGCAAGTATCCCTTCCCCGAAGCGACTGCTTCCACGCAAGTGCTGCTCTCGGGCGAGAAAAGCGGCAGCCAAGCCAAGCCGCTGCTGGTGGCCGGCCTCATCGGCGGACTCTATGATTTCGCCGTATCGTCGTTTGGTGCCTGGAGCGAAAACTTCACATCACGCTGCTGCGAACTCGGACAGACGGTGGCCGACAAGGCCAAATTCGTGCTGAGCATCAACACCAGTGCCGCCCTTTTGGGCATGGGCTATATCGTCGGTCTGAAGTATGCCGCCATCATCTGCATGGGTTCGGTGATGGTGTGGTGGGTGATTGTGCCGGCCATCGCACTCATCTGGCCCGACCTGAACATTGCTCCCGCCGGAGCCTCCACTCTGCTGGCCGGAGAAGCTTCACCCGAAAGAATCTTCGACTACGCCAAGAGCATCGGCATCGGCGGCATCGCCATGGCCGGCATCATCGGTGTGATCAAGAGCTGGGGTGTCATCCGCAGTGCATTCTCGCTGGTAGGACAGATATTCAAAGGTCCGCAGCAACACACCGATGAAATGCGCACGCAGCGCGACCTTTCGATGAAGATCATTGCCTTCGGTTCAGTGCTGACCATTCTGCTGACCACCTTGTTCTTCTACTTCGACGTGATGAGCGGCAATCTGCTCTTCACCATCGTGGGCATCCTCATTGTGGCCATCATTGCCTTCCTCTTCACCACCGTAGCGGCCAATGCCATAGCCATAGTCGGTTCCAACCCCGTGAGCGGCATGACGCTCATGACGCTGATCCTCTCCTCCATCATCATGGTGGTGGTCGGACTGAAAGGCACGGGAGGCATGGTAGCGGCTCTCGTGATGGGTGGTGTGGTGTGCACAGCCCTTTCCTCAGCCGGTGCTTTCATCACCGACTTGAAAATCGGCTATTGGCTGGGAGCCACCCCACAGAAGCAGGAAACCTTCAAGTTTCTCGGCATTCTCGTGAGTGCTGCCACAGTCGGCGGCGTCATCATGATTCTCAACAAGGCATATGGGTTCACGCCCGACAATGCCGACGTGATGGCAGCTCCGCAAGCCCGCGCCATGGCCGCCGTGATCGAACCGCTGATGAGCGGACAGGGAGCACCCTGGCTGCTCTACGGCATTGGCGCATTGATCTCGATTGTTCTGACCTTCTGCGGCGTGTCGGCTTTGGCATTTGCGTTGGGCATGTTCATTCCCCTTCAGCTCAACTTGCCGCTGATCATCGGCGGATTGGTGAACTGGTATGTGAATTCCCGCTCAAAGGACACCCGTCTCAACCAGGCTCGCAACGAGAAGGGCACCCTGTTGGCCTCCGGATTCATCGCTGGCGGTGCACTCATGGGCGTGGTCAGTGCGGGCATGCAGTTTGGCGGACTGAACTTTGCCAATGAGGCTTACTTGAGTTCTCCCTGCTCTCAGTATGTGGCTCTCGCTGCCTACTTGCTGCTGATTGTCTATCTGGCCAAGTCGAGCATGAAAGTGAAGCTCTGATCATCCCCTTCATTGACAAATGCAAAGAGGCCCCATGCCGTTCGGTTCTCCCGAAAAAGGAACCGACTGACGGCATGGGGCCTCATTGTGTGGTGACAGCCAGATAAATAGGGTGTCCAGTTTTGTGTACTCATTTAGCATGCGTCAAGGGCGGGCTGAAAGCCCAACTGAAGCTTTCAGCCCAGGGCATCG
>DAIRWG010000210.1:0-3956 GCA_036802405.1 Alloprevotella sp.
TACTCACACGAATGCTCGTTGAATCAAAAATGCGAACATCAAACTGTACACCCTACCATATAGCCATCCACATTTTTTCATCCACCCTTTTAACAAGCTCTTCCATATAGGAAGGGTTTTTACCCCAAGGGCTGCCATCATGCATTCAACGGAAGCACCTTTTTTGCCGGAAGGCAAGAAAAAGGGCCTGCCCCCAAGGTCTTTGCGCATCGGCAAAGCCTTGGGGCAGGCCCTATATCCTATGATGAAAGAGCTGTTCTTTGTGGTAAAAGCCTCACTTGTTGAGCTTCCAGGTGGCACCGTCCTTGGTGTCCTTCACCTCAAATCCGAAGGCAGCCAGCTCGTCGCGGATCTGGTCGCTGGTGGCCCAGTCCTTGTTGGCCTTGGCCTTGGCGCGGATCTGGAGCAGCAGGTCGATGGCCTTGCCGTAAGCCTCCTCGCGCTGGGCATTTCCGCCCTCCGACTCGCTGCGCAGGCCGAGGATGTCGAAGGCAAAGGTGTGCACCACCTCTCGCAGTGCCTCAAGTCCGGCGGGTGTGATGGTGGTCTGCTTGTCGGCAATCTGGTTGATCACGCGGCAGGCATCGAACAGGTGGCTGATGACGATGGGCGAATTGAAGTCGTCGCTCATGGCCTCGTAGCACTTTTCGGAAAGCTCGTGGGCATATGCCTCGTTGAGCGTGCCTCCTTCGGTGCCTTCCACATGGTCGAGCAGGGCCACGGCATCCATCAGACGGTCGAATCCGCGCTTCGAGGCCTGCAGGGCATCGTTGGAGAAGTCGACGGTGGAGCGGTAGTGCGCCTGAAGGATGAAGAAGCGGATGGTCATGGGCGAGTAGGCCTGCTCGAGGAGCGGGTGGTCGCCGGTGAAGAACTGCGAGAGGGTGATGAAGTTGTTGTAGCTCTTGCCCATCTTCTTGCCGGCAATGGTGATCATGTTGTTGTGCATCCAGTACTTCACCATCTCGTGGCCCATCGAGGCCACGGCCTGTGCGATCTCGCATTCGTGGTGGGGGAACACGAGGTCCATGCCGCCGCCGTGAATGTCGAAGCGTTCGCCCAGGTATTTGCGCCCCATGGCCGTGCACTCGCAGTGCCAGCCGGGGAAACCGTCGCTCCAGGGCGATGGCCAGCGCATGATGTGCTCGGGCTGCGCCTTCTTCCACAGGGCGAAGTCCACCTGGTGGTGCTTCTCGCCCACGCCGTCAAGCTCGCGGCTCGCATCGTGCACGTCCTCCAGGTTGCGTCCGGAGAGCACGCCGTAGTGGTGCTTCTCGTTGTATTTCACCACGTCGAAGTATACGGAACCGTTCGATTCGTAGGCAAATCCGTTGTCGAGAATCTGCTTCACGAGTTCCTCCTGCTCGATGATGTGGCCCGTGGCGTGCGGCTCGATGCTGGGCGGCAGCACGTTGAGCTGCGCCATGGCGGCATTGAAGCGGTTGGTGTAGTACTGTGCCACTTCCATCGGCTCGAGCTGCTCGAGGCGTGCCTTCTTGGCAATCTTGTCCTCGCCCTCGTCGGCATCGTGCTCAAGGTGGCCCACATCGGTGATGTTGCGCACATAGCGCACCTTGTAGCCCAGGTGCTTGAGATAGCGGAACACGAGGTCGAAGGTGATGGCGGGACGTGCATGTCCGAGGTGTGCGTCGCCGTAGACGGTGGGGCCGCACACATACATGCCCACGTGTTCGGGGTGGATGGGCACGAACTCTTCCTTTTGGCGTGAGAGCGTGTTGTAGAGGTAGATCTTGCGTTGTTGCATATGCTTGCTTGTTTTTGTTTCGAATTCTGAGGTTTTGCAAAGGTAAGGATTTCTTTTGACAATGTGGCCCGCTGGCAAAAAGGAATCGGCAGGGCAGCCTGCTCAAGGAGGCTGCCCTGCCGGAAGAGGGGGAGATTTTTGGGAATGGAGGAAGGGGAGAAAAGATGATTAGAAGAAGCAAAGCTAACCCGTCACCCCGTCCCCCTTCGCTTCACTTCAGCTCGAACACGTGGCTGGTTCCTTCATCGGGCGAGAGCACGTTCAGGCCCACGCGCATCAAGTAGTCGCCCGAGAAAGTCTTGCCGTTGAAGTCGAATGCCGACTTCGTGCCCGGCATGAGGTTGATCTCCTCCACCGTGTACTGGCGCTGGGCATCGAGGCCCTTCAGGCGCACGTTGAGCAGGCGCGGCTCCTTGTAGCGCGGGTGCAGGTTGTAGGCAAAGAGCACGGCGTGCGAGCGGTCCTTCGCCACGTAGTTGAGGGCGCAATGGTCCGTTTCGTAGGGCGAAACGAGGCGGTACTGGTCGCCGTCGAGAATCACCGGCTTGAGGCGCGTCCAGTTCTTCACGGCCTGCTGCACGAAGGCATAGTCGGCCGTGCCCTTGAGCGGCTTGAGGTCGATGTCGAAGCCCAGCTTGCACATGCTGCACACGTCGGTGCGGAACTTCACGCTCGTCTGCTTGTTCCAGTTCGTCACGTGCGAACCCATCGTTTTCGTGGGGAAGAACTTCGAGAGGCTCCACTGGATGTAGAGGCGTTCGTAGGGGTCGGTGTCGTCGGAGCACCAGAATTCGGTGAAATACTTCAAGGCCTCATAGTCCATGCGGCCGCCGCCACCCGAGCAGAGCATCATGGGCAGGTTGGGATACTTCTTGTGCAGGCGCTGCATCACGTTGTACACGCCGTGCACGTGGTCGATGTAGAAGTTGCCCTGCTCCTTCTTGTGCCAGGGCGAGTAGACGTTGGTGATGGGGCTGTTGCAGTCCCACTTGAAGTAAGCCACGTCGGGGTTCTCCGTCATGATGCGGTCCACCACGCCATACACGTAGTCCTGCACCTTGGGGTTGGAAATGTCGAGCACCAGCTGGTTGCGGTAGTAGTAAGTGTCGCGGTTGGGCTGCTCGATCACCCAGTCGGGATGCTTCTCGTACAGCTCGCTCTTGGGGTTCACCATTTCCGGCTCCACCCAGATGCCGAACTTCACACCGGCCGCCTTGGCGTCGCGCACCAGTCCGGGAATGCCCTCGGGCAGCTTCGAGTGCGTCACGTCCCAGTCGCCCAGCCCGGCGTGGTCGTCCTTACGCGGATATTTGTTGGCAAACCATCCGTCGTCGAGCAGGAACATGTCCACGCCCAGGTCCTTCGCATCCTTCATCAGTTCGGCCAGGCTCTGCTGGTTGAAGTCGAATCCTGTGTTCTCCCAGTTGTTGAGCAGCGTGAGGCGGTCGCCCATACCCTGGTTCACCTGGTAGCGGCGTGCCCAGTCGTGCAGGTTGCGGCTGGCCTGGCCCGTGCCCTCGGTGCTGGTGGTGAAGATGAATTCCGGCGTGGTGAACGTTTGCCCTGCGGGCAGCTTGTAGTCGGAGGCATAAGGGTTGATGGCCGGGATCACGCGCAGTCCGCCCACGTTGTCCACCTCGAAGGTGAAGCGGAAGTTGCCCGTCCATCCGATGGTGCCCAGCACCACGTTGCCCTCGCTCTCGCGTGCCGGGCCGTCGAGTCCGAGTTCAAAGAACGGCTCCATGTGCATGGCGGCACGGGTGCCGAGCTTCGTGTCGAGAATCTTCTTGCCGGCCGTCAGCTGCACCGTTTCGGGCTGTCCCTCCCTGGCCCAGTCGCTGTGGTAGGAAGTGAGGAAATACTTGGCGGCATCGAAGTAGAGCATCGTGCTGCTGTAGCGCCACAGCGTGACGGGCGATTTCTCCTTGTGCGAGATTTCCGTCCAGGCCTTGATCACGTTCTCCTTGTCGTAGGCCGCATAGTGCAGGCGCACGGTGTCGGGATACTTGTCGTCCTCGAGGGTGATCACCGTTTCGGTGCCGCCGTCGATGGCCTGCGTGCTCACGCCCTTGTAGCGCAGATAGGTGGTCATGTTGCCGTCGGCATGGGTGATGGCCACGGCGGGTTCGAAGTAGTCCTCGTTGCCCGAACCGGCATACACTTCATGGCCTCGGGTGGAAACGGCGCCGTC
>DAIRWG010000211.1:0-3893 GCA_036802405.1 Alloprevotella sp.
AACCCGTATACCATGCGTGAGAGGCATGTATCCTAACCATTAGATGAAAGCGCCAGATGTCTGGTTGTTTCGTTTAGATGAAAAATGCTGTTCTTCATCTTTCGGTGGAACAGCATTATTCAGTGTTTAGTAGCGCCTACGGGAATCGAACCCGTATACCATGCGTGAGAGGCATGTATCCTAACCATTAGATGAAAGCGCCAAGTGCGGAAGCTGGGGGATTCGAACCCCCGGTACGGTAAACCCGTACGTCAGTTTAGCAAACTGGTGGTTTCAGCCACTCACCCAAACTTCCTTACTTATGTTTTGTTTTGCGTTATCGTTATCTCTCAAACGCGGTGCAAAGGTACGGCTTTTTTCGTAACTACCAAACAAAACCGAGAGAAAAATGTGATTTTTCCCCGATTTTTTTTGATTTTGCACAAACCAAGCGGAGCTGAGCATGGTTTTAGCCCCAATTATTGCATTTGTGGCCTGATGAAAAAACAAGGTTTGAATTTTGCTTTTGCCGGGAATGGAAGGGCGGTGGCGAAGTCCCTTTTCTTTCTTTTACGAAAAAACAGCAGCATCGCCGAGAGCAATGCTGCTGTTGTAAGGCTGGGAGATTAGTCCTCTTCCTTGATGTTGCGTACGATGCCGTGCTTGGCATCCTTGATGAAGTCGAGAATGTTTTGAATCTCCTCGCTCATCGGAATCTGTTCGGGAATCTTGATTACGGCATCCTCCAGACTGAAGTTGCCTGTGTAGATGATGCGGTAAGTGTTGGCGATGTGGCGGAGAATGCGGTCGGTCGTGTTGACGTGCTTCAGCACCACAGAGTTGATGCCATTGTAGGCAGCAGGGTTGCCACCCAGGATGACGTAAGGCGGAACATCCTTCTGTACGCGGCAGCCGCTTTGTACCAAGGAATATCTTCCCACGCGCACGTGTTGCTGAATCACCACGCCGTTGCTCTGGATGGAGCAGTCGTGAATTTCGCTTTCGCCTGCGATGCATGCACCAATGCCGATCACGCAATGGTTGAACACATGCACGTCGTGGCAGATATGCACGCGGTCCATAATGAAGTTTTCATCGCCGATGGTGGTGGCATGGTCGCTGTAGGTGCTACCGGCTATCACCACGTTTTCGCGGATGCGGTTGTTGTTGCCGATGTTTACCTTGGTGGGGCTGCCTTCCACATAGTGGAAATCCTGTGGCGTGGAACCAATCACAGCATTCTGGTAGATGATGTTACCGCTGCCCATGGTGGTGCCTTCAAGGATGCTGGCATGGGGTTTGATCACGCAGTTGTCGCCGATGACAACGCCTTTCTCGATGTAGGCGAAGGGGCCTACTTCTACGTTCTGGCCCAACTGTGCAGAAGGGTCAACGTAAGCTAATGGACTAATCATGGATGTATCAATTTGTCAGGTTCGTAAAGTGCTTGGAGCCAGATTCGTTGGTAGGTGAAAATGGCTAAGAAGCGTTTTGAGGTCATAAAGTTAGGAATAAAATATGAATTTTGAGCTATTCCAACCTTATAACCTCAAAAATAGAACCCGAATGGGTTAGTTGTTTGTGTTGTTTTCTACTTCACGACCGCCTCCGAGAGCCTGGTAGAGGTTGATGGCAGCCTGCACCTTGTCGAACTTGTCGGAAATGAGTGTGAGCTGTGCCTGAATCAGACTTTGCTGTGCGGTGAGCGTTTCCAGGTAAGTGGTGCCCGTGCTGTGCTGGAAGAGCTGCTGGGTGCTTTCCAGTGCCGTGGTGAGTTCTGCCACCTGACGCTTGCAGGCTTCCTCCTGCTGCGATGCGGCCTGATACTGTGCCAAGGCATTGCTCACTTCGCTGCCCGCATTGATCAGCGTGGACTTGAAGTCGTTCTGCGCGGCTTCATACTGCAGTTCGGAAATCTTCAGATTGGCCTTCAGTTTGCCGTTGGCAAAGAGCGGCTGCGTGATGTTGCCGATGAGTGTGGCCAGAATCTTGCCCGGATTCACGATCATGCCGGCATTGTTCGTCCAGCTGCCCTGCGCCGTGATGTTGAGCGAAGGATAGAAGGCCGACTTGGCGATGTTCACCCCATAGAAGGCGGCTGCAATCTTCATTTCGGCCGCATGCACATCGGGGCGATTGGCCAGAAGCTGCACGGGCATGCCCACGGAGTAGTCGGCGGGGAAGGCATCGGCGTTGAATGTGCCACGGCTGATGGGGTGCGGAGCTTCACAAAGAAGCGTGCAGAGTGCATTCTCCGATTGCGAGATGCTGTTCTTCAGTGTGGGAATCGTGGCCTGCAGGTTGTAGTAGTTGGCTTTGGCCTGCGAAACGGCAGCTTGAGTCGTCATGCCACCGGTTTTCATCAGTTCCATGGCGCGCACGTTTTCGGCCCAGATCTTGATGGTGGCTTCCGTCGTCTTCAGTTGCTCGTCGAGCATCTGCAGGGTGTAGTAGAGATTGGCCACGTTGGCGATGATGCTCGTGCGGGCAGCCTGTTTAGCAGCCTTGGTCATCTCGAGGTTCATCTCGTACTGCTTCTTGGTGTTGCGGATCGTACCCATCGAACCGAGCTGCCAGCTGGCAGCGATGGGGAAGGCATACGTCTTGCTGGCCTTGTTGAAATCCCAGCTCGACAGGGTGCCTTGCGGTGAAAAGGCCAGGCTGGGGTAGTAAGCCAAACGCTCCATCTTGAGTCCGGCTTGGATCTGCTGGATGCTCAAGTCGGCGTTGAGCAGGTTGGTGTTGTTGGCCAATGCCTTGCGGATGAGCGTCTGAAGCTGCGGATCGGTGAACACCTGTTCCCAAGGTGTGTTGCCGAAGTTTACGCTGTCGGCTTTCACCACGGAATAAGTGGCGGTGGTGTCGCGGTAGAGGCTGTCGATGCCCTGTGCCAACTGCTGCGGACGTTCGTAGTTCTTGTAGATGCCGCAGCTGGCCAACATGGCCGAGCAACCTATGATATAGAGAAATTGTTTCATTGTTGTGGATGATAAAGCAGAACTGATGAAGCCTGGGGCGAGGCCTGCCTGGTGGAGCGCTTCCATCCCCCCTTCGTGTAGCGGGAAATGGCGTTGGGCTTATTCCATACATATATAAATATGTGCTTGGCAGCCCGCGCCCGAGGCTTCATGTAAGTGGTTTACTTGCTATACTGTTCGATGTCGGAACTTGCATCCTTGTTTTCTTCGATGTCGTTCCAAGTGAGCGGTTTGATCTTCTCCTGGAGATATTCGAAGATGACGAAGAGCGAAGGCACGATGAAGATCTGGCAAATCATACCGATCAACATACCGCCAATGGCAGTCGTACCGAGTGAACGGTTGGCGTTGGCACCTACACCGAACGAGAACATCAGCGGGAGCAGACCGATGATCATGGCCAACGAGGTCATAAGAATCGGGCGCAAACGGGCACCTGCACCGAGCACGGCAGCCCATGAAATGCTCATGCCCATCTTGCGGCGGTCGAGAGCAAACTCCACAATCAGAATGGCGTTCTTGGCCAACAGACCCATCAACATGATCAAGGCAATCTGCACATAGATGTTGTTGGCCGCTTCACCAAAGATGGGCAGCACGTTGTTGATGGCACCCATGCCCTGAATGAAGAGGAACGAACCGGCCAAACCGAACGGCACGGAGAGCAGCACGGCGAACGGAAGCATATAACTTTCGTACTGTGCGGAGAGCAACAGATAGATGAACACGAAGCAGAGCACGAACACAATGCCGGTGGTGCTTCCTGAATTCTGCTGTTCCTCACGTGTCTGGCCGGAGAACTCGAAGGAGTAGCCGGTGGGCAGACTCTTTTCAGCCACTTCCTCGATGGCCTTGATGGCCTGGCCGGAAGTGTAGCCGCTGGCAGGGTTACCGTTCACAGCCATAGAGGTGTACATGTTGAAACGGTTGATGTTG
>DAIRWG010000212.1:0-3812 GCA_036802405.1 Alloprevotella sp.
GAAATGCACGTCGGCCACGAGCGGACGGTCGTAGCCCAGCTCGCGCAGCCGGGCCTTGATGGCGCGCAGGTTCTCGGCCTCGCGGGTGCCCTGGGTGGTGAGGCGCACATAGTCGGCCCCGGCATCGAAGATGGCGATGCACTGCTTCACGCAGCCTTCGGTGTCGGTGGTGGCGGCCGTGGTCATGCTCTGGATGCGCAGGGGGTTGTCGCCGCCGAGGGGGCGGTTGCCCACGTGCACCTCATGCGAGTGGCGCGGATTGTAGTTGAAAAGGTCCATTTAGTTCGTCTTGTACTGATATTTCACCTCTTTCAGGTCGGCATTGGCCTTCACGATTTTCTCCTTCAGGGCTTCCTTGTGGGCAGCCAGGCGTTCAGCCACGGCAGCGTCCGACAGGGCGAGCATCTCGGTGGCCAGGATGGCGGCATTCTGTGCCCCGTTCACGCCCACGGTGGCCACGGGAATGCCTGGAGGCATCTGGATGATGGAGAGCATGGCATCGAGTCCGTCGAGCATGCCCTTGATGGGCACTCCGATCACGGGGAGCGTGGTGCTGGCCGCAATCACTCCGGGGAGTGCGGCAGCCATGCCGGCTCCGGCAATGATCACCTTGAGTCCGCGGCCTTTGGCCTCGCGGGCAAATTGTTCCACTTCCTGGGGGGTGCGGTGCGCCGAGAGGGCGTTCATCTCGAAGGGAATCTGCATTTCCTCAAGGAATTTGGCAGCTTTTTCCATGACGGGCAAATCGCTCGTGCTGCCCATGATAATGCTTACGATAGGAGTCATATGATGAGGTTTTTGTGGGGTTCTATGGATTTCTTGGGGTTGACGGGCAAGTTAGGGTAGGCAAATAGGGTGTCCTGTTTGATGTTCGCATTTTTGATTCAGGAGCATTCGTATGAATGGACATGGAATGTGGGCGGGCTGAAAGCCCAGTTGCCGCTTTCAGCCCAGGGCAACGCCCTGGGTTTAGGCAAGTTCGTGTCCCTTTCGCCCTGAAAGGGCAAAAGCCCTATCGACTCCATGTACTTTGGCACGGCCTATTTAGTTCGGCCGTGCTTTTGCCCTTTCAGGGCGAACAACCATCGTATAATGGTCTAACCCAGGGCGATGCCCTGGGCTGAAGGCAACAGTTGGGCTTTCAGCCCGCCCTCGACGCATGCCAAATGGGTACACCGACACCTTAGTTGTCCAATGAAGTGCATCCGCCAGGAGCCGCATGCTTCCCATTCGCCAGCTCGTTCACCCTGCTAAATGAACAGCACGCAGCAGAATCCGCTGAGCAGCCCGACGACCACGCCCCATCCCACTTCGCGCAGGGTGTGCTGGCGGAGGATCAGCCGGGCCGTACACACCATGCCGCACAGCAGAACGGTGAAGCAGAGCCATCCCGTTGGGTCGAAGTTGAAGATGAGCGAGAAGGCCAGCAGCGCTCCCACCACTCCGGCCGATGCCGCGGCATGGGTGCTGACCTTGATGCGGCTGTTGAGCAGGGCACAGGCCAGCTGGATGACGAGCGCTCCGGCAATGATGCCGAGGGTGAAACGCGGCATGTGGAGGTTGTAGAGCAGATAGAGCAAGGCCGCATAGCTGGTGATGCTCAGCACATAGGGCACATAGCGGCGCTCACGCTTGCCGAGCTGGTGGCGCGTCCATCCGTTGAGCTTGCGGTAGGCATAGATGCTGAGGTGGGGCATCAGCACCGTGAAGAAGTAGACGATGAGCGTCAGCACCACCTTGGTGTAGGGCGGAAGCATGTTCAGATAGCTCAGCCAGAAGAGGGCCACGAAGGCCACGACGGGCAGATAGAAGGGCATGAACACCATCGACACGACCTGCGCCGTGAGCACAATCCAGAAGTAGCGGTGCGAACCGGGCTCGGGGTGTTCGCCGCGTGGCCACACGGGGCGTTCCTCGTCGTCGCGCGGGTCGGCATCGACCGTGCTTCCGGGCATGAGCAGCTGCAGGCTGCGCCGGGCATGGCTTTCGAAGGCGGAATGGCGATGGGGGGCCTGCGGCGGGGTGGCATTTCCAGCCTCGTCACCCCCATCTGTTGCCGATGGAGAGGTGGCCGATGGAGAGGTGGCCGATGGCGGGGTGGCCTGCGATGGCGAAGGCCCGCTGTCGTGGGGCATGTATTTGCTGTAGGGATTCTCTTCCATAAGGGTGAAATAAATTCGGTGTGAAGGCGCACGCACGGCCGCGGTGTCACTCCCGGCGCATGCGGGCCGTGGGTAACCCCAGCATGTCGCGGTATTTGGCCACGGTGCGGCGTGCCACGTCGAGCCCGCGCTGCTTGAGGGCAGCCGCGAGCGCCTCGTCCGACAGCGGGTGCTGCTTGTCCTCCGCTTCGATGAGTTCGCGCAAGGCATTGCGCACCTGGCGGGCCGACAGCTCATCGCCCTGGCTGGAGGTGAACTGCGTGCTGAAGAAGAACTTCAGCGGATAGGTGCCGTAGATCGTCTGCACATACTTGCTGCTGGTCACGCGCGACACGGTGGAGATGTCCACTCCCACCTTTTCGGCCACGTCCTTGAGCGTGAGGGGACGGAGGAGCGCTTCGTCGTCCTCGTCGAAGAAGGGGCGCTGCATCGCCACGATGCAGCGCATCACAGCCAGCAGCGTCTGGCGGCGGCGTGTGAGAAGGTTGATGAACGACTGTGCGGCATCCACCTTCTGCCGGGCATAGGTGTAGGCATCCTTCTGCTGGCGGTTGAGCCGCGCCTTGGCCGTGCCATACTGCCGGATGCTCTCGCGGAAGGCCGGGCTGACGCGGAGCTCGGGCACATCGCCGCTGTTGAGTGTGACGCAAGGTTCGCCGTCGGGGCCGATGCTCACGAAGAAGTCGGGCGTGACCGTCGGCAGGCTGGCCGTGGCGGCATCGCCCAAGGCACTTCCGGGCATGGGATTGAGGTGGGTGAGCTCCTGGCGCACGTGCTCGAAGGTGTCGCGGTCGATGTGCAGGCGGTCCATCACGGCATCCCAATGCCGGGCGGCAAAGTCCTTGAAGCACCGGTCGACCACGGCAAGCGCCAGCTCCTTGTAGGGTGAATGGCGGTCGGGGTCGGACAGCTGGATGTGGAGGCACTCCTGCAGCGACCGCGCGCCGATGCCGCGCGGCTCAAACTCCTGAAGCACATGAAGCACGTGCTCCAGCTCGTCGCGCGTGGTTTCGATGTTATGGTAGATGGCCAGTTCGTCGACCAGGGCATCGAGGTCCTTGCGCAGGAATCCGTCCTCGTCGAGCGACCCGATGAGATACTCCATGAGCGTCTGCTCCTTCTCCGTGAGGTCGTGTTCGCGGATTTGGCTTTGCAGGTCGTCGTAGAAGGAAGTGGAGCCCGAAAGCTGTATTTCGTTGCGGTCGCGCTCGGCTTCGGCACGCTGCTGCAGATAGTCGGGTACGTCGTCGGCCGAGAAGTAGTCGCCCATGGCATCGGCCTCGGCACCGTAGTCCTCGGATTCCTCGTAGGCGTTTTCATCGTCGGCCTCGCGGCTGTCCTCGCTGTTCTCGGTGTCCTCGTCGGCCTCGTGCCCTTCGTCCTCCCGCTCTTCGGCCGAATCGGCCGTGTCAGCCTCGTCGGAGCGTTCTTCGGGCAGGTCGGCATCGTCCTTTTCCTCCAGGGCCGCATTGTCAAGCATCTCGTTGCGCACCCGCTCGGCCAGTTCGGTCACAGGAAGTTCCACCATTTTGGCCAGAGCCACCTGCATGGTCTGCAGTTGCTGGGTTTGCACAGCGGCCTGTGTCTGTTCTAATTTTTGAGCCATTGGTGTTGACGGGTTAACAGGTTCGTAGGTGTTGAGAGGAAATT
>DAIRWG010000213.1:0-3766 GCA_036802405.1 Alloprevotella sp.
TTATAAGTAGGTGTTCAGAATTATTTTATATTATCTCACTCTGATTACTTTCAGCTTAGAAGCACTTTCTCGGGCGCATCTTGCTCCTTGACTTTCAGTCACATAGCCCGCTATGCTCCCGAAAGCCAAGAAGCAAGCTGCATCCCGATAAAGCACTTCTAATCTAAAAATAATTCTGAACACCTACTTACCTCAGGTTTTCCCAAACCATTCTTGCCTGACTATATCATGCATCATGGGTGGACTGAAGGCAACAACTGGGCTTTCAGTCCGCCCATTCCATGTGCACGCACACGAATGCCCGCCGAATCAAAAAATGCGAACATCAAAACAGGCCCCTCCGGCAGTAAGTGCGCATTTTCCCGATTTCGCCCTGAAAAGGTAAACATTTAACAGAATCACTTGCTTAAACGGATGGTTTTTGCTAAATTGCGCGCAAATTCACAACACAAAGACATTTGACGGAGCTAGGATGCCCGCCATCGGCTTTGCAAGCTATTCATCCATAAACATCTTGAATCATGAGGAAACGCTACCTACCGACGCTTCTCTTTGCCGCTCTCTTGAGCTTGGGACACGCTACCGCCCAAAGCACCTCACCCCAAGGACTTACAGGCTATGCCGCACAGGCTGCAGCAGCCAGTCAGTCACTCACCCAACGTGTGGAAACGTGGGGCGACTGGTACGGCACAGAACCTTCCACTCCCATGCCCACCAGCGTGGTCAACTACTATTACGACACGAACAACCGCCTGCAGGCCACGGCCAAGTACAGCAACATGGCAGGCGACAGCGAAACCACCGTCGAGGTGGAGTATGAAGGCTATCAGATGCCGCTCGAATACGCCACCTACCACTACGACGACAAGGGCAACCTCACCGATGTGAAGCTCCGCAAGTATGGCAACTACGATGGCATCTTCATGGGGTGGAGCGATGAGGTCAGCACATCCGAGCACAACGAATACGATGCCGACAACCATCTCGTCTACCAGCGTTCAGCCACCACCGGCTCGCATGCCTACACTTGGCAGGGCCACAATCTGGTGGAACAGAGCGACACGTCGCTCACCAAGGGCACATGGTCGCAGACCATCGTTTACGCCGATTTCCTCGAAGGGGCCGACAATTGTCCGCAGACCGTTTACACCGTCAACACGTGGAAGCAGAAGTACCAGGGCAAGTATGTGTACGATGCCCAGCATCGCCCCGTCACTTACACCCTTTGGCAGGTGACCCAGGCCGATGTCGACGATGCACACCACATGACCAACCCCGTGCTTTCCGACAATCCCTACTCTCAGGAAGAATGGGCCTACGGCGAAGACGGACGGGTGGCTTCCGTGGTCACTTCCTATTGGAATTCCTCCAGCAAGGGCTTCCAGCCCAGCACCAAGGTGACCTACACCGCCCAAGCCGATGGCTCGCGCAAGGAAAGCCAGTATTCCTGGAACAATGCCAGCAACGATTGGGCCGTGGTCGGCGGAGATGTGGTGACGTATGAGTCGGCCTATGCCCAAGGATCGGCTCCCACCGACCTGGTGGCCCACATCGCCACCGATGCCGTCAACACCGTCAGCCTGGAGGCCGCGCTTCCCGCAGATGCACCCGCCGATGCCGCTTGGAAAGTCTACCGCAACGGCTTTGCCGTGGGCGAAGCCCAAGTGGCCGACGGGAAAATCACCTACTCCGACACTAAGCTCAAGAACGGTGCCTACACCTATTTCCTGCAGTGCAAGAACGGGGAGCAGGAGCTCAACGTGTCCAATGAAGTGGCTGTCCGTTTCTCCACCGAGCTCAATGCCCCGCGCAACCTCCATGTGGTCAGCACCAAGCAGGTGGACGGCAAGAACGGCAAGGAATGGCAAGTCACCGTGGCTTGGGATGCCCCCGAAGCCAAGGACGGTTTCACCCTTCGTGGCTACAACGTCTATGCCGATGTCACGGGCAATTCCGGCAACGAGATTCCCGACAATTTCGACACCACCGTCAGCCTTCGCAAGGAAGAGCTTCTGAGCGAACCCACCTACACCTTCACTTGGGACGGCTCGTCCAACCTTTGCCACACCGTGCAGGCAGAGGCCGTCTATGCCGACTACGGACGCGTCATGAGCCAGCCCGTCGTGTTCAAGCTGGGAGCCACACCGCAGCTGCTGCTCAAGGAGCGTGCCATGTATGGCGATGCCATGGGCGCGGTGGAGGACGACACCAAGACCAAGAAAACCGACTACTACTACGACAGTGCCAACCACCTCGTGCGTGAAGTCACTCGTGCCCGTGTGCTGGGCGACGATCCCAACACCCCCGAAGTGGAGCGCGTGGGCGACTGGAAGGAAACGTCCTACACCATGTACAACTACAGTCCGTCGGGCAACCTGCTCAACGTCTCCACACGCGAATACAAGGTGCAGCAAGGCTACAAGACCGATTGGACGGATGCCGACACGACCAACGTCTACCAGTATGACGACCAGAACCGCCGCATCGAGGACCTTGCCTTGAAGGGCTACAAGCGCACCGTCTATGCTTGGGACGGCACGAACCTCGTGGGCGAAACGCAGTACAATTCCTTCAACGGCACGCTCATCTACGACATGCAGTACCGCGACTTCGTGGAAGGAAAGGAAAACCTTCCGCAGCTTGTCATCAAGGATGGCGTATACGACAGCAACAAGCGCCTCATCGAGCAGACTTACGATGCCCAGGGCCATATGCTCAGCCGCAAGTCCTACAAATACGGCGATGTGGAACGCGATGCCGACGGCAAGGTGACCACCGTGGAGAAGGGCACCCCCGACTTGGAGGAAACCTGGACCTACGATGCCGAAGGTAATCTCACGCTCTATCTCAAGCGCAAGTGGAACACCTCGGCCAACGACTATGTGAATGCCAGCAAGACGGTCTACACCAAGCGCACCGACGGCATCTACGAAGAACCCTTCACCTACACCAAGAACGGCGACTTCTGGAGTCCCGGCCGTCCCTATCTCAATGTCTATGTCGACTACTATCAGGGTGTAGAACCCGGTGACTTCAAGGCCACCGTTGACAAGCAGAAGGTCAACACCGTCACCTTCACCGCCAGCCGTCCCACCGACACGTGGGGCTCGTCCGTCTACTATCTCTGCCGCAATGGCAAGCGCCTGGGCGAAGCCACGCTCAATGCCCGCCGCACCACGCTCACCTACACCGACCAGTTCGTGCCCAACGGCCAATGGGACTACTATCTGGAGTCCGACAACGCCCTGGGCGGAGCCGTCGGCATGAACGTCACCGTGCCCATCAACGTAGAGTTCCACACCGACTTCCCCGCTGTCACCGACATCCATGCCGAATCCTATTCCAAGGACGACGACAACTATCATCTGGCTTTGGCATGGCAGGCACCCGAGCTCTCCGATTCCCTGCAGGCCGCCGGACTTCAGCTCCAGGGCTATAACATCTATGCCGATGTAACCGAAGGCGGACGCCTTCCGGCTCCCGAAAACGAGAATGTCGTGCTGACGCAGCCCGCATTCGACTTCGAATGGAGCGTTGAGGCCCCGGCCACACAGACCGTGATGGTGGAAGCCGTCTACAACGTCGGCACCAAGCTCTCGGCCATCGCTTCCTTCGATGTCGACCAGCTCATTTCGGGCATCAATCAGGCCTCCGGCCTCGATCCGAAAGCCGTGTTCAGCCTCGAAGGCCGTACTTTGCATTTGCAGCAGCCCTGTCGTGAAGTGCAGGTGATCGATGCTTCCGGCCGCCTTTGCCAGCGTTCGGC
>DAIRWG010000214.1:0-3752 GCA_036802405.1 Alloprevotella sp.
AGGAATTTCCATTTCGGCCCTTTCCATGGCGTTGCCCATGAGGTAGGCCTCCTTTTCATCTTCGGTGATGCAGACTGCCGAGTTGTAGTCGAGTGTCTCAAGCAAGGCCGACTTGGCGTGGTGGCATAATTTTTTCAGTTGCCATCTGCCATCGGCAAAAGCCACTCCCGAGTAGTCAATGTTTTGGAACTCCATGTCGGGATACACCGCATCGATCATGTCCTGCACATCTTTTTCTTGCAGCACGCTGCCGTGGTCAGGAAGCACTTCGTAAGTGCGGCTAAGCACCTCCAGTGTGTAGGGCAAGGCCTCCTTGGCATCCTCGGGAGGGGCCACGACATACACGGGCTTGAAGTGCCCGATGGTGAGCGGGGAGCGTTTGCGGTTGATGCGGCCGAATCGTTGGGTGAGTGAGTCGATGGGGGCACATTCGGTGATCAGCACGTCGAAACTGATGTCCAGGCTCACCTCCACCACTTGGGTCGACACCACGATGCAGGGAACGTTCGCCCTTGCATTGAAGTCTTGCTTCAGCTCAGTTTCCAATCTTGCCCGGTCGCTTCGCCTGAAGCGGCTATGGATGAGCATCTTGTCGATTTCGGGGTGAGCCTCAGCGAGTCGGTGATACAGGTCCTGCGCCCGCTTCACTTGGTTGCACACGATGAGCACCTTCTGTCTGCTGCCGATGGCGTCATCGATGATGGCGTCAACTTGTGCGTAGTCCGAAATTTTGAAAACCTTGTGGCGGTTGAATGTCTGCAGGGATTTGTCGTCCAACCCTACTTCCATCACGGCATCCTTTCCGCCGAGAAGAGCCAGTATCCTGCCATACAGGGCCGTCGGCATGGTGGCCGTGCCGACATGCACCCGGCATCCGAGTGCCACGAGAATCTCGATGATGCGCAGCACGATGGCCTGCGTCGTGTCGGAATAGGTGTGAATCTCGTCCAGAATGACATCGCATCCTTTCAGGTCCAACGCCATGGCTTCGTAGCCCTTTATGCCGAACACGATCGACATCATCTGGTGCGGTGTCAACACCTTGATGGATGCCCCCACGTGCCTTTGCAGGATGCTTTCCTCCACTTTCCCGTCTTTCACCTTGAGCCTCGATGCGGCATGCAGCAGATAGATCTGCGCCCCCGTATGGCCCAAGTCATGCTTGAACCGATCGTACATGGCATTGATGGAAGCCTGGAAAGGCAAGGTGTAGAACACGCGCCCCCTGCAGCGTCTCAGCAGGAAATCCGTTTTGCCAGCCCCCGTCGGTGCCGACACAATCGTATGCCGCTTGATGCAGCCAGCTTCAATCAACGATAGCGGGTAAAGCTTGCTTCTCCGGTTGTAGAAGCTCAAGTCGGGCTTGATAAAGAGTTTGTCGGTCGGCATGTCCGCCGCCGTTTCCATGGCTGAGGCCATATGGTCTGAAGCCATGAGCAAGCCTCGCCATACGGAGCAATCCGCCTTTTGCCGAAGGCAGTAGCTTACGGATTCTTCATAGTTTTCTTCGGCCTCGTCACGCGTAATGGCATGCGTCTTTATGCCCAGTTCCGCCAGAATCTCTAAGGCGGGCACACTCCATTTTTCAAAGTCCCGAATGTGTTCACCCAGGCAATCCGTTGATTCGTCGAGGTCTAGCAGTCCTAACTCCCGAATGTCCTTGCAGGCCGACTTGTGGTGTGCGGCCACCATTTCAATGACAGCAGCCCGGTGGCTGTTCTCTATCAATGATAGAAAAAAAAGTGAGGCAATCTCGTGGCGGAACACCTGTCCCGGGCGGGGCTTGAAGAAAGGCGAAAGCCTCCGCTGAAAGGCAGGCGATGCCTTGCCAATGTCGTGAAGAACGGCACCTTCCAATGCAATGCGTTCGTCAAGTCCCAGATGCCGGGCAATCTCAACGGAAATGGCCGCCACATTTTTCAAATGCTGCTCCAAACTGATATGGCCGTTCTTTTCTCCTTTAGCCAGGAGATGAGGATGTATATCCATAGGTTGTCATCGTAGGGGATTACAACAACGAAGCTCCATTGTGCTCCAGCCAGCCATACATGGGGGAACACTCGTCAAACCGATTGTATCCGACCAAAAATGACTGATCTGACGAACCGAAGCGCAATTCAAATCCTGGAAGGTCAGTGAACTCCTCTTCAGTCAGGACCTGAATTTCAGGGTCGGGCAAAAGCACATCTTCATTTCTGCACAAACAGACGTGTTGCAAGGACGCCCGTTGGGCATACTCCTCGCATTCAAATGCAAGATGAAGCTTGGGGTCGAGCAGTATGGAACGCTTCAGCACCGAACGGCTTCGGAGAAAGGTTCGATTCTTATAATCCCATCCTCTGGGCTGCGTCACTTCCTGCTGCGACGACATGGTGCGGTAGCTCAGTTTGTGGCGTAAGATTTTCTTGATGCCCGTTTCCTGCAGTAACTCGGGAAACAGTTTCTTTTCGATGCCTTCAACCAAGGAAGGGGTCAGAAACTGCTGACTGAAGGTTTCGCCATCGCGCACGGCAGTCCAAGGTTTGATAAAAGCAAATTTTCCGGTATAGGTCACTACATACATGTTTGCCTCCTTTCTTTATTGAATGGCCCCAAATCCGATGCCCGTGCAACTGCCGATGCCCACATTCCAAGCAAAGAGTTTCGTTTCGGGGCGTCCTTTGATGAGAACCGGACATATGCAGGCCTTGTTGCCGATGTGGTGGTAATGAACCAGTTTGGTTCTTTTCTTGGCATAAGTTCGGTCGAACTGGATGTCGAGCGTGTCATCGTCCGGCAGTCCTGCCTTGCGCATTTTGGCTCTCAGCGTTTCTGTCATGAGGGTGCCTGACTCCGCATCGTTGTAGTCATACTGCTTGGTGGTGCCGTCGGCCAGCCGTCGTTTGATGAAGATGGGACTGGCGCAGTGAAAGTATTCGCATTCCGACAGGTCGGGATCATCTACCAATGTGATGTTGGTCACTCGCAGGCCGCAAAACATTTCCGGCGCATCGAGCACATGGGCAATGATTGTTTTCATCACCTGTTCATCGTGGAAGCTGAGAAAAAGGCTTGCGCCCAGCTCAAAGCATAGCGCATCGCCAACCTTTCGTCCGCCCTGCAGCCATGAGAAGGAATAGAGCGAAATGTCGTCGTGCAGTGCATTTTCGCCAATCCATTTGTGCAGTGTGCCTACCAGCTTTTGCTGATAGTTGAACGGCACGGGGTGCGTATTGGGGGTGGTGTTTATTCGGATTCTCATATGTCGTGTTGATGGTTAGTTGTTTGTTTCATTGCTAACTGTGGTGCAAAGTAAGGGCCTTGCTACGCAGCCTTTTTGCGTAATCAAAATTATTTTTATCAGCAATGGCAAAAAAATGCGTTTGGTGACTATTTTGTCCTTGAATTGATGGTATAAGACGCAAATATGCCGTTATGCTGATGTTTGTTGCTTCAGTGGACAAAATTACGGATTATTTACTGCGTGGTAATGTCAAGCGTGAAATATTTTCAATGAATATGGCGATTCTGTGCTTATTCCGTGTGCTTCTCATCAAGGAGTTCCTTTTGTCTCCAGAAACGCAAAGCGCCACCTCAGCCGCATGGAAGGGCTGAGGTGGCGCTTGGGGGAAGGGGGAAAAAAGGTGGGGTTCGCTTTCAGCGGTAGCAGCCGCGGGGCGGACGCTCCATGAGGCTCTCGGCCTTCACTTCGCCGGCGTGGCGCTCGCTGAATTCACGGTTGATGTCGGCCAGCTCCTTGAGGCCGTAGATGT
>DAIRWG010000215.1:0-3717 GCA_036802405.1 Alloprevotella sp.
ACCTGGCTACCCAATTTCACCCCTAACGGGGTGACCTGCGGCATGAAATTGGAATCAATAGAGCAGATACTACACCTCATGGCTTATACTTCAGGTTTTCCAAAACCATTTTTTGTTTGACTATAATATTTATTGGTGTCCGATAAAAATTCGAGACTTTAGGGAAAAATAGGGCTGACTCCATTGCCGGAGTCAGCCCATTGGGGTTATTTTGATAGGGTGTGCAGCTTGTTGTTCGCATTTTTGATTCTAAGAACATCGGTAAGGAGTATGGAATGGGCGGGCTGAAAGCCCAATGTCACGATAGCCCAGGGCAACGCCCTAGGGATCAAGTCATTGATGGTGTCGCCCTGTAAGGGCAAAAGACTTTCTATTGGTCTTAGAATTGAGTGATAAGGGAGCAACCGCATGTACATGGCGCGTTGCTCCCCATCATTGTATATTTCGCTTCAAGCAGACAGTTTCACATTCCCCACCCTTCTCATGGTTTCTTCCGCTTCACGCCGCGCACAGCCTCAGCCTGCAGCGGATCCTCCGGCCAGTGGTGTTTGGGATAGCGGCGGCGCAGCTCCTTACGCACCTCAAAGTAGGTGGTACTCCAGAAGCTGGCGAGGTCCTGCGTGAGCTGCACGGGCTTGAATCCCGGCGAGAGCAGTTCCATGAGCACGGGGCGACGTCCATCGTCCACACAGGGCGTTTGCTGCATCCCGAAGCATTCCTGCAGGCGCACACTCAGCACAGGAGCTTCCGCCCCCTGCCGGTAGTCCACCCGGATGCGGCTGCCTGTAGGCACAGTCAGATGGGTTGGAGCCAGACGGTCGACTGCAGTCTGGAGGTCGTAGGGAAGGAGATTCCACAGCATGTCGGCCAAGGGCAGGCGGCGCAGTTCGGCAGCCGTGCTCTTCACGTGGTTCCCCTCCTGCAGGTAGAAAGGCAGCCAGGAGGACGCCGTGGCCAGAAGGTGGGGCGTGGAGAGGTCGGGCAGGTCGAGTTCGGGATGCCACGAAGCCACTTGGGCCACGCGCCGCTGCAGCCGCTGCACCTCCTCGTTCCAGCTGAAGAGGCTCAGCCCGTCCTTCTCCACCGCGCTGCACACGATGGCAGTCAGTTGCTGCGCATCGGCATCGGTCAGCGGCTGGCTGTTCACCACGAGGTGGCCTATGCGCCATTCGTGCTGCATGCGCACACTCAGGGTGCGGCTGTCCCACGACAGGTTGTCGCGCTCGGTGAGCAGTCCGTCGTCGGCACCGCTTGCAGCCAAGTCGAGCGGATCGAGCGGGGCCGACAGAAACACGCGCCCCATGCTGCCCGTCGGGGCATGCAGCGAAGCGATGGCCAGCCATGGATGGCCCGACATGGCATCGGCCGGGGCGAGCCTGACCTCTCCGCCGCTGGCCAGGCGGAAGGTGCCGATGTGGTCGGTGCCCATGGCCACCCGTTCGGGATAGGCATAGGCCACAAGCATGCCTGCCTCGTGGGGTACCACGTCGTGGTTGTCCTCCTCAGCATGCATCATGCGGCGGTATTCGCGTGCCACTTGTGCCACGCGCGCCCATCGGCCCAACGAGCGTTCGCTCCGGGCCCGCCGCAGGGCGCTGAGGCGGAGGCTGATGTCGGAGTCGGGGTGGTCAGCCATGGGGTCCTTCTCCTCAAGCAGGGCCGCCATGTCGCAGGCCAGAGCCTTCAGCCGGGGTGAGGCAGCGTGCAGCATCATGCGCGCCATGCGTGGATGGCAGGGCAAGGCAGCCATGCGCCGCCCCGTGAGGGTGATGGTGCCGTCGGCATGCAAGGCCCCGAGGGCGGTGAGCAGCTGGCGCGCCTGGGCCACATGGCCTTCGGGCGGAGGCGTGATCCAAGGCAGCGACAGGGCATCGGCTTCGCCAAAGGCCGCCGTGCTGAGCAGCAGCGGGGCGAGGTCGGCCTCCAGCAGTTCGGGCACACGCTGCTGCCGCATGAGATGCTCGCTCGAAGCAGTCCAGAGGCGCAGACAGTGGCCCTCGGCCACACGTCCGGCACGCCCCTGCCGCTGGGTGGCCATGTCGAGGCTGATGCGCACCGTGTCCAGATGGCTCAGTCCGGTGCGCGCATCGAAGGCCAGCATGCGGCACCAGCCCGAATCGACCACCATGCGCACGCCTTCGATGGTGAGCGAGGTTTCGGCAATGGGGGTGGCCAGCACCACCTTGCGTTCGCCCTCACAGCTGGGGGCAATGGCCCTGCGCTGCGCTTCGGGCGGCAGATTGCCGTAGAGGGGCAGCACTTGGGTGGGGGCCAACGAGTCGGACAGCACTCGGGCGCATTCCTCGATCTCGCCCTGACCGGGCAGAAAGGCCAGAATGTCGCCTTCGTGTGCGTCGTGCATGCGGTGCACGGCGGCGGCCACTTCGCGGGCCAGGTCGCGCCGGTCGGCCTCGTGGTCGGCATAGGTGGTGTGCACCGGAAACATCCGGCCGCTGCTTTCGATGAGCGGGGCATCCAGCGCATGGCAAATGGCGGCGGCATCCATTGTGGCCGACATCACCACCACCTTCAGCTCGGGACGCAGCAGCGAACGCGACTGGCGGGTGAGGGCCATGGCGAGGTCGGAATGGATGCTGCGTTCGTGAAACTCGTCGAACACCACGGCATCCACCCCCTCGAGTGTGGCATCGTCCACGAGCATGCGTGTGAGGATGCCTTCGGTGAGCACCTCCAGCCGGGTGGCGGAGGAAATGCGGCTTTCGAAGCGCACGCGGTAGCCCACGGTCAGTCCGACCTGTTCGCCAAGCATCTGTGCCATGCGTTCTGCAATCTGGCGTGCGGCCAGCCGGCGGGGTTCGAGCATCAGGATGCGTCCGGTGCCGCCCAGCCCCAGCAGCATGGTGAGGGGCAGCAGGGTGGACTTTCCCGCTCCCGGCGGGGCGGTGACCACGGCGGCGCCATGTGAAAGCAGGGCCGAGTTGAGGCTTTCGGCCACTTGGCTGGCTGGCAGTTGGGCATAACGGTGGAGCAAATCGGGCAGTGTGCTGAGGGGCATGGGCAGATGGAGTTGGAGTGTTAGGGGGGGAAATAGAGTTTCGCAAGACGGGCTTGCTCGACAGCTTATCGAGTTGCAAAGTTACAAATAATTAGGGTGTCACGTTTGTTGTTCGCATTTTTGATTCTATGAGCATCCGTATGAGCGGGTATGAAATGTCATCCTTCATTATTCGGTCCTGCATCGCACTGAAACAATTCGGTACACCCATGGTTGGAGTACCGAAATTTCATCCGCCCTACGCGCGCACGCGCGCATATACAAGCGCAAACGCTTTTTTTACTGTCATCTGTCAGCGGTGTGTGATTTCAGGCTACACTTTTCGGTGCTTTTGCCTCGCTTTTGTAGCGTGAGCCAGTACTTGGCTGTTTTCAACCTCTCCCCAGGGCTTCGAAAATGACAGATGACAGCAAAAAACGTGATTGCAGTGTATAGTGCGCGCGTGCGCGCGAGAAAAGCACTGTCCTGTATCGTTCCAACCTCTGGCCTCGCGCTCTGTCATCCGCTTCCCCCGAACAAAATGACGTTACGTTATCTCCAACTCACCACCGCGGTGTTCTCTTGTCCGATTGCAAGGCCGTTTTTCGTGTCAA
The DNA here is from genome assembly GCA_036802405.1 of Alloprevotella sp. Taxonomy (GTDB): domain Bacteria; phylum Bacteroidota; class Bacteroidia; order Bacteroidales; family Bacteroidaceae; genus Alloprevotella. The sequence continues at coordinate 3,610 of DAIRWG010000215.1, forward strand.
ATCACCGCGGTGAAAAAGTCCCCGACTTTTTCAAATTCTACCACGGTGCCGTAAAAATTGTACCACGGTGCCGTAAAAATTCTACCGCGGTGCCGTAAAAATTCTACC
>DAIRWG010000216.1:0-3700 GCA_036802405.1 Alloprevotella sp.
GCACCTGGAAGTGGTAGTTCTGCTCGTTGCCCACCACGTAGATCATCTTGTCGATGGGGAAGTCCTGGAAGCGGAGCTTGGCCGTGCCGATGTCCTGCGTCATGTAGACGCTGGTGCCGTCGGCGCGCAGCAGGAGCTTCTCGTCGAGGCCTTCCTTCGTGAGGTCGGCCCATACGGATCCGTCCTCCTTGCGGAAGAAGATGCCTTTCTCCAGTCCTTCGTCCACCTTTTCCTTGCCTTCGAGGTAGGTGTCGCTTTCGTAGTAGATCTTGTCGAAGCTCACGCCCATGGCCTTGTAGGTTTCGTCGAATCCGGCGTACACCCACTCGTTCATCTTGCGCCACAGGGCACGCACTTCCGGGTCGTTGTGCTCCCACTTCACGAGCATCTCGTGGGCCTCCTTGATGAGGGGGGCTTCCTTCTTGGCCTTCTCCTTGGCGGCTTCGGCTTCCATGCCCTCGGCCTCATACTGTGCGGCGAGCTTGCTCACCTCTTCGCGGTAGTGCTTGTCGAAGGCCACGTAGTAGTCGCCGATGAGGTGGTCGCCCTTCTTGCCCGATGATTCGGGCGTTTCGCCGTTGCCCCATTTCAGCCAGGCCAGCATCGACTTGCAGATGTGGATGCCTCGGTCGTTCACGATGTTGGTTTTCACCACACGGTTGCCGTTGGCTTCGATCACCTGTGCCAAGGCCCATCCGAGGAGGTTGTTGCGCACGTGTCCGAGGTGGAGGGGCTTGTTGGTGTTGGGCGAGGAGTATTCGATCATCACCAGCGGGCTGTGGTCGGTGGGTGCGGTGAGCCCGAAGCGCGCATCGGCGTTGATGTCGTTGAGCAGGGCCACCCATTGTGCCGGAGCGATGACGAGGTTGAGAAATCCCTTCACGGCATTGTAGGAGGCGATGAGCTGCGTGTGCTCCTCTATCCATTGTCCGATTTCGGCAGCCGTGTCCTCGGGCTTCTTGCGCGAGATGCGGAGGAAGGGGAACACCACCAGCGTGAGGTGGCCTTCAAATTCCTTCTTCGTCTTCTGCAGCGTCACCTGGTCGGGGGTGATGTCGTGGCCGTAGAGTGCCTTGACGGCATCGATGACGGCCTGTGTGAGTTGTTGTTCGATTTGCATATGGTCGTTTGTTTCTTTATTCTTGGAGAAGCGTCCGTGGGCGGAATGAATGCGGCATGCCCACTTAAGTAGGTGTTCAGAATGATTTTATATCGTATCTCACTCTGATTACTTTCAGCTTGGAAGCACTTTCTCGGGATGCAGCTTGCTTCTAATCCAAAAATAATTCAGAACACCTACTTATCCGAGGCAAAGTTAGGCATTTCTCTTCATATGCGCAAAGCTTCGGTGCTTCGGCCGTGGGCGAAAAACGGAAGGTCCGTCCTCCCGCCTCGTTGGGCTGGTGAGAACGGACCTTCACTCGGCGTTGCCGTGTGGGGGAAATGCCTGCTGAGGCTGTGCGGGCGTCAGTCGCGTCCGGCACGCTTGCGCTGCAGGTGGTCGAGAATGATCTTGCGCATGCGCATCGACTTCGGCGTCACTTCCACATACTCGTCTTCCTTGATGTATTCCAAGGCCTCCTCCAGCGAGAAGATGACGGGGGGAATGATGCGGGCCTTGTCGTCGGCACCCGAAGCACGCATGTTGGTCAGCTGCTTGGCCTTTGTCACGTTCACCACGAGGTCGTTCTCGTGCACGTGTTCACCCACCACCTGTCCGGCATACACTTCGTCCTGCGGGTTGATGAAGAAGCGTCCGCGGTCCTGCAGCTTGTCGATGGCATAGGCAAAGGCGGTGCCCGTTTCGAGCGAGATCATCGAACCGTTGGAGCGGCGCTGGATTTCGCCCTTGTAGGGCTGGTATTCCTTGAACCGGTGGGCCATGATGGCTTCGCCCTGCGATGCGGTGAGCACGTTGGTGCGCAGGCCGATGATGCCGCGCGAGGGAATGTCGAACTCGATGTCGACGCGTTCGCCCATGTTCTGCATGGAGGTCATCTCGCCCTTGCGGCGCGTCACCATGTCGATCATTTTCGAGGCAAACTCCTCGGGCACGTTGATGGTGAGCTCTTCAATCGGTTCGCACTTCTGGCCATCGATTTCCTTGTAGATCACCTGGGGCTGTCCCACCTGCAGTTCGTAGCCTTCGCGGCGCATCGTCTCGATCAGGATGGAGAGGTGCAGCACGCCGCGTCCGCTCACGATCCAGCTGCCTTCGCTCTCCGAGGGACGCACGCGCAGGGCGAGGTCCTTCTCCAGCTCCTTGCTGAGGCGGTCGGCAATGTGGCGCGAGGTGCAGTATTTTCCCTCCTTGCCGAAGAAGGGAGAGTCGTTGATGGCGAAGAGCATCGACATGGTAGGCTCGTCGATGGCGATGGTGGGCAGCGGTTCGGGGTTCTCGAAGTCGCAGATGGTGTCGCCGATCTCGAAGTTCTCCAGTCCGACCACGGCGCAGATGTCGCCCGAGCTCACGGCATCGGTCTTCTGTCGTCCCATGCCCTCGAAGGTGTGCACCTCCTTGATCTGCGTCTTCTCGAGCGAGCCGTCGCGGTGGGCGATGGTGCACTTCATGCCTTCGCGGATGGTGCCGCGGTGCACGCGGCCCACGGCGATGCGTCCCGTGTAGTTGGAATAGTCGAGCGAGGTGATGAGCATCTGCGGGGTGCCCTCCAGCTGGGTGGGAGCGGGAATCACCTCGATGATCTTGTCGAGCAGGTAGTTGATGTTGTCGGTGGGGGTGTTGTAGTCCTCGCCCATCCAGCCGTTCTTGGCCGAACCGTACACCACGGGGAAGTCGAGCTGGTCCTCGGTGGCGTTGAGGTCGCACATGAGGTCGAACACCATTTCGTACACTTCCTCCGGACGGCAGTTGGGCTTGTCTACCTTGTTCACCACCACGATGGGCTTGAGGCCGATCTGCAGGGCTTTCTGCAAGACGAAACGCGTTTGCGGCATCGGGCCTTCGAAGGCGTCCACCAGGAGGATGCAGCCGTCGGCCATGTTGAGCACACGTTCCACCTCACCACCGAAGTCGGAGTGTCCCGGAGTGTCGATGATGTTGATCTTGGTGTCCTTGTAGCGGATGGACACGTTTTTCGAAAGGATCGTGATGCCTCGTTCACGCTCCAGGTCATTGTTGTCGAGGATGAGTTCCCCGGCATTTTGGTTCTTACGGAAGAGGTGGCCTGCGAGCAGCATCTTGTCCACGAGCGTGGTCTTGCCATGGTCGACGTGGGCAATGATGGCAATGTTACGAATGTCTTGCATATAACGTTGTTTCTAATACCTGTTGTGTTTCAAGGTGCAAAGTTACTGCTTGGCGGGCGAAGAACAAAGTGAATGGCTGAAAGACTTTCATTTTTTCTTTCTTCCCCGCTGCCTGAGCCGCATGCGGCTGCCCGGCATTGCAATGGAGCGAATGCCGGGGGCGATAAGTGTTTTGCGGGCAATTTTGCTTGCATCGTCGGGATTTCACGGCACCGTGGTGGAGTAATTACGGTACCGTGGTAGAATTTTTACGGTACCGTGGTAGAATTTGAAAAAGTCTGGGACTTTTTCACCGCGGTGGTTCAACACGAAAAACGGCCCTGCAATCGGGCCAGAGAGCACAGTGGTGGTGAGGTGGAGAAAACGTAACGTCTTTTCGGCTCTATAACGTTTCGTGTGGGTAACCAATGATTCCCCAAAGCATTGCACTGAT
>DAIRWG010000217.1:0-3657 GCA_036802405.1 Alloprevotella sp.
CCTGTCGTGAAGTGCAGGTGATCGATGCTTCCGGCCGCCTTTGCCAGCGTTCGGCGCAGAGTTCAACTGTCAGTCTGGCCACGCTGCCTGTCGGCACCTATGTGGTGACTGCCCGCCAGGCCGACGGCCGTCGCGTGGCCACCAAGGTCGTGCTGAAGTAAAGCCGTGAATTTGTCCGAACACATCCCGCAGGTCCGGCCAACGGATCTGCTGAAACCATAGACGCCTTCCCCATCTTTTTTCTTTGGAAAAGGGTGGGGAAGGTGCTTTTAGTCTAAAAAAAAGCAAAATTCGTGCATTTTTCCTCCAAGTGTCGTTCACTTCGGGGAAAATGCACTAATTTTGCTCACTATCAGACGCATCCGCTGCCAAACGGAGACTTTGTTTCGAGTCTCTGCATGGCTCATGCGTTGCCCCTTTCTTCCGGCCCCGACAGGCTGCTGAAGCACAAAAACTGAATCAACCATCTTTTTTATCCTTTCGCTTAAACGATGAACCACGTCACTGCTGCGCTTTGCTTCGCTTGTTCGCTCTTTGCAGTGGGTGCACGGGCCCAGCATGTCTACCTGCGCACCACGTTTTCCAATGACGACCAACGAAACTACACCTTCATCGACGACCCCAACCCCGTGGCGGGAAGTGCATTCACCAATCTCGCCCTGCGCCAAATGTGGTTTCCGGGCAAGGGCGTGAACGGAGCCGACGGGCAGGTGATGTACAGCTGCTCGCACCGCACCTACGACGTGCCCACCGACAACTGGCTCATCACCCCCCTCATCGAAGTGACCGATGCCGATGCCTGGCTCACGTGGGATGCGCAGAGCGTCCACCACAACCATCCCGAGTCCTACAGTGTGCTTATCGGCACCGATCCCGATGATCCCGATTCCTTCCGCGAGGTGTTCAGCACCGAGGCCGAGGACTACTACTGGCAGCACCACATGCTGCCGCTGCACGACTATGTGGGGCAGAAAGTCCACGTGGCATTCCGCCACACCACCCAAGGCGGTTTCCTCTTGGCCCTCGACAACGTGTTTGCCGGACAGCTTTCAGGCAAAAGCATCCTTTGCACCGACAGCACCGCCCATTCCTGTGGCTATGCCGAGCCTTTCACGGCCCCCATCCGCGGCACCATCACCAACACTGGGGCCGACCTGCGCATCACCTCCCTCGATTGCACGCTCGACGACGGCACCGTCATCAGCCAGCAGCCCGAGCAGTCCCTGCTCGCCTCCGGCGAAACGCGCTCCTGGCGGTTCGAAGTGCCAGTCCGGCTCAATGCCGCCACCGTCTACCGAGTCACCCTCACCGATGTCGACGGACAGGTGCACCGCGTGGCAGCCGACAGTGTGATGTGCACCCACTATCCGCGCACACTCATGCTCGACAAGGTCACCGCCCGCTGGTGCCTCAATTGCCCCAGCCGCAATGTCGAAGTCTATGCCCTCGAGCACTATTTCGGACCGCAGATGGTGGAAGTCACCACCCAGTATCCCGACAACAACGGCGAAGATCCCGCCCAGATGGTCTACAACGTCTATCGCAACAACCTCCTGGTCAACGCCGTCCCCACTTTCTACTACAACCGCAAGAAGGAATCCGAACGTTCGCTCAGCCGGACCATAGCCCAGCCCTGCACGGCTTGGATCGAGGTGCCGCAGGCCACGCTCTCCGCCGATTCCATCACGGGCGACGTGCATTTCCGTTTCGCCCTGCCCTACGACAATTCGCGCAACCGCTACCGCTTGGGCTTCGCGCTCATCGAGAAGAAGGTCTACAGTCCCGTGCCTCAGGCCAATGCCAACACCTCGCAGTGGGACAACGAATACTTCTTCCTCTCCAACCCCCTCCTGCAGCCGCTCCACTACTATGCCAATGTGGTGCGAGGCACCTCGTCGGCTTTCAATGGCATCACGGGCAGCGTGCCCCTCGGACAGTTGGAGAAAGACAAGGATTACACCTACCACTTCTCCATCCCCGTGCCCGACCGCGTGAGCAATCCCTCGGCCGACAATCTGCGTGTGGTGGCCTTCGTGCTCAACACCTCCATCGGCGATGTGCTCAACACCGCCTATGCCGATGTGCAGGCAGCCCGCCCCGAGGGCATCACATCGCCATCGGCCGACTCCTCCCGCTTGCCACGGTTCCAACGCGAAGGCACCGAATGCCGGGTGCATTCGCCTTCCGGCAGTGTGGTCCGCACGCAGGTGCTCACGGCCGATGGCCGTCAGGTGATGGTCACGGACGAATCCTCCTTTTCGCTCCGCTCGTGTCCGGCCGGTGTCTATGTCGTGCGTATGCAGGCAGCCGATGGCGCCACCCGTGTGGTGAAGGTGGCCTTGCCGTAAAAATGCGGACTTCCTTTCGCCGATTCCAAGATAGATTATTCAAACAAATCATTTCATCATAAATGAAAAAGACATTTCCCCTTTTCTGCGCGGGCATGCTGAGCGTCGCTTCGCTCCAGGCCCAGAATCCGGTGGTGTTCTCTTCGCCCGAAGTGCCCATCGAATATGCAGTGACCGCTGTTTCGCCCAATGGCAAGTGGGCCTGCGGCACCATCAACGACGGCTACTATCGTGCCTTCCGTTGGAACCTCGTGACCAACGAACTGATTGAGCTTTCTCCGCAAGGCGAAACGACCGCCTCACTGGGCGTGTCAAACGAGGGCCGCGTGGTCGGATTCTTTCAGGATGCCTCTTCCACCCCCAACCATGCCCCCCTCGAACTGGCCGGCTATTGGGAAAACGGCAGCTGGCACCACATCGACAACATTTCCACCGGTTCCATGGCCAACTGCATCAGCCCCAACGGCAAGCTGATCGGCGGCATTGCCAATGTCGGCGGCATCTACAAGCCCGTGGTGTGGAATGTCGAAACGGGTGAAGCCACCATCTACAAGTTCTTCGTCAATGCCAACGGTCAAGGCGCCGCAGGCATCTATGCCATTGCCGACAACGGCACGGCCGCGGGCTATGAATACCACCCGCAGCGCATGAACCGCACGCCCATCATCTGGGAAACGCCCAACGACACCATCCTTCCGGCCTACGACCGCGTGGGCCCCTTTGCCACCGCCAACAGCATCAGCTCCGATGGCACCAAGGTGCTCGTGATCGACCGCATCTACGACCTCACCACCCACACCGCCCAGCAGTTTGTGTCGTTCGACAATCTGTTTGCCTTCGAGTTCCGCGGCATCACCAACGACGGCACCGTGCTCGGCTATACGCAGACATCCATGGACGATGCCGCCCAAGCCAGCATCGTGGTCGACGGGCAGGTCATCTCCATGAGCAATTATCTGAAGAGCCGTGGACTCGACTTCTCGGCACAGTATCCCTCGATTGCCGAACCCCGTGGCATCTCCGACGACAAGAATGTCATCAGCGTCATTGCCTACGATGCCAATGCCATTCCCCGCAGTCTGGCCATCCGTTTTGGTGAAAACACCACCACGCCGGCCCCCGTTTCACTCAAGGCGCAGCCGCTTGCAGGCGCTTCGGCTGTCTACCTCTCCTGGAGTGCTCCCGTCGTGAAGGACGCCAAGCCCACGGGCTATGAGCTTTTCCGCAACGGGCAGTCCATCTATTCCGGCACCGACCTCAGCTTCGTCGATCTCAACCAGCCCGAAGGCACTTACACCTACACCGTGAA
>DAIRWG010000218.1:0-3655 GCA_036802405.1 Alloprevotella sp.
GCCAGATTGACCAACGCATGCGGACGGCCGTTGAGGGGATTGACCTCGGTGGTGACGTTGATGCTCCCTTTGGCATTGCTGGTGATGGCGATGTCGGTGGATGATCCTTCAGGCTGGGCTGCGTCAATCAGCTCGGATTCGAACTTCACTTCGTCGGAAGACAGTTTCACAATCTGTGCCTGCACTTTGAAGCTCTTGCCCTTGGTGCCCCAAATGTCGATGGCCCCGTTGGCAGAAACGGACGACTTGTAGGCTACACGCACCCGCACGGGCTTTTCGCCGGTGGCAGAAATGTGGATGGGATCGGCACCGAAATTGCCTGCCGAACCCACCAGAATGCGTCCCTCGCCCTGCATGGCATCGGTGAGCTGGTCGAAGGTGGAAGTGCCGTCGTGCGGTCCCATCTGCGTGCCCAGACTGAGGTTGACCACGCAAGGCTGCTGGCGTTCCTTGGCCAAGTTGAAGAGATAGGCCACGCCATCGGCAATGTTGACATTGCCTTCCGTGCTTGCGCCCATGCTCACCAGGGCGATGTCGGCATCGGGGGCCACCCCACCCCACCCTTGTCCGCAGTCGCGTCCGGCAGCAATGCCGACCACGTGCGACCCATGGGAGGAAGTGACCACGTCGCCGCTGGCAGCAATGAGGGTGGAGCTGCCCACGATCTCACTTCCATAGGAATAGCCGGCCGGTGCCGTGCCCTTGTCATAGCCCTGCTCCCAGCAGCTGAGGATGCGCGTGACGGTGGTGTCGGTGGAGAAGCGGAAGGCCGGATGACGATAGTCGAAACCGGCATCGACATCGCCCACAAGCACGCCCTTGCCCGTGTAGGCCTGCGGCAAGCCTTCACCCTGGTGGATGCGGTCGACGCCCGTGACCGCACGTGCCTTGTCGAGCATGGGACGGGCAGTGACGGAACCGTCGACATAGCGCACGCCGGGCACGGCGGCCACCTGCTGCACCAGCTGCACGGGGATGCGCGTGCTGAGGATGTTGGCCAGACGGTAGTTGACCGTTACGCCAAGCTGCTGGAGTTGCTCCACGGCACTGTCGTCGGTGATGTGGATGAAGGCGGGCAGTGTGGCCTCTGCGGCTGTACGAGTGGTCCTGACCTCACGCACCTGCTGCTGGAGCAGCGGAGAGATGCGGGGAGCGGTTTGCGCCATGGCGGGAAGGGCCATGAGCGAAAGGAGATATAAGGGAGTGTAAAGTTTTCGCATGATTGAAATGATGGAAGAAATTAGGTTGAACAAGGCTTCTGTGCCACGGGCCTACAGGCCGGCGGAAAACGAAAAGCAAGCGACAAGCAAGGAGATGCACATTCCCCGGCTGGGGGAATGCATCGCAGCATTGCTTGTCACTTGCGGGAAAAGAGGACAAAATTACTTCACGAGCACCTTGGTGCCGCGTCCGTCGATGCGCACCACATAAACGCCCTTGCCCAAAGCGGTGGAAGCATTGCCCGTGAGGGTGGCCACGCGCTTGCCGGCGAGGTCGTAGATGTCGGCACGGCGATAGTCACCGAGAATGCTCACCTGACCGTCGAGCACGATGGCTTTGGCCAGAGGCTGCTCAGTGACGGTGGCATCAGCCAAACCTGTGGAGAAGCCGTTCTGCGTGAGCGGCATCTTGTTGACATTGTAGGTGACGCTGGTGAGGCAGTCGGCTGTCCAGTCACCCACGAAGGCCACGAGGCTCATCTTTTCGGGCTCAGCGTTCACGATGCCGTTGGCATAGGTTGACTGGATGGTGTCGGGGATGAAGTAGGTGTAGGACTTCTCCACCCATTCGCCTTCCTTGAGGTCGATTCTGGCACCGAAATTGCCCGTGAGGCAACGGCGCAGGATGTTGTTGTGGATGTAGTTGGAACCGCCGCCCGACTGGTAGGCGGTGTAGTCGTCCTGCGTGATGTATACATTCAATGAATGGGCAGCATCGGAAGGCATGTGGTAGGTGTAGACCTTCACGGTTACTTCACCCTTGCCGGTGGAGGCATCGAACTGGTTGTTCATGCCCACGGACACATAGGGTTCCTGGTTGTTCTGGCGTGCCACGCCTTGAGTGAGGCCGCCGGTGAGGCCGTCGCTGCCGTCGCCAAACACGACAGTGGTGAGTCCGTCCGTCCAAGGAGCACGGTTGACCATGGCTGCGGGAGCATAGGAGGAGTTGGAGTTGAAATAGAACTGGCCCACATAGAAGCTCTCGAGCATGGCGAAGATGTCGGCCGAGCCTCCGCTGGTGTAGGTGTGGTGGCACACTTCCACGAAGTCGTCCTCACGGCCTGCCACGAAGTTGGAGATTTCCTGGTCGCCACGGGGGCAGTTGGAGCAAGCCTGACCGGTGAACTTCTCGATCAGGATTTTCTTCTTCATGTCCTGCGGATAGACATAGATGCTCGTGGTAGCCGCGTTGTCGGAAGGATCGGCATCATCGGCCATGGCGAAGTCGACATTCATGAGGCCGAGCTGTTCGGGCACGACATCGTCGAGCTTCACGACGTAGCTGGTGTTGGGCTGGATGTTGAGTCCGGTGAGTGTGCGCTGCTGCGCGGCATCGGTGCCCACCTTGGAGGTGACGGTGAGGGAAGTGACGGGCTGGTTGCCGAAGTTGAAGATTTCGGCCTTCACGGGAAAGCTCACCCCTTTCTTGATGAAACCTTCCACCGAGAAGGGTTTCAGCACCACGTCATTCACTGCGGGAGCGCCTTCGACGATGAGCTGGATGAGCGGGGCGCCATAGCCGCTGGCCGACACGTCGACCCACTTTTCATCGGTGTAGGCATAGGCGGTGCCTTGGGCGAAATTGGTTTCCCCGTCAAAAAGGAGGGGAGGCATGGCGCTGCTGTGCGTGCAGGTGAAGCCGAAGTAGATGTCGGAACCGTCGATCTCGACCGGGGTGGCGAACTTGAACTCGTTGAGCGAGGTGTTCACACCGCTCACAGCGGTCTGCACGATGGGATCTCCTCCGAGCTGATGGGTGGCAAAGATCTGCACGTTGCTCACGCTACGGGTGCTGCAGGCGAAGCGGAGTCCCGTGACGCGTGCGCCCTTGAGCGTGGCGGCCTTGGAGGCCGGAAGGTGGATGGAGAGTCCTTCAGTGTTGGACGAAGAATTGAAGCCCTTGCCGTTGTTGCGGACGAACTTTGCCGTGGTGTATCCCATGTAGTTCTGGGCATCAGCCACCTGAGGCATGGCCAGCGCGCAGGCGAGCAGGGCCGGAAGTAAGAATTTCTTCATACGTTTTTGTGTGTCGTTATGTTGTTGTTTTGATTGTCTGTTGGGGTTGATCTGGGGAAATGCGCTGCAACTGACGGCATTTCCGCTGCAAAAATAGCACTTTTTTGTGTGATTCGGAAGTTTGACGGACAAATCGCGCACTAATGTGCGTTAAAGATGAATATTTGGCGTTGTTGGGGGATTAAATGCAGGTGTTATGCAGTTTTTTTGGGGGGGAGTCGCCACTAAGAGATGCATGAAGCCTTGCGGCTGCTGAGTTTTGCCGCTAAGGGACATAAAGCATTGCGGCGGAGGTTTTACCACTAAGGACCACAAAGATGCACGAAGCCATGCGGCGGAGTGAGTTTGTCCGCGAAGGGATGCTAAGGCCATGCGGATGAGGTTTTTACCACTAAGGGCCACGAAGAAGCACGAAGCCT
>DAIRWG010000219.1:0-3632 GCA_036802405.1 Alloprevotella sp.
CTATCAAGAACCCGACTATGAAAACTAGAGTTTTAGCCCTGTTGGCCCTCTTTCTCACCGCGCTGTGCGGAATGGCGCAGGAGGTGCAGGAGGTGAAAGCACAGATCAACGACATCAAGAAGAAGACCTCCGTCTACCTCTATTCCGAAATCACGGCCGCCACCGAACAGGAGGCCCGTGACTTGGCCGAGGAACTCCTCTACGATGAAATCAACAAGTGGGCGGCCACCAAGAAGAAGCTGCAGGGTTCGCCCTCGCTCCTCATCAACAACAAGAAGAGCTGCATCTCCACGCTGACCACGCCCCGAGGCAACATGTTCCGCTGCTTCATGTACATCAAGAAGAGCGACATCCAGAAGGCCGACAATGCCGACCTTGTCGACAACCCCGGCGCGCGCCCCGCCCCCAATGCACCATTGGGAAGCAAGATGCCGGCCACCCCGGCAGCAGAGGCGAAGAAGGAAGCCCCGCTGCAGTCGTCGGTCGACGAGATTTCCCCCACCGGCAGCCGTCCGCGCTATCCGCAGTCGGTGCGCACGCTGGCTTCCATCCGCACCTATCGCGACATCCTGGCCAAGGCGCAGGAGCTGAAGCAGTCGGGCGAGATCGTGGAACTCGTCACCGCCAATTTCCCCGAAAACATTGAGCAGTTCTACCTCGTGGTCTACGACACCGACGGCCGCGTGCAGGCCCTCCTCACTCCCGGCATGCAGCGCGTGAACGTGTGCACGGGCAACGACGACACCGAGAGAAACTACCATGGCTGCAAGGCATTTGCCTTCAAGGTGAAGTGAGCGGCAGCCGGTCAAAAATGCATTTCCCCAAAGCTTTGAAATGATGAATCGCTTAAAATCCCTATTGCTCGTTTTCCTGCTCCTCTTCGGCGCAGGCACGATGCAGGCCGTTGATGTGACGTTCACCACCGACGACGATGCGCCGCGCACGGCTGCCATCGAGCGTGCTGAGCGCAATCTGGCCCAGCTCCTCACCGAAATCAACCGTGCGCAGCAGGCCGGTTCCGAAGTGTCGGTCAGGGGCATGGCCATGAACGAGTTTTCCAAGGAATCGCTCGTCAGCATCTGGGCCGTCACTCCCTTCTACTGCGACGATGAAGAAGTGGTCGACCGCCTGTGGACCTTCAAGAACGGCACCATGATGGCCAGCCACATCCCCCTCATCATCACCCCCAAGGGCGAGGACTTCGGCAGCGGCACCTATCAGGAAGCCGTGGTGGAGTTCGACCGCAACGGCAGCATCACCGACTTCCGCTTTGCCCTCGACGCCCAGACGGCCGAGAGCATGGAGCGCTGCGGCAGCGTGGCCAGCAAGGAGCAGCGCATGATCATCCTGCAGTATGTGGAGCGCTTCCGCACGGCCTACAACCAGAAGGACATCGCCACCATCGAGCGCATGTTTTCCGACGATGCCCTCATCATCACCGGCAATGTCGTGACCGTGCGCCAAGGCACCGACCAGGTCAACTTCCGACAGAAGGTGCAGTACACCAAGCAGACCAAGGCTCAGTACATCCGCAACCTCCGTCTGGCCTTCCTCCGCAACAAGTGGATCGACGTGAAGTTCTCGCAGATCGGCGAGAACGGCGAGAGCGGCGGCTGCGACGGCATCACCCAGTCCAGAAAGAACAAGAACATGTACGGCGTGCGCATGCGCCAGCAGTGGAAGTCGAGCAACTACCACGACGAAGGCTACCTCTTCCTCCTTTGGGAATTTCCCGAGGGCGGGGGCGATCCCATCATCCACGTGCGCACCTGGCAGCCAGAGTATGTGGGCGGCCAGCGTCAGGAACCCGATGCGGGCATCACCACACTGGGTGGCTTCGACCTTTGACGCCTTTGGCTTCTACTAATCGGCTTGGGCCAATTGATGAGGCTCCAACAAACATTCAAAATCCGATGAAACGAACATTATGGGCCATCCTGCTGCTTCTCCTCCCCATGGCAGCAATGGCGCAGGACAGATACATGTCCTACACAGCACAAGGCCAAGAAGACAGGGAGACTGCCGATCCCTCAGTCTATGGTGTGCTTCTCTTTTCGAAGTGTCCCGACCTCGTGATTACTTCGACCACTCCGGGCCATTACGACGTGAAGCGATTGGGCGCGAACGAATCGGGCGATTACAGGTTTGAGCTGACCACTGACTCGGACAATCCCACTTTCGAAATCGGGCGGCGCGGTGGTGTCGACATCATCCGCATGACGCTGAAACTGAAGCGGGGAGTGCTTCGTGCCTACCGCATTGAGGAAGTGGGCAAACCCATCGTCATGCAGGCACAGAATGATGGCAATGAAACGACGGAAGATAAGGACAAGGCCTTCGGCGAAGTGGAAATTTTCTCATCCATTCCCGGCATGCAAGTACACGTTGATCCCCGACTGCATGCCACGGTAGTGGCCAAGGAAAAGAAGGGCGATGCATCGGTCACGGTGATCAGCATACGCATTCCCGTGGCCAACATCAAGCAGCCCTTTGAGCGCTATGCCCGACTGACGAGCGAGTACGATGCGCTGTACGATGCCATTATGCAAAAGCCCACCCAGGCCCAGTTCGACAGGTACGACCGGCTGGGACAGGAAATCAAGGAAATGAGCTATTTGGACACCCTGACGACCATCGGTGTGTTTGGCCCCGAAACCAATCATCTCACCATCGATGTGCGTGGCCTTGAGGGCGAACAGAAACTCCGTTACGGCATCCTGGAGCTTCGCACCAAGGTGCGCGAGCACGTGACGAAGTATGCAGGATTCATGGAGGAGGGCGGCCGACTTTATGGCTTGCGCAATTACGACGAGGCACGCCGCGCTTTCCATCAGGCCCTGACGGCGACCGACAGGCCTGGGGAAATGGAACCGGCCATCCGCACCAACATTTCCGACTGCGACACCTGCCTGCTCTATACGCGCTACACCACGGCCGCGCTCACCAAGCTCAAGCGATTGAAGGACGCGGGCCAGGTGAACCAGAGCGACGTGGCCGAATACTATTCGGCGGCGGTGGACTACCTCCAGGTACTCAACAAGTACAACCCCTGCGACTATTACGCCAAGTCCATCTCCACGCTCGAGAATTTCATCAAGGACATGCCCTTCACGCTGCGCTTCAACGTGGTCCATCTCAAGGCCGACCGTGTGAGCGTGGGCGAGGGTGGCCCCTTTGCCGGTGTGCAGGTGTGGGCCTACAACGGCAGCAAGGCGCCCAATCCGGCCGACTACGATTCGCCCCACAAGTTCCGCAAGATGCAGAAGTCGCTCGGCACCCAGCTCACGCTGCTGGGTGTGACCGACACACAGGGCGTGGCCGACACCGAGATGCGCCGTTCGGCGCTTCCGCGAGGCTTCTTCCTCGTGCCGCTCAGCGACGATTGGAAAGTGCGCACCTTCTACATGGATGCGGCCGACGTGATGAGCCAGGCCAAAGGCACCTTCATGAAGCGCCAGTTCCGCGTGAAGCTCTACCACAAGTGACGCACCTGTCAACGATTCTATATCAAACAACTAGGGCGTTCAGTTTAATGTACCCATTTCGCATTCGTCAAGGGCGGGCTGAAAGCCCAACTGTTGCTTTCAGCCCAGGGCATCGCCCTGGGTTAGGCCGTTCTACGATAGCTGTTC
>DAIRWG010000220.1:0-3593 GCA_036802405.1 Alloprevotella sp.
TAGTTCATGTTGACAAACGAGTCGAGCACCTTCATGATGAGCTGGAACTGATAGGGCACGAACGGATAGCAGGCAATGAAGTCCTCCTTGCTCGCATAGGCACGATACTGGCTGGGCAGGATGAATTGCGCGTCGAGCTTCGCCTTGTCCTTGTCGAACAGGTTGCCCAGCATCATCTCCACCTCGCCTTTCTTCTCGAGAATGCGCTTCTGCGTGATGTACTCCGGCGAGGTGCCTTGCAGCGAGGCGCGCACCTCGAAACGTCCGAGAATCTTTCCCACCTCATCCTCAGGGTTGCTTGCGTTGCCGCCCACGTTGGTCACCACCTCTTCCAGGGTCTGCTGTGCCGTGCAGGCAATCCAGCAGCGCGACCCACACACCTCGTCGAGGCGCTTGACCAACGACTGGAGCTGAAGCAGGAGGTCGCGGTGCTGGCCGATGAACTGGCTCACCTCGTCGACGAAGAACAGGATGCGGAAGTTTCGGTCGTGGCGGCTGTCGATATACTCCTTCATCTCTGCGGCAAAAGCCTCGACCGACACGTTGACCTCATTGTTCAGGATGCGGGTGCGTATCACATCGGTTGAAAGCGTGGGGTCGACCTCCTTGGCCATCTGCAGGGCAAGGTCAAGACGGCTGGCGGCAAAGTGCGAGATGTTGCGCTGCCAGTCGTAGCCCTTGCTCTTCACATGCTCCTTGAACTCCTGGAACTTGCCGTTGTCGTCAAGGGCTTTCTCCAAGTGCTGGGCGAGGGCAAGGTTGAACGAGTTGTAGCCGCGCTGCGCATTGAACTGGTTCCAGAAGATGGTGGTGAAGGCCGTAGTCTGGTCGGCATTCGCGTCATGCACGTCGCCAATGTTGAACATCACCATCTCCACCTCGGCCTGCGACACATACCACCGTTGCAGTGCCTTCAGCTCCTGCACGGACACGCCCTCCTCTTCCAGTTTGGACATGCCGTTGGCGTGGCGCATGATGTCTTCGGTGGCCTCTATCAGGCGCATGAACGCCATGTCGCAGCGCTCCTTGTTCTGCGACAGACAGTAGCTGGCGTATTTCAGGAAGTGCGACTTACCCGAACCATAGTAGCCATTGATCCATATACCGACATGGCTGCCTTGGTTCACCTTGATGTTGGTCAGGATGTTGTAGAGGTTGATGATGATCTCCTCGGTGAACACGTATTCCACGATTTCGGTGAGCACCGTCTCGTCGGTAAGGTCGGAAGCAGATACTGCGGGGTTCACCTTTCGGTCGAGCCCTTTTTCGTATAAGTCCTTGAATTTCATAAGCGATATATGGATTTAGTTGTTGACCAATAATGTGGCACGATAGGTGTGCGCGTCTTCAAGCGTGTCGAAGAGGGAAAACGAGTTGCCCTCCTGGTGGCCGGGATAGAAGAGGATGATCTTGTAGCGCGACGTGTCGTTATACTTCTCGTAGCGTGTGAGGAACACGTTGGTGCGAAGGTATGGAAACATCTTGCCGATGCCATGGATGAACACGTAGGGGTGTTTGTAGCCATTGTTGGATTGGATGTGCTCATCGATTTTCCGGCTCACGAAGCTGATGAAATGGTCGGAGTTGGCCTCCGTCGTAAGATCCTTTGTCACCATGTCGGGCTGCGTTTTGTCCACCTCAAAAGTGTCGTCAAGCAGCGACTTGTCGCCAAACTTCTCATGGCTGAGATACTCACAGAACGTCTGGAACAGGTCAATCACAAGTGCATCGACAAAGTGGGTGGGACGTTCAAGTTTCTCCTTGAACTCCTGCACCTGCCGGCGCATCTCGTACTCCTTGCTGGCAGGGTACTGATAGATGTAGTAGTTGTAGAATATGTTGCCGCTGTTCACGTTTTGAAACTGTGGCGAGCAGAGGTAATCATACAGCTCTGGTATAGTCATGCGCTTCATCTGTTTTCCAACTGGCTTTTAATGTCGTTAATTTCGTAGGGATAGAGCAGGCAAGCTTCGAGAAACCACCCTTCGCCACTGCGAATGTAATAGGCAAACTCGCTTGCTTCCAGGCGGAGGGGCGTAAGCTCATTGGTCTTCCCGTCAAGAAGTCCCGACTGGCGCAGGATGGTCAGGTAAGTGCTGCAGCATTTGTCTTTTGTCGCATCCGACCAGCTGTCAACCAGCTCATCGTGTGCCGACAGTTCGTTAAACTCCATCGACAGGTCGTCCTTCAGCAGACAATGGTCCACGGAGTTCCATTTTCGCAGGGCTACGTTGAAATGGAAATCAAACACCAATTTGTATGTCTTCAATATGGCGTAAAGCAATCCCGCGCGCTGGCCGGCTTCACTCATGGCCTGCCACGACTGCCAGAAAACCGGTGGGACCGCGGCATACCTGCGCTTGAACTCCACCACAAAACGCTTGCGCGCTGCAATGGAGTTGACTTGCAGCACACGGTTGTTCTCCACCTCATCCCGCAACAATGATGCCGCATGGACATCCATCAGCAAAGGGAGCACACGCCCGAATTCATAGTACAGGAACGTGCATCCGGTGATAGCCGTATATGGACTTTTGTTTATTCTTGCCATTGTCATTCTTCCTCTTTGATGGACCACAAGAGATCCTTGGTGTCAACATGAAGCACCTTTGCTATTTCAACCAATGTTTCCAATGAGGGTTGTGCCCGATTGGTACACCATTTCGAGATGGTCGCTTCGCCTTTGTTGAGTTGTTCGGCAAGCCATCTGTTCGTTCGTTGCTGTTCAGCCAAAACGACCTTTATCCTGTTTAATCCTTTACGATTAGCCATATGAACATATAATTGTGCGATTCAAAGGTACTGCTTTTGCAAGTAAAAGGCAAAAGTTGCATCATGAAATTGCGCTTTTAGGCAAAAGTTTTTCCTGATGCGCCCAAACTTTAGCTTCTATAATGCCAGGAATGGTGTCTATAACACAATAAGACCTGCTTACCGTGATAGTAAACAGGCCTTATTGTTTGTGGAGGTGAATCTATACTTTTGCTGAGTGATCAATTAGCGTGTCTAGTTTGACGCATGCTAAAAATCGGACGTCATTCTTCACTTGAAGTTACCACCAAGGGGCACAAAGATGCACGAAGCCATGCGGCTGAATATGACTGCAATGACTATCAGTGCAATGCTTTTTTGGGGAGTATTGCGTACTAGGTAGGGTGTGCAGTTTCGTGTACCGGAAAATGAAATCTAAGACCAATAGAAAGTCTTTTGCCCTTGCAGGGCGACATCATCAATGACTTGATACCCAGGGCGTTGCCCTGGGCTATCGTGACATTGGGCTTTCAGCCCGCCCTTGACGCATGCTAATGAGTACATCAAACTGGTAGGGTGTACAGTTTGTTGTTCGCATTTTTGATTTTACGACCATCCGAATGAGTAGGTATGGAATGGGCGGGCTGAAAGCAACAGTTGGGCTTTCAGCCCAGGCTGGCGCCCTGGGTTTAAGCAAGTTCATGTCACTTTCGCCCTGTAAGGGCAAAAGCCCTACTAACTCCGTAGTACTTGAAAAAGCCTCATCTGTTCGGCCGTGCTTTTGCCCTTTCAGGGCGAACCATCATCGTAGAATGGCCCAACCCAGGGCGATGCCCTGGGCT
>DAIRWG010000221.1:0-3545 GCA_036802405.1 Alloprevotella sp.
GCACCGGTGCGGAAATGGATGCTGCGATATTCACCGCCCACCCAGGCACCAGCCACCAGGCTGGGCGTGACGCCCACGAACCAGGCATCGGAGTGGTTATTGGAAGTACCCGTCTTGCCACCGAAGTCCAATTGGCCGCTATACGGGCCCAAATACATGCCCGCGCCCAAAGTCTGCGATGTGCCGCCCCCTTCACGCACACCTGCCTCCAGCAGTTTCTGCATATAGAAAGCTGCCTTCTGTGGCAAGGCACGCACTTCTTCGGACTTGGCTTCGTAAACCACATTGCCTTCCGAATCCACAATTTTGGTGACAAGCACGGGCTCGACATGCAAACCGTTGTCGGCCACGGATGCATAGGCATTGACCAGTTCAAACAAGGTGACATCACTCGAACCGAGTGGCAACGAAGGTGTGTCGTCGAGGGGTGAATGGATGCCCATGTCCTTGGCTGTCTGGATCACATTGGGGATGCCCACCTCCTGCCCCAGTTTCACGGCAATGGTGTTGATACTTTGGGCAAAAGCCGAACGAAGGGGAATCTCAGCATTTGTGAAACGGCCGTTGGCATTGTGCGGCTGCCAGATGGTGTTTTCCTTCTTGCGCTTGTCGTACACCTCCATGCGGATGTATTCGTCCTTGCGCGTGTCGGCAGGGGTGATTCCCTGCTTCATGGCGGTGGCATAGACGAAGAGTTTGAAGGTGGAACCGGGCTGGCGCTCGGCCTGCACCTTGTCGTACTGCCACGTTTTAAAATCGATGTCGCCCACGTAGGCCTTCACATGGCCCGTTTCGGGTTCCATGGCCACAAAGCCGGTGTGCATGAACTTCACCATATAGCGGAGCGAATCGACAGTCGACATGAACTCATGGCGTTCTCCCTCGTAGGAGAAGAGCTTCACATCGTGCTTCTTGTTGAGGTAATAGCTCACCGAATCGGGCGAATCGGGGAAACGGGCCATCAGCATCTTGTAGGCATCGGTGCCTTTCAGTTTATCCTCGATGAAGCCGGGGATGACGTTGCCTTTCTCATCGCGCCAAGGATCACCCAGACCGCGCCAGTGGTTGTCGAAATTGCGCTGCACCTTCTCCATGTTTTCGCGCACGGATTTCTCGGCATAAGCCTGCATGCGTGAATCAAGTGTCGTGTAGATTTTCAAGCCATCGGAGTAGACATCCACATCCGGGCATTTGCTCTTCACATAGTCCTTCACAGCCTCGCGGAAATAAAGGGCCTTGCCGTCGTAAGCGCTTTCCACACTGAAATTTAGCTTGATGGGCAATGCCTGCAGGGAGTCAAGCGTGGAACGTTCGGCCACATACACGTCATTGAAATGCTCCTTCAGCAAACGGCGATGGGCGTACATGTTGCTGAGCACTGTGTTACGACGGCGCTCGGAATTCTTGGGGTTGATCTTGGGATTGTAGGCCGAAGTGGCCTTGAGCAAGCCGACCAGCACAGCGGCTTCCTCGGGTTTGAGTTGCGAAGGGGTTGTGCCGAAGTAGGTTTTGGCCGCGGTCTTGATGCCATAGGCATTGGAACCGAAGTCCACCGTGTTGGCATACATCTCGAGAATCGTGTTCTTGTCGCACAGGAACTCGATCTCGGTGGCAATGATCATCTCCTTGCTCTTCATCACCAGGATGCTCACACCGGGAATCTTGCCGAGCAAGCCCGTGGAGTACTGTGTGCGCACACGAAACATGTTCTTCACCAACTGCTGCGTGATGGTGGAAGCACCGCGGGCATGGCCGTGCATGGCATCCTTGGCTGCAGCAAAGATGCCTTGATAGTCCACTCCGTGATGGCTATAAAAGCGTTCGTCCTCAGTCGACACCAACGCTTGGAAGAACACGGGACTGATGGAGTCGTAAGGCACAGGCGAACGGTTCTCATTGAAGAACTTGCCAAGCAGTTTCCCGTCGGCACTGTAGATTTCAGAAGCTGCCGGGTTTTTGGGATGCACGATCTGCTCAATGGAAGGCGATTTGCCGAAAAGCCAGAACAGATTGAAAATCACTGCAAACACATAGAAAAGGATGAATGCAATGAATGACAGCACGGCGGCAATGAGTTTGCGCCACCAGGGACGTCCGACAAACTGTGACTTGTACCATCGCCACGAGCTCCGGAATGCACGGCCTATGCCACCAAAAAATGCCAGAATCTTGCCCAGCACGCCTTTTGATTTGCTCATTTCAGAGAATTGTTGTGCACCATCGGCCAAGCCAATGGTCCTGATTACTGTTGTGTATGCATAAGAGCTACCGACCCAAAGGTTGAAAGCTTTCTCTTGCACCTGACACCCGAAGGGGGCTTTATCTCAGCTGTGCCTTCGGAATGTCCTATCGGATAGGCTCTTATGTGCCCATGCCACATCGGGAAATCTTCCGATCCGGCAGTAGCATGCTGCAAAGATAGGACTTTGCATTTCTACAGACAAAGAAAGAAGTTGAATTTTTGTTATCAGTCAACTTGCAGTTGGCTGAAATGGGCATCAGCCTTGGCTTTTGCAGCGTGGGATTTCAGAAATTGGCTTGCAGGATGGCCTCCATGTCATCGGGATGGAACCATTGCACTTCGGGGGCTTTCTTGAACCACGTGAGCTGTTTCTTGGCATAGACTCGGGTGTTGCGGCGAATCTTGTCTAAAGCAAAGTCCAAGCTCCATTCTCCGTCCAGATATCGGAAGAGTTCTTTGTAGCCTACGGTGTTGAGGGAATTGCAGGAGCGGAAAGGCCACACGCGGTGCACTTCATCAAGCAGCCCGTTTTCCATCATGAGGCCGACACGGCGGTTGATGCGCTCGAAAAGCTCAGCCCGATCGCGTTGCAACGCCACTTTCACCACACGGAATGGGCGATCTGCTTTCTGCCCTTTGCGGAAAGAGGAAAATGGCTGTCCGGTCATGTAGCACACTTCAAGGGCATGCACCACGCGCTTGTGATTGCGCAAGTCGCACTGGGCATAATATTCGGGGTCCAACAAACGCAGTTCGGCCACCAATGGCTCCAGCCCTTCGTGTTCAAAGCGTTCCTTGAGCAACTGGCGCGTGGGGGCGTCAATGGTCGGTATGTCGTCAATGCCGTGGCACACGGCGTCGACATACATCATGGAACCGCCGGAGAGGATGCACACGTCATGTTCCATGAATTCTTTCTGCAGGATGCCGAGTGCATCCTGTTCGTACTGTGCGGCGCTGTAGTAGTCCTGCAAGCCCAATGTTCCCACGAAATAATGTTTCACGCGAGCTTGTTCTTCGACTGTCGGAGCCGCGGTTCCGATGGGAATGTCACGATAGAGCTGGCGTGAATCGGCATTGAGTATGGGGCAATGAAAGTGTTCGGCCAAGCGCAAGGACAGTTCCGTTTTGCCTACGCCGGTCGGGCCGGTGAGAACGAGAAGTGTGGACATATGAAAATGATTTTGGAAAAGCAAGTAGATCGTTAAGAATCCGACGCGAGGCATCGCAGCCCTTAGCGGAAGAACAAGCATGCCGCAAGGCTTCGTGTTCATTCGTGGCACTTCGTGGTAAGCCCACCGCC
>DAIRWG010000222.1:0-3535 GCA_036802405.1 Alloprevotella sp.
GAGGTTTTTTACCACGAAGGGGCACGAAGGAACACGAAGCCATGCGGCATGCTCGATTTTCCGTGAAAGGCCGCATGGCTTCGCGTCTCTTAGCGGCCCTTTAGGGCCCTTCGCGCTAAAATTCATCCGCATGGTCTTCGCGGCCCTTCGCGGCCCTTCGCGGAAAAAATATCCCCAAGTTCCCTTCGCGGAACATTCCGCCGCAAGGCTGCTTATCGATTTCATGGTTGGAAGGCCTTTTTTCCGTGCCAAACCACCGCGGTGAAAAAGTCCCAAGACTTTTCAAATTCTACCACGGTACCGTAAAAATTCTACCGCGGTACCGTAAATCCTCTACCGCGGTGCCGTAAAAGTCCCTCCAGCATGCCGGAATCACCGCGGTGAAAGAGCCCCGTTGCACCGCAAAAGAAAAGCCCCGGGCCACGTCGAAATGGTCCGGGACTTTCCTCTCAAGGTGCACGTCAAAGCTTTGCATTCTTGTCTCTCTCCCCAAATCGGATAGGGGAGTAGAATGCGGGAGAGGCGTCATCGCAGCTTGCGCACGGCCACCTGGCGGCCCTGGCGCTGCACTTCAGCCACCATGATGCCGTCGGTGGGGCAGTCGGTGGTGCAGGTGGATGCTGACGCGCGTTCCTGGCGGAGCAGACGACCGTCGGTGGCATAGAGGCGCACCACATCGCCCGGCTCGAGACCCTCGATGCGCAGCTGGCGGCGCGTGAGGCGACGGAAACTGATCGGCTCCGAAGCATCCGCCTGACCGTGGAACGAGAGTGTGAAACGCCCGTTCACCTCGCCTGCCGCGGTGGCCGTGAAGGAGTAGGGGTGGAGCAGGAGGTCGACGGCGCGGCCCGTCAGATGGTCCTTCAGCAGCACCACCTCCGTTTCATCGCGTTCGGCATCGGCCGGGATGCGGAAGGAGTAGGTGCCGGCCGTCGGCACGTTCACCCCCACTTTCACTTCCCCCTCGCGGCTCACGGCCGAGAGGAGCGAATAGCGTGCCCCGCCGTTCACGGCATAGAGCTGCGGAGCGCGCGCATCCATCCACTTCACGCCGTCGGTGCCGAGGTCGAAGTCGGCGTGGGCCTCGTCGGCAGGCACGGCACGCAGCTGCAAGGCATCGCACGGGGCGAAGCAGGAGTCGGCTGCGGCAGCCGGCTCAGCCGCCAGCTGCACCGAGAGCGTGCGCGCCCCCTCGTAGGCCGTGCCCGAGAGTTCGGCAGCGTGCGTCACGAGCATCAGCTCGTAGTTGTTGAGCGTGGCCGTCTGCGTGAACACCGCATCGCAGGCCGGGATGTAGCCCTCGCGAGTCAGTCCGTCGTCATCCGCCGTGTTGAGCGCCGTGAAGCCGTTGCCCTTGAGAATGTCGTTCACGTAGATCACGCGGCTGTAGCTCAGGTCGGCATAGTTCATGGCGCAGAGGAAGGGCGACCCGAAGAGGTTCCAGCCCATGTTCTCCTTGTGCGTGAACTTGATGCCGCCCGTGGAGGAGGTGGACCACGGTTCCTGGAAATTGTAGGGATGGAGGTAGATGCCCGACGAGGGGCCGTGCTCGTTGTAGCTCAGCGTGTAGAAACGCAGGGTGAAATCCCTTGTCGGCACGATCATCATGCCCTCGGTGGCATACTCCGTGGAGAGGATGGCCTCCTGCCAGGCCTGTCCGTCGACGGCATCAAACTGGTAGTCGTAGGCCGCACGCTGGAGCCCGTTGTAGGCATAGGAGCGGTAGAGGTCGTTGGTGCCGTCGGCCTCCAGCTTGCCCTGTTCGAACTGCTCGCGCTTGAGCGTGCTGAAGGGCATGACGCAGAGGTCGGGGTAGCCCTCGGTGCGCTGCGTGCCGTCGGCATCGGTCACGGTGTGCACGTGCAGCTCGCGCTCCACGGCCAGATTGCGGAGCGTGATGTAGTTGCCGTTGCCGCGCAGGCCGGCGTGGTGCTTGAGCAGCAGGAAACCCGGCGTGAAGGGGTTGCTCTCGGTGAAGAGCCCCGGAGCCAGACGCAGCTCGCTGAAGGGCAGCATGGTGCGGTCGTCGGTGGAGCGCTGCTCCTCGCGCACGTAGATGGCCGAGAGTCCGTGCGGATAGTCGGAGCGCGAGGCCGTGTAGACGGTGGGCACATACCACGTTTCGAAGCATCCGTTGTCCACATTGTTGTAGGCCTTATCGCCCTCGGGCAGGCCCGGGAAGAGGCGGATGCGGAGGTTGCCGGCCAAGTCGCGGCGGTGGCACACGGCCAAGGCACACTCCACGGTGCGCGTGCTGTCGGCCTGGGCATTGAGGTCGGCGGCAAGCTGCGCGTAGTCGGCCGTGCCGTCGGGCAGGGTGCGGAAGTCGTTGAGCTGCCACTTCCAGTGGTTGGCCTCCACGTAGCGGCAGGGCTCGGTCACCTCCGTGCGGTTGGCCGCGCCGGTGCGGCCTTGGCTGTCGGTCACGTCGGGCAGCAGTCCCGACCCCGTGAGGGCAGCGTCCTTCACGGCCGTCACGTTGACGCAGCGCACGTCGCTCACGAGACCGTAGGCGAGCGAGTTGTAGAGCGTGCCATCGGCCGTGCCCTTGAGGGTGGCCGCAGGCGAGAGCAGCGAGGTGGAGAGATAGCCGCGCCGGAGGGTGGCCGTGGAGTCGATCTGGAACCCGTCGACCACGCAAGGCTCCGTGCTGGCGGTGCTGGCGGAGCCCGGCGTGTAGTCGATGCGCAGATGCGCGATGCGCGAAGGCTCCGTCTGCTCGATCACGCCCTTGCGCTGGGCGAGCAGGTCGGCCACCACGGCCTCCACCTGCTCGCGCCGGAAGTTTTCGGGCGCGAGGTCGCCGCCGGCGGTGCTCGTTTCGTAGTCCATCGTGCCGTACACCTTCACGCCCGGCAGGGTGAGCTGCACTTCGGTGGTGGCCACGCCCTTGTCGACAAACACGTAGGCCGCCTTGCTGGCATCCGCGCCGTTGTCGGTGTTGGCATAGAGTTCGGCCAGGTTGACGGCATTCTGCAGCGAGCCGGTGGCCTTGTCCCAGCTTTCGCCCGAACCCTCGTTGGCCCCCGTCTTCACATAGATGATGGGCAGGAGCTTCGAGGTGCACTCGTAGGCCCCGCGGTCGATGTTGCCGCCGGTCACGCGGGCGCGGTTGAGCAGGTCGCGTTCGTGCTGCGTGTGGAAGGTGCCTTCGGCGGGATCGGCGATGCCCAGCCCGTGGCGGATGTAGAGCAGGGAGTCGGCCGTGTTGAACAGCTTGAGGCTCGGGCGCAGCGAGTAGTCGCCCGTGGCGGGGCTGGTGAAGTTGGGGCCGAGGAGCACATCGTCGTTGGGCGTGCCCCAGGCAAACGACGTGTTGCACCGCGCCTCGTCGTCGGTGAGCGAGTGGCGACGTTCGGTGCCGCCGTTTTGCCACGACACGGAGTTGTAGGCCTCGGTGGTGCCGCCCTCGGAGGTGCGGAAGTCGTAGCCCAGGTTCTGGGCAAAGGTGGCATTGACCATCGTGGTGCGGCCGCAGGCGACGAGTCCGTCGGCCTGTCCGTCGGCAAAGAGCACGTTGCAGAGCAGCACCTCT
>DAIRWG010000223.1:0-3526 GCA_036802405.1 Alloprevotella sp.
CCGTCCTTCTCGACAGTCTTGATTTGCGTAACTACGCAAGGACCAACTTCGATAACAGTGCATGGCACATTCTGGCCCTCGGCACTGAACACGGATGTCATTCCGATCTTTTTTCCTAATAATCCTGGCATTTCAGTATTATCCTTTATAATAAAAAATTGTTGTTACTTTTATTCCGTAGCCCTCACTGGTCGATTTCAAGTTTGGGGCGGAGGGTAATTGCTTACCATAGGCCGGAGCCTTTCAAACAAAGCAGTTATCTTGCGTTTCCTACTTTCGGAGTGCAAAAGTACAATTTTAATTTCATACCACAAAGCACAGAACCGGTAAATACCGCAATATCTATGCATTTAAGATGATTTATGTTTTTACCTCCCTATTGCCATCACCACAAAGCATTCCAACACCTACATTTTATGACAAAACCCGCACTTCGGCTCTCGGAAGATGTCATTCCCCAGCTATGGCACAATGGGAGGTGGTGCGGTGAAGCATGCTTGGAGAATCGCGGCTTCCCGGTCGGTAACTCGCGAAAGCATGACGTTTTTCCGCAAAGCACAGCAAAGCTGCATGAAGCCTTGTGGCGAAATTCAGCAGCGAAGAATTTTGGCTCTATAACGTTTTGTATGGGCAGTCAAACCGGACATCATTATTCACTTGAGTTTACCACCAAGGGCCACAAAGATACACGAAGACATGCGGCAGAATGATCCACGAAGAGGACGTGGGGGGCCTGCGGATTCCCAGCCGTGGCCTCGGGGATGCTATATGGTTTTTCCGCGAAGGGCCGCTAAGGGCCGCTAAGGGCCGCTAAGACCATGCGGATGATTTTGAACGCGAAGGGCCCATTGGGCCACGAAGAAACGCGAAGCCATGCGGCAGAGTCTTTACCACCAAGAGCCACGAAGAAGCACGAAGCCATGCGGCATAATATGACTGCAATGACTATCAGTGCAATGCTTTGGGGAATCATTGGTTACCCACACGAAACGTTATAGAGCCTAAATATATAGGGTGCCCAGTTGGTGTTCGCATTTTGAATCAATGAGCATTCGGGGGAATGGACATGGAATGGGCGGGCTGAAAGCTCAGTTGCTGCTTTCAGCCCGCCCTTGACGCATGCCAAATGAGTACACCCAACCGTACTCTTTAGTAAAAGAGTATCAATAAGTGTACGACACGCTGGCCACTGCCCCATCGGCCACATGATAGTTGCAGAGCGTGACACTGCCATTGTGGAAACCATATTCGAAAGTGGTGGTGGCTGCGGGCGCCGACGGCACGGCATCGGGATATTCACGGGTAACGCTCTGCACCAGCTGGGCAGGAGCCTTCCCGAGCAGACCGGCATAAAAGAGCTGTTCGTAGCCGAGTATGCCCATTTCCTGGCTGATGGTCGGAGGCATGAGGCCGTCGACGTTTGCTTGTGCGAGGCTGGTGAAGGTGAGAATCACGCGGCGCGAATCAGTGCCGTTGTAAGTGATCTGGTTCAACGCCCCGGTGGGTGTGTAGGCTATGACGGCCGAGGAATTGTACTGCTGCGCCTGTCCGAGCGACTCCTCGAACACGGTTTTGGTCCATGTGATCAAACGTCCGTTGGCATCGTAGGAGAAGGTGTAGACGTTGCGGTTCACCGTCATCTGGTCGATGAGTCCAAGCATATTGAGATGGAGCTTCACGTTTTCGCCGCTGGAGGTGTTCATCGTCACGGCACGGGGCTTGTAGGCCAGGCGGCTGGTGTAGGAAAACGAACGGTCAATCTGGGGGGAGGCATCGCGCAGTGTGCCGACGGCCTGCGTGAGGCGGCCTCCGGCATAGGTGAACTGCCAGTCGTAACCGCTTTCCACACTGCCCAGGCGGGTGATGGTGCGCACATGTGTGCTGTTGGTGGACGGGAGCGACGGACGAAGGGGGGCGGGGTCGTCATTGCCACACGACGTGAAGGACGTTGCAGCTAAGAGCGTGACCAGCGCAAACGCAAGGCACGAAAGTATGGCGGTTGGGAACGGGCGTTTCATTCTTCTGTCATTTTGGGGGATTAGGAATGGCAAACTTAGGCATTTCTTGTGAAATGGACGGACTTTTCGTTCAGAAAAAAAGTGACCTGCTGCGGAGTAGCCGGCTTGCACATGGGGATCAGGCGTCCAAATTCCGAACGACACCTGCGAAAAGGCGGGCCTCCGTTGAGATTTCCACCACTTCGAAGAGGAAGGGCCTGTTCACGACCATCTCCACGGTCTGGGGGTATTCCTCTTCACAGGGGCAGCAGCCGGCTTCCACCATATAGGTGACGGCAGCTGCTTCCGTTCCTCCTTCGTCCACTTTGAGCCGGGCACGCTGCACGATGTCCTGCATCATGCCCCCTTTTAGCAAATGTGGGAGTAGGTCGGCGCTTGAAAGCATGTCCGACAGTCCCAACAGCGAAAGAATGCGCTGAAGATCCGTTTCACATTCCATTTCGAAACGGGGCATCACGAGTTGCACCTCCCTTTCGCCCCATTCCATCGGGGCTCCGGCCGAAGCCACCAGTTGCCACATGTCGGCCAATGCAATGCCCGGCTTGGGCAAATGGATGCGCATGACCACTTCGCGTCCGTTGAGCGAAACGCATTTGTAGTCGAGCTGGACGTGTTGGCCCAACGGCGTTTCGGCATAGCTGCGGAGGTTTTCATCGCACATCATCATCACCTGCGTGTCGCCCGCTGCCCCATGGAAGCAGGCTTGTTGCGTCAGCTCTTCGTCAAACTCCTTTTCCCATCGGGCCTTGAAGTAGAGGGTGTCGGCCATCACCATGCGCGTGGCTGGTGTGAGATCCAAGTTCAACGAGGGGATCAAGCCGTGTGTGGCCTCGCTTACGGCCCGATTGATCTGGCCTTGCGCTTCATGCTTCGTAAAGTCGATGCACGATGCGCTGAGCTGAAAGAGCTCCCGCACTTCAGCCAGCGCATCGGCACGCGGCTGGGCATTGCGACTCAACCACAGGAATGCGCGCTGCTCAAGCTGCGGAACCAGTGTACACTGGTCGTCCCACTCCGGCGGCATAGGACTGACATAGGCTGCCCCACTCCACCCGTCGGCCTCTGATTGCACGGGCGGGCATTCGGGATGGAATGCAGCCAGCACGGCCTGACGCATGGAATCGTCCATCCAATGGGAAAGCATGGTGAGGAGGGCCTGCAGCCGATAGGGTGAAAGCATCTGGTTGGCATCTGTCAACGAATCCGAACGGAGGAGAATGCGCATCAGCCGATCGGAGAACGACTGCATGGTGCGGCGACAGTTATCGGAAGGGGTGTCGGTGAAGTATTTCATGTGGTGAAGGATTAGGGTGAACACTGCCTCTGCCAGCATGGTGGTCCAAGGACGGGGCGAAGCATGTGGAAGCTGCTGGATTCGTAGGTTGTTAATGTAATTGCATCACAAATGTAGGAAGAAAATACGAATAGTCCACTACGATGGTCCTTCAAAATCAGGTTCTACAAGAATTAGTGTGAGTTAACACGGGATTTCTCGTTTTTTTCCGAAC
>DAIRWG010000224.1:0-3511 GCA_036802405.1 Alloprevotella sp.
ACGAAAAGTAACGTGGCTGACTTTTCCAAAACCATTCTTGCCTGACTATAAATGAGGACATCATTCTTCGCTTGGGGTTACCACCAAGGGCCACGAAGAAGCACGAAGCCATGCGGCAGAATATGACTGCAATGACTATCAGTGCAATGCTTTGGGGGATGATTGATTACCCACACGAAGCTTTACAGAGCCCTATTTCGCCCTATATATAGCCCCAGATTCGGCAGCTTGCGTAAAGCCTACATGGGTCAGGCGGGTGTATTCGGGAGTTGCCTGCACCGTCTGTGCCATGCGCATGATGGTCTGGCGGAAGCGGGCTTTGAAGTCGGCATCCACCTGATACTGCTTGTAGAGCGACATGTCGCCCTTTCGCTTTTGGCGGATGAGGTCGTCGATGATTCTGTTGCTCATTGTTTCGATGGCATCGGGATCGGAGTTGCCGATGATGTATTCCTGATAGCGTTCATCATTGGCCATGGTGGTGGCAAAGTTGATGAGTTTCGCTTTCTGGTCATCGGGCGTGGCATCCCAACCGCTGAAGTTTCCTTCGTTGAAGATCTTGACAATCTCGTCCAGCAAGCTGTCCTCCGCTTCTTCGCTGCCAGCACCAGCCATGGCAGCCTTGTTCGGGTCAACCACGGTGGGCGAAGCATCGAGTTCAATCTTTTCGTTGAGCGCAGTGCGGCGCAGTCCGTAGGTGTTCAGGTCCACATTGTCGAGCAAGTCCTTCATGTCGTCGCGGCCGGGCACATTCACGTGCAAGTTGGGGATGAGGAAACGCAAGTACCAGAAGAGTTTCTCCCACTCCTTCATCTCAAACGACATGATGGCAGCCACGCGGCTGTACACCTTGACAAACTGCTTGCACTTCATCTTGAAGTCTGCCTGTCCGTTTTCGGGCCAGTCGATCGCGTGTTCGTACCGGCCGACAGGCACGTCCAAGCAGTGCGCCCATGCCTCAGGAGTTTTGCCGCCGAAGTAGAGGTCGGCAAACTCGTCCACCTCGTCTTGCGTGAAAACGTCCATGGCCAGCAACGTGGCGCGCAGTTCGTGCAGAATGTTCACGTCTGTCGGTTCGGAGAGTGCCGTGGTGGTGTAGTAAGGGTCGAACGAAGCCTTCATGTCGTCCACCTTGTTGTAGAAGTCCAGCACAAACAAGTCCTCCGCGCGTTTGCCCAACGAAGGCGCGGCGCGGTTCAAGCGTGAGAGGCACTGCACCGCCAGCACGCCGGCCAAAGGTTTGTCGATGTACATGGCCGCCAACTTGGGCTGGTCGAATCCCGTCAGGTATTTGTTTGCCACCACCAAGATGCGGTTCGCGTCCTTGTCAAACTCTTCAGGTGTCTTCGTGTCGGGGAAGCCGTTCATGCCCGTCTCCGAGCATTCCACCCCGTCCACCGACTTTTCGCCCGAGAAGGCAATGAGTATGCCGTAGGGCAATTTGCGTTCACGCTTGATGTCCTGCAATGCCTGATAGTAGCGAATGGCGCACTCGATGTCCTTCGTCACGACCATCGCCTTGGCTTTGTTCATCAACTTGTGGTTGCGGAAGAGGTTGGCATCGAAGTGTGCCAGGATCTGCTCAGCCTTGGCGCGAATCGTTTTCGGCTCGCGTTCCACGGCTTTCTTCAGGAGTTTCTGTGCCCGCTTGTTCTCATACTCTGGATTGTTCTCTGTCGACTTGATGAGTTCGTAGTAGCTTTTGTAAGTGGTGTAGTTGGTCAGCACGTCCAGGATGAAACCCTCTTCGATGGCTTGGCGCATACTGTAGAGGTGGAACGGGTGGAACGACCCGTCCTCGTGCTTCGTGCCGAACCGCTCCAGCGTTTCCTTCTTCGGTGTGGCGGTAAAGGCAAAGTACGAGCAGTTGGTCGACATCTTGCGGCTCAGCATGAGTTCTGCAATCACTGCGTCGGTGGTCAGTTCGCCGTCTTCGCTCACCATCTTCTGCACCGAGGCATTGAGCTTGTCGGCAGCGATGCCCGACTGCGACGAATGCGCCTCGTCAATGAGGATGGCAAAGTTGTGGTCAGACACGTCCTTGATGGTGTCGCAAATGAAGGGAAACTTCTGTATGGTAGTGATGATGATGCGCTTCTTGTTTTCGATGGCAGCCTTCAGCTCGGCTGAAGAATCCGCGTGCTGGATGATCTTCTGCGTCTTGCCAAAGGCGCGAATATTGTCCGTAATCTGTCGGTCGAGCACACGGCGGTCGGTCACGATGATGACCGAGTTGAAGAGCGGAACGTCCAAAGCCTTGGCGCGGACGGCATCCATCGTTTGCGGACAAATGCTGATGAGCTTGAATGCCAACCATGTGATGCTGTTCGACTTGCCCGAGCCGGCCGAGTGCTGGATGAGGTAGGTCTTGCCCACACCGAGGGTGCTCACATCGTCAATGGCTTTCTCCACCACATCGAGTTGGTGGTAGCGGGGGAAGATAAGCACACGGGCGTTCTTCATCGTGTGTGCCACCTTCTTTTGCGTCTTTGCCTCGCCGTAATCGAAGAGCACATAGTTCATGATGATGTCAGAGAGTGTGTCCTTCTGGAGGACGTGTTTCCACAGGTAGCTCGTTTTGAAACCATTCGGGTTGGCAGGGTTGCCTGCGCCCTCCCCGTTGGGCAATCCCTGGTTGAAGGGCATGAAGTAGCTCTTCTCGCCAGCCAAGTGGGTGCAAAAGAACACCTCGTCCTTGTCCACGGCAAAGTGGGCCAAGCAGCGGCCGAAGCGGAGCAAGGGTTCACGCGGGTCGCGGTCGGTCTTGTACTGCTTGATGCCGTCCACACGTGCGGTCTGGTGCGTCCAGGGATTCTTCAGTTCGAAGGTGAAGATGGGCAGGCCGTTCACGTAAAGCACCATGTCGATTTCCAAGCCCGGGCGCGTCACGGAGAACGTTTGTTGGCGTGTCAGCGAGAACTCGTTCAGGGCATACTGCTGGTGCGATGCCTCACTGTCAGCAGCCGATGGCTTCGGATAGAACAGCGTGAGGTGGATGTTATCCACGTCCACACCCGAGCGCAGTACATCGATGATGCCCTGTGCCTCCACCATTTTGGCGATGCGTTTCTCAACGGCCGTGCGCAAGTCGGTCGAACCCTTATATTCTGCCAGCACTTCAGGTTGCGAACGGTTCAGAAAGTGCCACAGGCGGCGCACGTCCAGTGCCGTTCTTTTGTCCAAGTCCGTAGGGCAGCCCCAGTAGTACTGGGCAGGACCGGGGCATTGCTGGTCAATGTCCGTCAGCCCTGCAGCCTCGCGGCTTTCGCGTGTTGAGCCGACGAGTGCCTGTTCGATGCTTTTCTCAAAGGCACGTTCATCGGTTGGTTGTATGTTTTCTATCATGTCCAGATGCTTTTATAGGTAGGGTGTACAGTATATTGTTCGCAATTTTGATTCAACAAGTATCCGAATGAGTGGATATGGAATGGGCGGGCTGAAAGCCCAGTTGCTGCATTCAGCCCAGGGCAGCGCCCTGGGTTTAAGCGAGTTCGTTTTCCTTTCGCCCTGT
>DAIRWG010000225.1:0-3469 GCA_036802405.1 Alloprevotella sp.
ATACTTTTATATACAGCAATAACTGCCATTTAAATGTTAAAATCGGACAGTATTGACAATACCTCGAATGGTGAGTTCTGTACATTTACTTCCTTGATATTTTCTTTGATGCTGACATCCTTTATACACGTATCTACGACTCCGAGCATTTGAAGAATCTGCTCACGTATCAAAGAATTATGCATAAAGGTGCGTGCGGTAAAGGCCAATGTATTATCATCTAATCCAGAAAGAATGTTGAAGCGTTTGCGAAACCATTCTTTGATAGACATTGCTATCGTCACATTAAACTGGGCAGCGGTGGAAAGGTATAAAGCGTTGTTGCGGGTCTTTGAAGAAACGCCTCGTGTTCCTTTCATCACTTTGAAATTGACTTTAAAGTCATTGCCATCGCGTTTGAAACAGTAACTTTCTTTGGTACTTCCTTTGTGCAGAACATAAAGCCACTCCGTAATAACCTTGTTTTTATCAACCTCAAATCCATATCGAAACCTTTCCCCATCGCACATGAAAATCATTTGCATGGATATAGGTTCATTGACGGAGTTCGTGTCAAAACGATAGTATAATGCTGACAAACGTTTTACCGCAGTCTCGTCAACAAAAGATTGCAAAACCATCGTCTTGAATATATCCATGGCGGCAATAATGGTACTTTTGCCAGAACCATTGGCACCATAAATGGCTGCAGACCTAAGAATACGCTTATTATTATCAATGACAGACACGTTTGATGCGCCTTCACGACTTTCGCATTCTTTGACCGTCGTGCTGGCTACCATACTTAGTGAAACCTCATTCTTGTATGACATGAAATTCCGTAGCGTGAAATCTATAAGCATATATAAGTGGTTTAAATCCTTGTTTACGCTGCAAAGATACTAGTTTTGTTTCTGATTGGGCTTGAATTTACGGGAAAATCACAGAAATCGAAATGAAAGGATTGTTTGACGGCTTTTTCTATCGCCATGAGTCTGTTTTTTAGTCTTGGCAATAACATTGTAATGAGGTGCAGAGGTTTTGTCGCTGAGGGCCACGTAGGCTTTGCGGCGGAGTTTTTACCACTAAGGGGCACGAATATACACGAATCCTTGCGGCGGAGTGTATTGTCCGCGAAGGGCCGCTAAGGGCCGCGAAGCCTTGCGGCGGTATCTTATGCGAAGGGCCCATTGGGCCACGAAGGGTCGCGAAGGTCTTGCGGTGATGGATGCTTAGGGAGTTGGGCTGAGGCGTTGCACGCAGTAGAGGGTGCCTCGGTTGGTGTGCTTCTTCTTTACTTTCAGGAAGGTGAGCTGGCGGCCGAGATGGCTGGGGGTGCCTGAGAGGAGGCGTGAACCGAAGGCGTCGTGCATTTCCTTGAAGATTTCGGTGGCTGAGAGCCATTCTATGGGGGCTGCTTTGGATTCGGCCTTTTCGGTGAGGGCTCCTGTAGTTGGCATTTGGGTGGTGGTGGCTTCGGTGGTGCTGGTCTCGGTGCCGAGGGTTTCGGTGGCGGGGAGTTCGGCTGCTCGGAAGAGTTTTTGGAAGGCTTCGCAGAGGGCAGAGGCTTTGTAGTAGGCCCGGTTGTGCTGCTCCACTTGTGCTTCCTCGCTTTTGCTGAGGTAGTAGGGGCGGCCTTGGGCGAGTTCGTGGAGGAGCTGGGCGTAGAGCTGGTCGTGGTCGATGGGGGTGTCGCAGTCGATGAGGTGGTCAACTTCCTGACAGTAGAAGCGGCGTGATCCGGTGGGGTCGGTCAGGAGTTCGGCGGTGTTGCTGGTGCCGATAAAGGAGGCGGTGCGGCAGAGCAGCTCGAAGTGGCGGGCATGGGGGCGGCGCACGCTGAGGGCGCCGAGCTGCATGAGGTTCTTGAGCTTGGCCATCTGGGTGGAGGAGTAGCGGTCAAACTCGTCGAGGTTGACGAGGGCGTAGCGGCAGAGGGGAAACTCGAGGTTGGTGCGTGCGGCGAGTTCAAACTTGTCGGTGTAGTAGGGGCGTAGAACTTCGGGCAGGAGCATGCGGCAGAAGGTGCTTTTGTGCTGGCCTTGCTCTTGGCTGATGAGGATGAGTGCGAGTTGGTTGGTGGGGGTGCTGTCAGTTTGGGTGGGAGTGTTTTCCGTCTGGATGTGTGGGGCGATGCATCCTTGCCACTGGCGCACCATGGCGCGCATCCAGCAGGCGAAGGCGGTGATCCAGAGCGGGTGGCGGGACACGCGCATGGCGAGTGGCGTGAGGCGGTCGGTGCCGTCCCACGCGGGCAGGTGGTGGAGGTAGTCGCTGAGGGGGTGGTACTGGGGCATGAGGCGCGAGTGGAGCAGGCGCGTCACGTCGCGGTCCCAGCAGGGTATGCCGTTTTCGTGCAGGTGGAGCACGATGGTGTTGAGGGTCACGTCGTTGAGGAGGTGGTATTCGTGGTCATTCTCCGTGCATTCGGTTTCCTCGAACTGTGCATCGGGGCGGTGGCGCACTTCGGCGCAGTGCTCAAGCAGGTTGTAGCGCACTTCGTAGTGCTGCTGGAGGAATTGCTTGACTTGCGCGGTGTTGGCCTGCAGCTGCTGGGCGTAGGCGGAGGGTGCGGGGGAGTCTGTGGGGACGGATTGGGCGGTGTTGGGGGGCGTTGTGGAATTGGTGTTTGTATGCCGCTGAGGGGCGGTGGAGCGATGGCTCTTGGCGGTGGGCCAGATGCCGCGTTCGCGGAGTTTCTGGATGACGGCGATCACCATTTCGGCGGTGAGGTTGGCGCAGCGTGCCAGCACTTCTTTCACTTTGCGGAGGATGTTGCTCAGCGTGGGGGGAAGGGGATTGTTGTTTTTCATCTGTTTTCATGGTTTGCAATCGTGGTTGGACGATTGGTTCGGTTGTTGGTTGAATGGTGCTGCAAAGTTGGTGATTTTTTTCGGAATGGCCAAGCGCTTTGTCGCGCTGGGGGTACGAATGTCACACGATGGGGTGGGAGTGACAGCAAGTCTGGGCTCTTGCGCGCGCGTTACAGGGGTTTGTGTTTGTTGCTGTCACTTGTCACTTTGGGGGCGGTGGTGCTTTTACGGTACCGCGGTGGTGCTTTTACGGTACCGCGGTGGTGTTTTTACGGTACCGTGGTGGTGTTTGAAAAAGTCTGGGACTTGTTTTTTGGTGGGCTTCGATTCGTGGAAAAGTGACGGGTGACAGCAAAAAATGTGGTTTTAGGTGGGGGGGATGATGTTTTCCGCAAAGATTCCTGTGGGGAGGCGATTGGTTGCGGATGTTGGGGGCTTCTACCACTAAGGGGCACTTAGCCTTGCGGCGGAGGTTTTACCACTAAGGGCCACGAATGTACACGAAGCCTTGCGGCGGAGTGTGTTTGTCCGCGAAGGGCCGCTAAGGAACGCGAAGCCTTGCGGCGGTATATTACGCGAAGGCCTTGCGGATGAGGTTTTACCACTAAGGAGCACTAAGGGACACGAAGCCATGCGGCGGAGTGTGTTTGTCCGCGAAGGGCCGCTAAGGAACGCGA
>DAIRWG010000226.1:0-3368 GCA_036802405.1 Alloprevotella sp.
CACTCACACGAATGCTTGTTGGATCAATAATGCGAACATCCAACTGGACACCCTATCAGATAAATGCATTTCAGAAGAAATTTCTTGCTCCCTTCGTTGGAATTTTACAGTACCGTGGTGGAGTAATTACGGCACCGTGGTAGAATTTTTACAGTACCGCGGTGGAATTTTTACGGTACCGTGGTGGTCTTTTTACAAGTCCCTTACGAACTTGGCTTGAAGGTGTCTGCCCGTTTCTTGGTGTTTGGCCATCCAGGTGCAAGGTGACAGAAGTGACAGAGTGAAAGCAACATGCACAATTCCCTGTAAACGCGCGTGCGCGCGAGGGAACGCGACAAACGATGGTGTTTGAGGTATAAAATGCTCACCATGGGCTAAGGCGCTTGAAGTCATAAATTGGCTCAGTATCGTTTCCCATGGGTAACCAATGTGCAAATCACAAAGCGTTGTGCTGATGGTCTTCGCAGGCAAATTTGCCGCAGGTCTTCGCGTTTCTTCGTGGCCTATTGTATAGTCAGGCAAGAATGGTTTTGGAAAAGTCAGCCACGTTACTTTTCGTATGACTCACCCCTAACGGGGTGGCCTGCGGCATGAAATTGGAATGAAGAGAGCAGATGCTATCCCCATGGCTTATACCTCAGGTTTTCCCAAACCATTATTGCTTGACTATAATAAATCCCAAGCGTCCGCAGTCTTCAGTCCTGTCGGACTGCTCGCGCGGTTCGTTATAGAGTCCATTTCCAGCATTTCAATATGGCTTGATGCATGCCAACTTGCCTTGACATAAATTCATGCTTTTGTTGCGATTGTATTGAATTTTCGCTATTTGGTGAAAATATATGAGGATGCTTGGTGGGCAATCTAAATAAAATCCGTAACTTTGCTGAAGATTTCATTCTCTATCGAAGTGACAGAAGATGAGATGATAACCCGAATGGCATTCCCGTCAGCGGGCTTGAAAAACGACAACTTCCCCAGACTGAGATAATGCTTGTGCAACAGTCTTGCAGCATGGCTTTCTCTTCAAGTCTTCGACTTGGGAGAAAAGATGAGTTTTGTGTCTTATCGTGTGTTATGCAAGTGGTTGCATCGGGCAGAACAGAATGCTCGCGCCTTGGGGCTCTCTGGACATTGATAAGAACAGGCAGCCGCATCTTTGTGGTTCCCATGAGATGATGAAACATGAAAGAAAAAGAAACAAAAGATCAGCGAAAACGAATGAGTCTATTTCAACGATTTTGTGAGTGGGGCTTCTCCCGCCGAACGCTTCCCTATTGGTGCATCCTCACCTACGACACCCTGGCCGTGTTGGCGTCAGGCATTTTCGTGTACTATCTGCAGTACGGGTTCCCTGCCTTGATGGCCAATTTCAACCGGGTCACTTGCGGCATGGTGCTTTGCTTGGCAGCTTACATGCTCGCATTCCTCGTGTTTCACACGTTCAATGGTGTGCTGCGCTATTCCTCCTTCATCGATCTGCATCGGGTGGCCTATTCCACCTTCACGGCGGGCGTGATCATCTGCGTGCTGCATCAGCTGCAGGTGTGGCTCGGACTCACTCCCTATCTGGTCATTCCCCGATTCTTCACCAGCGTGCAGATTTTTGTCACCGCCACCATGCTCATGTGGACCGCACGCATCGTGGTGAAGTCCGTTCACGACATCTACCGCAAGAGCGACAACTGCCCCAAGACATTCATTTACGGCTGCATGCAAGGTGGTGTGGCCATTGCCAAGAGCATCCTCTCGGAGTCGCCCTCGCGCTACAAGGTGGCCGGATTCATCTCCACCGACAAGGCTTCGGCATCCACGCTCCTGCTCGGTGTCAAGGTCTACAACGACGACGACGATATCGTGGAGGTGATGCAGCGACAGGGGGTGCAGGTGCTTCTCGTGTCGCCCCTGCAAAGCGAGCATTTCACCCATCGCACCAGCCTGATCAATGCCTTGCTCGCCGCCAAGATCACCATCATGATGATGCCTAAGGCTGAGAAATGGGACGGCAAGTCCGACTTCTCGCACACCCAGCTTCATGAGGTTGACATTGAGGACCTCTTGCCTCGCGACAAAATCGAAGTGGACATGGAGGTAATCGAGAATATGCTTCATGGCCACCGCATCCTCATCACCGGTGCTGCAGGCAGCATCGGTTCGGAAATAGCTCGTCAGGTGGCTTCCTTCGGCCCCTCCGAACTCATTCTCGTGGACCAGGCCGAAACACCCATGCACGACGTGCGCCTCTACATGAACCGCCAGCACAGCGACCTCAAGGTGTGGACCATTGTGGGGTCCATCACCAATGCCTCGCAGATGGAAACGATTTTTGCCGAGCATCGTCCCGAATACGTGTTCCATGCCGCTGCCTACAAGCATGTGCCCATGATGGAGGACAATCCCGCCATGGCCATTCAGAACAATGTGTATGGCACGCGCGTCATAGCTGATTTGGCCGTGAAGTACGGCACCAAGAAGTTTGTGATGATTTCCACTGACAAGGCCGTCAACCCCACCAATGTGATGGGCTGCAGCAAGCGCATCTGCGAGATTTACTGCCAGTCGCTCAACAAGGCCATCCACGACGGCAAGGTGAAGGGCGAAACGCAGTTTGTGACCACCCGATTCGGCAACGTGCTCGGATCGAACGGCAGTGTCATCCCCCTCTTCAAGAAGCAGATTCGCCGGGGCGGTCCCGTGACGGTGACGCACAAGGACATCATCCGATTCTTCATGCTCATTCCCGAGGCCTGCCGTCTGGTGCTCGAGGCCGGCACCATGGGCAAAGGGGGAGAGATCTTTGTGTTCGACATGGGTGAGCCAGTACGCATTGCCGATCTGGCACAGCGCATGATCGACCTTTCGGGGGCCAAGAACATCGAGATCAAGTACACGGGCCTGCGCGATGGCGAGAAACTCTTCGAGGAGGTGCTCAACGATGCTGAGCAAACCATTCCCACGGTGCATCCCAAGATCAAGGTGGCTGTGGTGCGTGAGTATCCTTACGAACTTGCCTTGCAGAACGAGAAGGACCTCTACGAACTCTCTCTCCACTATGATGACATGTCCATCGTGAAGAAGATGAAGGAGGTGGTGCCTGAGTATCGCAGCCAGCACAGCAAGTATTCCGTGCTGGATGCCCCGCAGGCTGAAGCTTGATCTTGTGACAGCGCATTTACATCACAAAAAAGCTCACTGATGAAGTTCCTTCGTCGGTGAGCTTTTTCTGCTTCTATGGCGAATCGTGTGCACAGGTCGGCAATTTTATGGCGAAACCGCTTTGCCTCCGAGCCCTTCCCCGAACGGCCGCTAAAAAGGTTGTTAAGTAGGTGTTCAGAATTATTTTTAGATTAGAAGTGCTTTATCGGGATGCA
>DAIRWG010000227.1:0-3332 GCA_036802405.1 Alloprevotella sp.
ACTGCACGATATAGTAGCCGTTCGGATCGAATTCAAGCACCGTGCCGGTGTGGGCCACCCCATCGGCATCTATATACTGCACTTGCTGGTCTTGCTCGTAAAACAAAAAACTTCCGCAAATTTTTATATTGCGGAAGTTTTTCGCTTTGTCATTTTACAGAACTACTGTCACTGTGTAGTCATTCTCATGGACTACCCATTAAAACACAAACGATTAGTCCTGTTCTTCGTTCGGGTCGATTTCCTCAATCTTACCACTGGAAGTTGCCTTCATGTTGATGACAGGCTTGATGAAGTATTCCACCTCCACGGTGTCCTGTATCAGTTGAAGAATCTCCTTCGGGTCTTTATACGCCATCGGGCTCTCGTCGATAGTGCCTGTGCCTACACTGGTAGAATAGATGCCCTTCATCGACTCCTCAAATTCATTAAGGTCGATGAGTTCCTTGGCAGCAGCACGCGACATCAAGCGTCCAGCACCATGTGGCGACGAACAGTTCCAGTCCTCGTTGCCCTTGCCACGGCAAACGATAAGTCCGTCGCGCATGTTGAATGGAACGACGAGTTTCTTGCCCTTAGGTGCAGCCACTGCACCTTTGCGCAGCATCTTCATGCCGAAGTCAATATAGTTGTGCGTGGTGCATATCTGCTCCACGATGCTTGCAGGCCTGCTGCTTACCTCATTGATGGCTTCAAGCACCAGACTGTCAATCACCTTGTGGTTGAACTCTGCGTAAGCCTGTGCCACCACCATATCGGTGATGTATCCCTTCATGGCATCGCCCACCAAATAGCCGTTGCATACACCGACCTGCTTGCCAGCCTCCATTTTCCAGTATTTCCACACCTTCTGACCAAGGTTGCGACTGCCGCAGTGTACGGTGAAAGCGTAGTTGTCCTCGGGCGTTACGCCCACTTCCACGAAATGGTTGCCACCGCCCACCGAGCAGATGCTGTGGTAGAACATATGTTCGCTCTGATCAACGCGCTTGAGCATGGCCGAGATGCCTCGTTCTGTCACATCTACGGAGTTCACCATCTCTGGCCACTGCTGACGTGCTTTTGTCACAGCATCCTGGAGGTGTCGGCAAAGAGCCTTGGTGTCATATACTGACTTTTGATGAATCGTCATTCCGAACTTCACCCTATCGCGAATAGCCTTCTCGATGGCAGGATAGTCTGCCTCGTTGACGGGGAGGTCGGTGATGGCTGTGCTTACTGTGCAGCCGATGTCGCCACCCACATGGTCGGGGTTTACATGGTCGGTAAACGAGACAGTGAATCCCACTACGATGTCCTTGCCCAGCATGTACGTCTGGCATGATGCGGATTTTGCTTCCCTCAAACATAGGATGGTCGAGGAAGTGGTAAATCATGGACAATGCGTCCTGTTCGATGTTGTCTGTAAAGATCTTACAGTCCTTGCACTACTTTCCTTTTAACTCTAACATTTCTTTTTTCGTCTTTTGGCATGCGCTTTTGCAACACGCCCTGGTTAATTATCATTTGTTTATGAGATATAGAGCGTGGAAGTAACCGTTATCAATCACTTTTTTTTCAAAAACTGAAGAAATAACTGTTCCCTACAAGTATGCGTTTTCTCTTTTGGGGTTGTGCACAACTCTTTTCTTTAAATCATAGTAGCTAATACATCAAATTTGCTGGCACCATTCTTTAAAAGTGAACTCACACGAATTCAAACTAAGAAAGAGGGTTTTTCCCATAAAGAGCAGCTTCCTCGGCCACCTGAGGAAGAGCATACACGGGGATCTCAGTTTCCTTGCGACAACTATGGTCGCCCACATAGAGGTGGCAAAGCGTGTAGACCAGCGACTGCAGCGTGCGTTCACGCTCGGCCGGCTTCAATTGACACTCCCACAAAGTGAGACAATGCCATCCGCGAAGACGCAAGGCCGCAATGACCCGTTGGTCGCGCTGTCGGTTGCGCTCAATCTTTTGCTGCCAGAATTCTGTGTTCGACTTGGGCATCACAAAATAGCGACAGCCTGCATGTCCATGCCAAAAGCAACCGTTGACAAAAATCACGGTGCGA
Source organism: Alloprevotella sp. (assembly GCA_036802405.1). Classification (GTDB taxonomy): domain Bacteria; phylum Bacteroidota; class Bacteroidia; order Bacteroidales; family Bacteroidaceae; genus Alloprevotella. The sequence continues at coordinate 2,054 of DAIRWG010000227.1, forward strand.
AAGCGCGCAAGCACTACATCGGGCCGACCCGGAAGGTTGCGCACATTCACACGGAAACGAAACCCGCAAGCAAAAAGATAACGGCGGACAAGCAGTTCCGGACGCGTGTCACGCCCCTTGATGGAGGCCATGCATCTGTGGCGCTGTTCTTGTGTCATGCGGTCCATGTGCAACGGAAGAATAAAGTGCGACTAATTAAGATAAACAGAAAAAGGTGACATCCGACTGCTCCACGGGAGAACATCCGAAACGTCACCTTGTGCGTATGAGTGGACCAGGAGGGGCTCGAACCCTCGTCCAAACAGGGAAATCATATGCTTTCTACACGCTTATCACTGACTTCATTTTCGAGCGTTGGCAAGACCAGTGCCACCAACCAGCGCCTTATCCTCTAAAAATTCATTCCGGCATTGAGGCCTGCCGAAACTATCCCCGATTTATCTGCACCACCTGATCAAGACGCTTCGGAGCAAGAGCTCTTGGGTGATGTCTCGTTCCAGCACCTTGTGCCGGAATAAAGCTTATCTACTGTACTTCGATTAAGCAGCGAGAGCAAACTTGTTTTCGCCAGTTAAATTGTCGGAAGCCGAGATTAAAGTGCCCACCTCCAGGCGCACTGCGTGCTTACATACCACCTCGACCCGCTGTCAAATCCAATCTGGCCCGTTGGTATATGTGACTGCAAATGTACGTCTTTATCTAGACATGGCAAAGGATTTTTCTGCTTTTCTACTTGAGTCCACTTGAAAAAGTTGCAAAATTCTCTCGCGCACGCGCGCGCACGCGCGTATAATACACCGCAATCATGCTTTTTACTGTCATCTGTCAGCCCCCCCTGTTTTCTGGCACTTTTCAACAAGTCCAAGGCTTATTTCAACAAGTCCCAGACTTTTTCAAATTCTACCACGGTACTCTCACAACACTACCACGGTACTCTCACAACACTACCGCGGTACACTCACGGCACAACTGCAGCGCTGACAGATGAAAGCAAAAAGTGCAATTACGTTGTAACGCGCGCGCGTAAGAAGGGGATGCATACTGTCAGTGTCACATCGTGTGACATTCGCACAAGAACGTGACAGAAAATTTGACCATTTCACAAAAAGTCACTACGTTTGCATTATCAAATCCACCACTAACCTCAAAGACCCCTCACCAACGTGGAAGAAGCCAATGAAACTCTTCCAGCCTTTCACGGCTTCGGCCGGTTTGCACTATCTTTTAGGGTGTCCAGTTTGATGTACTCATTTTGCATGCGTCAAAGGCGGGCTGAAAG
>DAIRWG010000228.1:0-3321 GCA_036802405.1 Alloprevotella sp.
GTGACGGGCTACCACGTGGTGAGCTTCGGCCAGTGGCCCAAGGGCGAAATCACCGACTACGCCCTCCACGCCCTGCCGGGCAAAACGGTGGACGGAAAGCTCGTCAATCCCTCCACCGGCATCGACGGCGTGCGCCTCGTCGGCGGGGCCGCCACCGACAACGACGGCTTCAAGGGCATGGGCGGCGGAGCCGTCGTGCCGGCCTATGCCTATGTACGCAACTGCTTCATCACCGACTGCCAGGCCATCAAGGGCGGGGCCCTCGCCCTGCTGCCCGGCGCCATCCTCAGCGGCACCGTCATGCACTCCAACTCGGCCCGGATGGGCGGGGCCATCTATGCCGCCAACGGCCGGCAGCTCATCGAGTCGTACAGCGAATACCGCGCCTACATGGCCTCGTGCACCGTGTGCGGCAACTCGGCCACCACAGGCGGCGGCATCTGCCAGGAGCTGGGCGCCCTCTTCGGCGGCAACTCCGTGGTGTGGGGCAACACGGCCACCACCGACAAGAACATCTCGGGCGTGGTCGACCAGCAGTTCAAGGACCGCATCAACCACTCGGCCGACCCCACCTCCACCCACGACGAATACTACCCCTACAACTGCTGCTTCGTGGAGCGCTACCAGCTGCCGGGCGACATCGGCAACACCTCCATGACGAGCGACTTCGAAACCTACTTTGCCACGGCCGGCGAATACTACCCGCGTCCCTACTCGCCGCTCATCGACAACGGCGTGACGAGCGCCTACCAGCAGCTGTGGGAGAAGCTCGGCGTGTCGGCCTTCGACGTGAAGGGCGTGACGCGCGGCGTGAAGGACCGCCTTACGGCGGGAGCCTACGCCATGACCATGCCCGACGTGAAGCAGGGCATCCTCATCACGCGCCTCTTCGTGTCGGACGAAGGAGGTGCCGAGGTGAGCGACCAGGTGAAGGCCGACTACATGGGCCGCTCCTTCTACACCCCCTTCAACTCGCTCGATGCCGCCATCGCCTACATCAACCACGTGCGCACCAACAACGTGGGCACCGCCACCGCCCCGCGCTACCTGGCCTCGCTCGACACGCGCTTCGAGATTCTCATCACCGGCGGCACCTACCGCCCCAGCGTGGTGCGCACCAGCGGCCACGACGTGACCACCTCGCCCGTGGCCGACCGCCGCATGCAGTCGTTCGAACTGCCGGTGAACGTGTGCATCTTCGGCGGCTTTGTCAACACCGACCCCTTCTCCTCCGACCCCGTGACCACCGTCGGCACGGCCGACAACGCTTCGCTCAAGCAGATCACCGACATCAACGGCCACGTGATTGACCTCGATCCCTACAGCGACATGAAGCAGATCCTCGAGTGGCGCGACAAGCACCACCTGGCCGACCTCAACAAGAACGGACTGCTCGAGCCGTGGGAGTTTGCCAACCCCACCATCCTCTCGGGCAACATCAAGGCATCGGAGTCGGAGCGCCGCGTCTACCACGTGGTGTACAGCCGCGCCGAGGCCGACGACCTCAAGCAGCTGAAGCAGGCCGAGAGCAACCTCGTGCTGCTCGACGGCATCACCGTGGTCGACGGCGAAACCTCCGATGCCGTGGCCGAGGACGACTTCGGCGACGAGATGGTGAGCGATGTGGGCCACGGCGGAGGCATCTTCACCTGGGGCGTGAACTACACGCTCAACCGCTGCCGCGTGCTGCGCAACAAGGGCGTGCACGGCGGAGGCATCTTCGCACACGATGCCCACCTGCGCCTCATCGGCACCGCCGTCAGCGGCAATCTGGCCCAGTCCGAATCAACCGACGACGTGCTGCCCAGCGCCGCACGCGGCGGAGGCATCTGCGCCACCTTCTCGGTCAAAAATTCGGGCAGCGTGAGTGCCATCAACTGCCTCATGGCCAACAATTCGGCCGTGGGACGGGGCCGAAGCGGATCGGAGGGAGGAGCCGTCTACGTCAGTCCGGCCGACAACACCTATCCCTACCTCCAGCTTCTCAACTGCCACATCGTGCGCAACGAGGCCGACTTGGGCGGCGAGGTGTTCGTCTACGGCAACGTTGCCGAAACCACCCGCCAGCCCGACATGCCCACGCTCCTCACCAACACCGTGTGCTGGGGCAACCGCACCAACCACTACATGCACGGAGACAACTACAGCACCAACGCCCACATGCTCCTCTACGACTGGCAACTCTCGCACTGCGCCACCGACCTCCGTCCGGGCAATGACTCCGACGACTCGCAGCAGCGCGCCAGCACGATGGGCAACGTGCTGATCGACCGCACCAACATGTCGTCCACCGGGCCGCGTTTCAAGTCGCCCTCCACCGCCGCGGGCTACGAGGGATTCAATGCCGGAGCCATGTGGAACCCCGCCTCCATCTCCGTGCTCACCGATGCCGGCGAAGGGGCGCTCGAGGCCTGCTCCGACAAGGATTACAAAGACCGCTTCGCCGCCGAGCTGGGCAACACCGACACGCAGAATGCCTACATGCGCTGGTGGCAGGAGCAGTCGGACTACGTGCGCACCACCCTGGCCTATCCCACCGAGTATGTCGACTCCATCAAGCTGCAGGGCACCTACCGCCGCTTCGTCGGTCCGCTCGATGCCACGACGGGCGATCCCGGCGTGCGCACCATCGACATCGGGCTCTACGAGTTCCAGTACCAGTTCCAGTTTGCTGACCGCGAATTCGTCTACATCGGCACCACCGACGAGGGCAACGGCTCGGGCGACAGCTGGCTCAACCAGTCGAGCGACCTGCGCGGTGCCATCATCGCCATGGCCAACCCCACGGGCAACAAGGAGTCGCAGAGCACGAAGCGCCAGGTGTTCGTGCGCGGCGGGCACTACCATTCGCCGCTGCTCACGGGCGGCGATGCCTTCTCGCTCGTGGTGAACACGGGCGTGCAGGCCGAATTCGTCACCGAACTCGAAATCGTGGGTTCGTGCGAGGGCGCGGCCAAGGACGACCGGGGACGTGAGCCGCAGGACTTCTCGCAGCCCACCATTCTCGAACCCAACCCGCTGCTCGAGTCCAACGTGAACGTGGCCAACCTGCTCAACGTCACCACCAACGGGCGCCCCGTCAGCATCTCGGGCTTCACCTTCCGCAACGACCATGCCTACACCGGCACCGACGGCAAGCCCAACGGTCTGGGCATGACGGCCAACGTCAACAACTTCGGATCCTTCACCGGCGGCAGCCTCACGCTCCGCAACTGTGCCTTCACCTCCAACCTCGGCACGGGGCTCCACGTCACGGCCAACGACGGAGAGGTGCTGCTCTGCAACGTGCTCTTTGCCGACGGACAGGCCGACGGACTCGTC
>DAIRWG010000229.1:0-3286 GCA_036802405.1 Alloprevotella sp.
TACGAAAAGTAACGTGGCTGACTTTTCCAAAACCATTCTTGCCTGACTATAAGTTCCATGGAGGTCGTATGGCATGGCACGACTCACCCCGTTAGGGGTGAGCATGGCATGCGGAAACATCAATAAGAAATATATCACGGACTATTGCTGTCAGACTGTATGCCACCGGTCTGACTCCCAGCACGGTTCGTTATAGAACAAAAAAAATCTCCGGATGCACCCGTGAGGGTACATTCGGAGATTTACGTCATTGGGCCCGGCTGCTTCCCTGATGATTGTCATCCACGGTCATCCGGGCATGAAATTCCGGCTGTCAGTCCGCATTGCTAAAGCGGAGCGCATCGCCGTCCACATCCACACGGATGGGGCGCGTCTTGTCGACCGTGCCGGCCAGCAAGGCCTTGCTCAAGTCGTTGAGCAGCAAGCGCTGCAAGGCACGCTTCACGGGACGTGCGCCAAACTCTGGATCGAATCCGGCCTTGGCCACCAGCTTCACCGCGGCATCGCTCACCTCGATGTGCACATCCTGGTCCTTGAGCAGACGTTCGATGCCGTTCACCTGCAGGCGCACGATCTGTTCGATCTGAGGCTGCGTCAGGGGTTCGAACATGATGATGTCGTCAATTCGGTTGAGAAACTCCGGCCGGATCGTCTTCTTCAGCATCTCGAGCACCTCGCCCTTCGTTTCGTCGATGATGCGTTCACGCTCATCGGCACTCTTTCGGGCAATGGCTTCAAACTTCTGCTGGATGAGCTGCGAACCCATGTTGGAAGTCATGATGATGATGGTGTTCTTGAAGTTGACCGTGCGGCCCTTGTTGTCGGTCAGGCGGCCGTCGTCGAGCACCTGCAGCAAGATGTTGAACACGTCGGGATGAGCCTTCTCAATCTCGTCGAACAGCACCACGCTGTAAGGTTTGCGGCGCACAGCCTCGGTGAGCTGGCCACCCTCTTCGTAGCCCACGTATCCGGGAGGCGCGCCGACCAGTCGGCTCACGCTGAACTTCTCCTGATACTCGCTCATGTCGATACGCGTCATCATGTTCTCGTCGTTGAAGAGGTAGTCGGCCAACGCCTTGGCCAGCTCCGTCTTGCCCACACCCGTGGTGCCGAGGAAGATGAACGAACCGATGGGTCGCTTCGGATCCTGCAGTCCGGCACGCGAGCGGCGCACGGCATCGGCCACGGCCTGGATGGCCTCGTCCTGTCCCACCACCCGGCGGTGCAGCTCGTCCTCCAAGTGCAGGAGTTTCTCGCGTTCGCTCTGCAGCATGCGCGTCACGGGTATGCCCGTCCAGCGGGCCACCACATCGGCAATGTCGTCGGGAGTCACTTCCTCCTTCACCATGGCCTCAGCGCCCTGACGGCTGCGGAGCTGCTCCTGCTGGGCATCAATGTCGTGCTGCAGCTGCTGCAGCTTGCCGTAGCGGATTTCGGCCACGCGGCCATAGTCGCCTTCGCGCTCGGCACGCTCTGCTTCAAACTTGAGCTGCTCCATCTGCTGCTTGTCCTGCTGGATCCGGGCCAGCACTTCCTTCTCGCCTTCCCATTTGGCGCGGAAGTTCTTCTCGCGCTCCTGCAGTTCGGCTATCTCCTTGTTGAGCGCATCGAGTTTGGCCTCGTCGCCCTCGCGCTTGATGGCTTCGCGCTCAATCTCGAGCTGGCGCAACCGGCGGGTAATCTCGTCGAGCTCCTCCGGCTGCGAGTCACGCTCCATGCGCAGCTTGGCGGCAGCCTCATCCATCAGGTCGATGGCCTTGTCGGGCAGGAAACGGTCGGTGATGTAGCGGTGCGACAGTTGCACGGCAGCAATCAGTGCATCATCCTGAATACGCACCTTGTGGTGATTCTCATAGCGTTCCTTCAGTCCGCGCAGGATGCTGATGGCATCCTCGGGCGAAGGCTCGTCCACCATCACCGTCTGGAAACGGCGTTCCAAAGCCTTGTCTTTCTCAAAATACTTTTGATACTCTTCCAAGGTGGTGGCACCGATGCTGCGCAGTTCGCCGCGGGCCAGTGCCGGCTTCAGAATGTTGGCGGCATCCATGGCGCCTTCGCTCTTGCCAGCCCCCACGAGGGTGTGAATCTCATCAATGAAGAGGATGATGTCGCCCTGAGCCTGCGTCACCTCGTTGATCACGCTCTTGAGCCGTTCCTCAAATTCGCCTTTGTATTTGGCACCAGCCACCAATGCGCCCATGTCGAGCGAATAGAGCTGCTTGTTCTTCAGGTTCTCGGGCACATCGCCACGCACGATGCGCTGCGCCAGTCCCTCCACGATGGCCGTTTTGCCCGTACCGGGTTCACCGATCAGAATCGGGTTGTTCTTCGTGCGGCGCGACAGGATCTGCAGCACACGGCGTATTTCCTCATCGCGGCCGATCACCGGGTCGAGCTTGCCGCTCCGCGCTTCCTCCACGAGGTTGCGTGCATACTTCTTGAGGGCCTGGTAGGTGTCCTCGCTGCTCTGCGAAGTAGCCTTCTGGCCGCCGCGCAGTTCCTGAATGGCCTGGCGCAAGGCACTCTCGCCCACGCCGGCATCCTTCAGCATCTGCGCAGCCGTGCTCTTCACGCTGAGCAGAGCCAGCAGCAGGGGTTCCAGTCCCACATAGGTGTCGCCGTCCTTGCGGGCAATGTCCTGTGCCTTGAGGGCCACATTGTTAGCCTCCTGGTCGAGGTAAGGACTGCCGCCGCTCACGCGGGGCTGGTGTTGCAGTTCATGGTCGACAGCAGATTGCAGCGCGCGTTCGTTCACGCCCAACTTGCCGAAGAGAAACTGCGTGACGTTCTCGCCCACAGCCAGCACACCGGCAAGCAGGTGCACAGGCGTGATGGCCTGCTGCCCCGCCTGGGTGGCGCGGTCCACGGCCGTCTGCACGGCCTGTTGGGCTTTGATTGTGAAGTTGTCGAATGTCATGATTCTTATCTTTTTTGTTGTTTTCTTCTTCTTCTTGTGATGTTTTCTCCAGCCTTCCGCCTCCCGTCCTTCCGGCCGCTCGGCATCCGGCTTTTGCCCTCATCCATCGCAAAGAAGTTGCCAACCTTCGTTCTATAACATTCGTTCGCTAATGCTGACAGAATGGCAGCGTTTCACATGGCCTCTATTGTGACAGAACAACGCGCTTCGCACATTACCCATGTTGTAGGGTGTCCAGTTTGGTGTACTCATTTAGCATGCGTCAAGGGCGGGCTGAAAGCCCAATGTCACGATAGCCCAGGGCAATGCTCTGGGTTAAGTAGGTGTTCAGAATTATTTTTAGATTAGAAGTGCTTTATCGGGATGCAG
>DAIRWG010000230.1:0-3283 GCA_036802405.1 Alloprevotella sp.
TACCTGACGGGTCAACGGGCAATCATCTTGCCCGCCGACCCGTTTGGTCAATCATCCTTTCAGTTCCTTTTTTCTCACGCTCACCCAGATGGCTGCCACGAAGAGCAGCAGGGTGAGGGCCAGGGCCACATAGCCGATGGTGTCGGTGGTCGTCACGGTGGACGGACGGAACTCCATCTCCACCTTGTGCTTGCCCGCAGGCACCTTGAGCGCACGCAGCACATAGTTCACGCGGCCCAGTTCGGCCGGCTTGCCGTCGATGGTGGCGGTCCAGCCCGGATAGTAAATCTCGGAGAACACCACCACGCCGCCTCGTGCCGACTCCACTTCGTAGGAGAGCTGGTTGGGGGCATAGGTGAGGAGCTGTACACGGCCCGAGTCGAGCGCCGAACCGTCAATCTGCTCCTTGAACCGGGCATCGGCCACGGCGGCATGCTTCGTGTCAAGCCCTGTGAGGGCAGCCATTTCCTCGTCGGCATTCTTCACGAAGCGCAGCGAACCGACAAACCATCCGTTGCCGTTGGCACGGGCATTGAGCACCGGCACGGCACTCTGTCCGCTGCCGAAGATGAAGTACTTCGTGTTGAGCATGTTCATCACGGGAGCGATGCTGTCCATCGGCACACGGTTCATGTCGCCTCCGGCCGCGCTGATGGCTCCGGCCGCCTTGGAGAGCTCGGTGTTGAGCTGGCGGTCGATGAGGTCCTGGTAGCGGTGGAGCTTGGCGGCATGGTATCCTCCGATGGAGTGGTGGTAGTAGGAAGTGGCATTGCTCGTTTCGTTGAACGGATTGCCCGCACCGAGGTTCACCACGCGGTAGTAGGTCGTGTCCTTCAGGATCTGCTCGTCGGCCGGAGTCTTGGCAAAGCCTTCGAGCTGGGTGGAGGGATCGGTGAAGCTGTCGTTGTTGAGGTAACGCTTGTCGATCTGCCAGAGGTCGGCCAGGCAGAGGAGCGTGAGCAAGGCACATCCGGCCCATTTGGCCAGTTTGCCCTCAGCCATGAGCCAGATGACCAGCATGCCGCCCACGATGAAGAGGGCCGAACGCAGGGCATCGGCCGAGAGAATGGCGTGGTGCATCGACGTGAGGGCACTCTTGTAGGCCATCACGAAGTCGATCGGGAAACCGCCGCTCTGCATGGCGCGGAAGGTTTCGGCATCGGAGGCCGAGATGCAGTCGCCTGCCAGCGACGGGAAGAGCCACAGGGCCAGGCAGAGGCCGAGCGTCAGCAGCGTGGCCACGGGCAGGCCGATGAGCTTGCGCAGCAGGGGCAGGTCGATGAGGTCGCTCGGCTGATTCGCCTTGCCCTCCCACTTCGTGAGCTGGAACAGCTCGGGGCGCTTGCATATTTCGGCCACGCAGAGCACGGCAAGCAGCGGCATGGTGAACTCGGCAATCACGAGCGCCGAGCTGACCGTGCGGAACTTGGAGTACATCGGCAGGTGGTCGATCAGGAAATCCGTCACCACCGGGATGTTCTTGCCCCAGGCAAAGATGAGGCTGACCACCGTGGCCAGCAGGAGTGCCCACTTCACCGGGCCGCGCACATAGAAGATGCCGAGCACGAAGAGGAAGCACACGATGGCGCCCACATACACCGGGCCCACCGTGAAGGGCTGGTCGCCCCAGTAGAGCTGGATGCCGGGAGGATAGGCCTGCACTTGCTGCTGCTGGAAGGCCTGCTGCGTCTGTCCGGCTTTCTCGTAGAATTCGCTGTACCCCTCCAGGTCCTCCACGCCCTCGCGGTCGAGGATGGAGGTGGAGCCACCGCCCTTGTAGTCGGGAATGAGGAGCGTGAGCGTTTCGTCGATGCCGTAGCTCCAGGCAGTGATGTAGTCGCGGTCGAGTCCGTCGGTGGCCTTGCTGGCCTCCTTCGCCTGGCTGGGCAGGGGTGTCAGCTCAGCCTTGCCGCGCATCGACTCCTTGGCATAGGAGTAGGTGTGGTAGAGGTTGGGCAGGTTGGTGGCCACGCCGAGCAGGCCGGCCACCACCAGCACGCCGGTGGCCTTGCACCACGCCCCCAGGCGTTTGCGCACAATGCCGTCCACGCCATAGGCCATCACCAGCAGCAGCATCACAAAGAGGAAGTAGTAGGTCATCTGCAGGTGGTTGCTCTGCACCTGGAATGCCGTGAAGAGCGCCGTGACGGCACCGCCCCACAGATACTTCCCCCGGTAGCACAGCACCAGACCGCCGATGGTGGGCGGAATGAAGGCCAGCGTGAGCACTTTCCAGATGTGGCCCGCGGCAATGATGATGAAGAAGTAGGACGAGAAGGCCCATATCACCGCACCCAACGCGGCCAGATAGGGCTTGAAGTTGAAGGCACGGAGCAGAATGTAGAATCCCAAGAGGTAGAGAAACACGTAGCAGATGGCGGGAAACCATCCCTCGGTGCCCAGTTTGTACACCTTCGAGAGGGCAAACACGGCCGTGGTCGAACCGTAGGAAGGAGCCATCTGGTAGGTGGGCATACCGCTGAACAGGGCGTTCGACCAGCGGGTCGTTTCGCCCCCGTGGGTGGCGCGGTAGTCGGCCTGCTCGCGGCCGAGGCCTACGCTGGCCACCGTGTCATGGCCGTTCAGCACCAGTCCTTCGCTCATCGGCGTGAGAAAGTAGAAGGTGCTCAAAGCCAGAAAGAGCACCACCAGCAGGGCATCGGGAGCTACTTTCTTGAGGATTTCTTTGAAATTCATAGAGTTTTACGCTGTTTGTGTATTTCTTGTTTGGATTGTTTTCGGCAATTCCGCCTTCACCGCGTGGCGAAGGCACCACAAAAGTACGAATTCTTCACCAAGTGGGCAACTCTTTCAGCCCGTGAGGGGGAAAAAAGCCCGCGCATCCGCCAAAATCCCTCTCCCCCTCCTCATCGCCACATCCGGTGCTTACACCTCGGGCATTTGGCAAAAGGTGCTTCCGATTGTTAAAAGTGAGGGACACGGTGCAAATAGCAGCATGCAGATTTGCCGCATTCGGATTAAAAGGCTAACTTCGCCATGTGTTTTTCATTAGTACTATAAACGACGACCCAAGGTGGAGATCACGTGGAACACGGCGGTGTTCCATTCACACAAAACTCATACTTTGGGAAGTCTGGCGAATATTCTCATGGTGATTTCGCCAAATAGAACGTCCGTTGAGAAACGGGAAATCGATGGTACTTAATAAGTGCGCCTGTACACAATGCTACTTTGTGTACAGGTTTTTTTGGCTCTATAACGAATCGTGTGGGCAGTCGGATTCACTTCTTGCAGCGAAGTCTTTACAACCAAGGGCCGCGAA
>DAIRWG010000231.1:0-3260 GCA_036802405.1 Alloprevotella sp.
CGCGTGAGCGGCAAGCACAACGACCTGGAGGAAGTGGGCCACGACACCTACCACCACACCATGTTCGAAATGCTCGGCAACTGGAGCTTCGGCGACTATTTCAAGGAAGGTGCCATCGACTATGCATGGGAATACCTGGTGGATGTGCTGCATCTCGATCCGAATGACCTCTACGTCACCGTGTTCGAAGGTTCGGAGGAAGAGGGACTGAAGCGCGACGATGAAGCCGCTTCCTACTGGGCCAAGCATGTGCCCGCCGACCACATCATCAACGGCAACAAGCACGACAACTTCTGGGAAATGGGCGACACGGGTCCCTGTGGCCCCTGCTCCGAAATCCACCTCGACAGCCGCACGCCCGAGGAGAAGGCCAAGGTGCCCGGACGCGAGCTGGTGAACAAGGACGACCCCCAGGTGATTGAAATCTGGAACATCGTGTTCATGCAGTTCGAGCGCAAGGCCAACGGCTCGCTCGTGCCGCTGGGCATGAACGTGATTGACACGGGCATGGGCTTCGAACGCCTCGTGCGTGCCATCCAGGGCAAAAACTCCAACTACGACACCGACATCTTCCAGCCCATCATCAAGAAGATCGGCGAACTCTCCGGCTTCGAGTACGGCAAGGACGAAAAGGTCGACGTGGCCATGCGCGTGATTGCCGACCACCTGCGTGCCATTGCCTTCTCCATTGCCGACGGGCAGCTGCCCTCCAATGCCAAGGCCGGCTACGTGATCCGCCGCATCCTGCGCCGTGCCGTGCGCTATGCCTACACCTTCCTCGGCCAGCGCGAGGCTTTCCTCTGCCGCATCCTGCCCACCCTCGTGGCTGAAATGGGCGATGCCTATCCCGAGCTCAAGGCCCAGCAGGTGCTCATCGGCCGCGTGATGCAGGAAGAGGAGGAAAGCTTCCTCCGCACGCTCTCCACCGGCATCAGCATGCTCGAAAGCGTGATTGCCCACACCAAGGAAGAGGGCAAGGACACGGTGGAAGGCGAGAAGGCTTTCACCCTGTTCGACACCTACGGATTTCCCCTCGACCTCACCGAACTCATCTGCCACGAGAACGGGCTGGAAGTGGACGAAGCCGGATTCAATGCCGAAATGCAGAAGCAGAAGGAGCGTGCACGTAACGCTGCCGCTGTGGAAACCGACGACTGGGTGATCCTGAAGGAAGGCGAAACGCAGTTCCTCGGCTGGGACCTCACCGAATGCGACTGCCACATCCTGCGCTACCGCCGCGTGCAGCAGAAAAAGCAGACCTACTTCGAGCTGGTGCTCGACCAGACTCCTTTCTACGCTGAAATGGGTGGTCAGGTAGGCGACAAGGGCCTCCTCGTGTGTGGCGACGAGAAGGTGGAAATCTTCGACACGAAGCGTGAGAACAACCTCCCCATCCACCTCACCAAGCAACTGCCCGCACAGCCCGAAGCCACCTTCCACGCCGAAGTGAACATCAAGTTCCGTCGCGGCAGCGAGGCCAACCACACGGCCACCCACCTGCTCGACCAGGCGCTCCGCGAAGTGCTCGGTTCGCACGTGGAGCAGAAGGGTTCGCTCGTCACGCCTGACTATCTGCGCTTCGACTTCTCGCACTTCCAGAAGGTCACCCCCGAAGAGCTCCGCGAGGTGGAGCGCATCGTCAACCGCCGCATCCGCGAGGACATTCCCCTGCAGGACCACCGCGACGTGCCCATGGAGGAAGCCAAGAAGCTGGGTGCCATCGCCCTCTTCGGCGAGAAGTATGGCGACAAGGTGCGCGTGGTGCAGTTCGGCCAGAGCGTAGAGTTCTGCGGTGGCTGCCACGCCCAGAGCACGGGCCGCATCGGCCTGCTCCGCATCGTGAGCGAAAGCAGTGTGGCTGCCGGCGTGCGCCGCATCGAAGCCATTACCGGCGAAGCTGCCGAGGAGAGCGTTTACGCCATGCAGGACGTGCTCACCAACCTCAAGTCGTTCTTCAACAATGCCAAGGACCTCACCGCCGTCATCCGCAAGACCATTGAGGAAAACGACGGACTGAAGAAGCAGGTGGATGGTTACGTGAAGGAGCAGTTGGCTGCGCTCCGCAACCGCTTGGTGGAGAATGCCGAGGACGTGAACGGCGTTCACCTCATCAAGTACGTGATGCCCACGGCCATCGCTCCCGATGCCGTGAAGGATCTGGCCTTCCAGGTGTCGGGCATGCTGCCCAACGACACCCTGGTGGTGCTCGGTTCCACGCATGAAGGCAAGCCGCTGCTCACCGTGATGATCAGCAAGAACCTCGTGGAGAGCAAGCAGCTCAATGCCGGACAGCTCGTGCGCGAGGCTGCCAAGCTCATCAAGGGCGGCGGCGGCGGTGCACCCCACTTCGCCACTGCCGGAGGCAAGGATGCCGCCGGATTGGAAGATGCTGTGAAGAAGGTGGTCGATCTGGCGCTCGCCTGACCGATTGGCTTTCTGACACCAATCCATCCATAAACTGATCGGCCCAGTGCCCTTCCTCCGTCGGACTGACGGAGACGGGCACTGGGCCGATTGTGTTTTTTGTTTTCGCCCTAAAGGACAAGGCGCATAGGCCAAGGAAAAGGATTGTCCCTCAGGATGCCACCATCACATTCCATCTGCTGCCTCTTTCCTGTGGAGCACATGGAAGAGGGGGGCATCTCACACTTCCTCCATGCGCCTCAGCTCCCACCCCTCAAACTGCATGACAATGCAGTGGAGCTGCGTGCCCTGGCGGAGTACCTCCACGCGCGGAGCTTCGGCATAGCGGTGAATCTGGGCCACCGCCTCCTGCCACTGCAGCTCGGCCTTCGTGTGCACACCGTCCTTGCCCTTAGCGTGGTATTCACTCTTCGGCAGCACCTTCAGCTCGAGGATGTAGCTGTGGCGCGTGGCATAGTGCGTGAGGTCGGGCAGGAGGAAAAAGTCGCAGTAGCCATGGTTCAGCTCCAGCTCGGGTGCCGTGTAGTAGTAGCTCGTCAGGCTGAGGTAGGCCATGAAGAAGCCCTGCAGGTTGCGCTCCGCTTCGATGCCGTCGCGCACCGACGACACCTCGGCATAGGCTTTGGCCATGAAGCCCAGGCAGTCCTCCCACCTCCCGTCGAAGGCCATGTAGGTGAAGAGCGTCCTCAGTTCGGAAATGTTGAGGCTGCGTTCCTCCTGGTAGAGTTCGATGAGGTAATTGTAGTACTGCTTGCGCACATTGTTGTTGGGGATGCCCAGTACGAGCTGGTCGCCGAAGGTGCCCTTGATTGTCAGCATGCCGTAGTAGAAGAGCA
>DAIRWG010000232.1:0-3239 GCA_036802405.1 Alloprevotella sp.
CCGCCGAAGGTGAGCACCTCGCGATAGCGTGCCCAATCCTTCACCCAGCGCAAGCGCACGATGTCGGGCCACTGGCGGGCCGCCACCACGTGATACACCACAAACGTGTTGGCAATGGTGAGTGCAAAGATCACACTGTAGAGGCGCAGGGCATAGGGGCCGCGGTAGAGCGTGAGCAGCACGATGCAGCCCAGGCGCAGAAAAACGTTGGTGATGTCGAGCACAGCCAGAAAACGGAAACGCTCATGGGCCGAGAACAAGCTTTGGTAGGGATTGTTCACAATGCCCAGACAGGCCGTGAGGATGCTCACATGATAGACGAACACGGCATCGGGGAGCTTGCCGTCGGCCACGTTCAGGCGATGCGTCACGTACCACAGCCCGAGGCTTTCGGCCAGCAGCAGCACGAGCAGGGCAAAGGCGGTGTGGAGCAAGAGGTTGACATTGAACGAAGCGTTCACATCGCCACCTTTCCGCCCCATCTCCACATTGAAGAAGCGGCCGGTGGCCGTCGTGAGCGAACTGGTGATGAAGGTGAACACGGCCAGCACGCCTCCCACCACGGCAAAGAGGCCGTAGTCCGACACGCCCAGAATCTCCAGCGTCAGACGCGAGGTGTAAAGCCCCACCACCATCGTGGTGAGCAGGCGTACGTACAGGTAGCCGGTGTTGCGTGCGATGCGCTTGTTGGCCGTGAGCATGTTATCTTGCGAAAATGGGGAAAGCGGATGAACAACCGGGCAGAAATTTCTTTTCAAAAAAAGAGAACGGCGGAAATGCCCTGTCCACGGATTTCCGGAAGGCCGTTGCCCTACAAATCAAACTTACCAAGAATGACCTGCCCCGCGATTCATCCGTATTCCTTTCCCCATAGGGATTCTATTCTTTCTTTCCGTAGTGATGGTGGTAGCCGTACTTGTAGCCATAGCGATAGCCGTAATGGTAGCCATAGCGTCCACCTTCCTTGGTGGCATTGAGTATGAGCGAGAGATGCTTGAACTTTTCGTTCTTGGCATCATTCTCCAAGTCGGCCAGCCGCTTGCGCTCAAAGAGTCCGGCGCGCATCACGAAGAGGGTGCGGTCGGCCTGCCGCTCGATGATGCCCACATCGGCCAGCGTTTCTGCCGGCGGGCAGTCCACCAGGATGAAGTCGTAGCGCGGACGCAGTTGGGAGAAAAGACGTTCCAGCTGAGGTCCGGCCAGCAGTTCGGTGGGATTGGGCGGGATCGTGCCCACAGGCAGGATGTCGAGGCCGGGATGGGCATCGGAGTGGAAGAGCAACGCATCGATGTCGGTTTCTCGCTCGCCCAAGTAGTCGGCAAATCCCACATCGGGGCAGTGCAGCAGGCGCGAGGCCGAAGCATGGCGCAAGTCGCCGTCGATGAGCAGCACCCGCCGTCCGCCGATGGCCAGGGTGAGTGCCAGGTTCATCGACACGAAGGTCTTGCCCGAACCCGCATAGCTGGAAGTGACGATGTACACATTGTTTTCGCCCTGCCGCGCGGTCATAAACTCCATGTTGGTGCGGATCAGACGGAAAGCCTCGTTCACGAAGTTGCGCTGCCCCGTGCCCACCACGAAGGGAGAGGCGGCAGCTGCAGGCCGGCACTTCAGCCGCTGCCACCAGCTGCGGTCGTCCTCGCCATCGTAGAGGGGCACATTGCCCACAAGCGAAAGCGTCGTTTTCCGCTCGATGTCGAAGCGGTCGCGCACCGTGTTGTCAAAGCATTCCCGCACAAACAGCACGATGGTGGGCAGCACAAGCGCCATCACCACCGCCACCATCAGCACCAGCGAGCGCACGGGCGAAGTGGGCAGGTCGCTCCCGTTGGGAAAGTCGAGCAAGCGTGTGTTCACGGAGTTGTAGGTCATGCTGATCTCGTTCTCCTCCTTCTTCTGCAGCAGGTAGAGGTAGAGGCTCTCCTTCACCTTCTGCTCGCGCTCCACGCTCACCAGATGCTTGGCCTGGCTGGGGTTGGAAGATATTTTCGAATTGGCCTCACTGTTGTAGCCCTGCAGGGCCTGCAGCTGGATGTCGAGCGTTTTCACCTGGCTCTCGAGCGAGGAAAGGATGTTTTGGCGGATTTCGTCCAAGTCGGCCTCCTGCTGCGCAATGAGCGGATTCTGTGCGGAAGTGCCCACCATGTTGGCGCGCAGCTGCAGGAGCAGGCTGTTGTAGTGCACGATCTGCGTTTCGGCCGTTTGGTTGCCGATGCCCGAATTGGTGGGCAGCAACTGGTGATGCGCACTCTTGCTCCGCAGGATGTCAAGCAGATACTTCACCATCGAGCGCTGGTTGGTCAGCTGCAGGATTTCCGACTCCGACTGGCTCTGCTGCTGCAAGTAGAGGTCGCTCACGTGCTCGAGGTCGGTGATCTTGTGGCGCATCTTGAAGCGCGAGATGCTGTCGTCCACCTGCCCCAGGTCGTTCTCAAGCAGGCGCAGGCGGGCCTCGATGAACTGCGAGGTGCTGGCCGTCATCTGGTTCTTGTTTTGCAGCCATTTCTCGTTGTACACCTGCACGATGGCATAAAGCACCTGCTCCGCCTCCTGTGGCGAAGTGGAAGTGTATTTCAGATTGACGATGGTCGACTTGTCGTCTTCCACCTCGGCCTTGAGGTGTGCCTTGATGTCCTTTGCCTGCTCCAGAGCCTCCTTGCCGGTGCGGGCTTTCATCACGCGGCGCGCCACATCGGTCAGCACGTCGAGCGAGGCCAGTTCGCGCTGCACATTGGCCACATTGGTCTTCTGCATCACGAGCCCCAGGTCCTGCAGGTTGTCGGTGTCGGCAGTTTTGCCCGCATTCTTTCCTTGGCTCTCTTGCTTCACGAGCACCGAAGCCTCGCGGGTGTAGATCGGGGGCGTGACGGCCAGATAGTAAGTGGCCAAGCCGAGGCACACCGCCAACGAAACGGCAAACCACCGCCAACGGGTCAGGCAGATGTGCCAAAGGTCGGGAATCGTGATGAAATCGTCGGATGGGCGCACCGCCGTTTGCTGATTGTTCATGGGATTCATTTGATGATGAGGGCCGTGATGGTGGTGATGAGCGAAGCCAACGAAATCCACACGGCCGGAGTGTTAAACGTGTTGCCGGTGGCCCTCGATTCGCGTTTGCGCTTGTCGTTGGGGGCCACGTAGACGAGGTCGTTCTGCTGCAGGTAGTAAACGGGCGAGTTGAGCAGTGTCTGCATGTTGGTGAGGTCGACGGCATACACCTGGTTGGCTCCGTCCACCTG
>DAIRWG010000233.1:0-3229 GCA_036802405.1 Alloprevotella sp.
GGGGTGCCGCATGGCTTCGCGGCCCTTAGCGGCCCTTCGCGGACAAAATCTCTGCCGCATGGCTTCGTGCTAATTCGTGGTCCTTGGTGGTGAAGACAGGAGGGTCGCGCGCGTGCGCGCGCATAACGTTATACAGTGCAATTGCGTTTTTTGCTGTCACTCTGTCATTTTTGTGGTGGATGGTGGGAGGAGATGGGGTTTCGGTGGCGAAGCACCGCGGTGAAAAAGTCTGGGACTTTTTGAAATTCTACCACGGTGGTGTAAAAATTCTACCGCGGTGCCGTAAAAATTCTACCGCGGTGGTGTAAAACCGACAGGGGGTGGCTGAAGAAAGGCTGGGGATTGTCGACAGATGGTTGGCAGCTGACAGATGACAGTAAAAAAACGTGATTGTTTTTAGGCCTATATGCCTGTTCATACGCGTGTTCTCGTGGGAAAGCGTGCCGGGGGGATATAAAAAAAGCCGCCCCTGGGGAGGGACGGCTTTCTTTCATAGTGGTAATCTCACTTCTCGGTAGTAAGCTCACTTGACGATGAGCTTGAAGGTGCGGCCTTCGGGCACGGCTTCGGAAGTGAGGGTGACGAGCCACACGCCCTTGGGGAGGGTGAACTCGTGGGTGGGTGCATCGGGCTGGAGGTCGAGCTTGAGACGGCCGAGGGTGTCGTAGGCCTGGATGGCGGTGAGGCGATCGGTGGGCTCGGTGGAGGCCACTACCCCACCCCGCTGTCCCGTGGGGTAGCAACGGAGGGCGGTGCGTACGGCCGACTCGGGCGTGAAGGCACGCGAGGTGAGGAGGTAGCGGCCCGGGGCGTTGCTGCGGAGGGTGATGGACGTGCCGTCGGTCAGGGGCGTGGCGGTGCGGCGCTCGGCATCGTAGAGGTAGATGGGGGCGCTGAGTGCACCGGTGCCGCTGACGGTGAGCGTGAGGTCGGCGGGCGAGGCGGTGACGACGCTGAGCGGCACATTGCGCAGGTCGCTCAAGCGGTTGACGGATGCGGCGCGGGTGCCGGCCAGGGTGTAGAGCAAGGGACGGTCGGCCGCGGCGAGGTCGGTGTCGAAGAAGGCTTCGGCATCCTCGGTGTCGGTGAATGCGTCGTCGGCCTCGGGGTCGGCCACGATGACGGCTTCCGAACGGTGGCCGTGGGCATCGGTGGCGGTGAGGCGGAGGGTGCGCGAGCGGAGGGCGGTCTGTCCCGTGGCGTAGAACACGGTGGTGCACTGCGAGGGGAGGAAACGCACCTCGGTGGGGTTGGTCCCGGCCTTGGCCTTGATGAAGAAGGCACGCATCGGGGCCACGGTGCCCAGCTCGTTGTCGGTGCCGATGAAGGCCTTGAGGCTGCCCGACTCGTCGAGGGTCCAGTATTTGCGGAAGAAGGCGGGGTTGTCGTTGAAGAAACTGCTCATCTGGAGCGTGCCCATGTAGGGGTTTCCGACCAGCACGTAGCCTTCGCGCACGGGAAGTTCGGCGGTGTTGAGCGTGATGGTGCCCGTGAGGCGGCGCGGGTCGTCGGCCGTGGTACGGCTGGTGGCGAGGCGTCCGGCGAGGGAGCGGTCGAGCTGGGGCGAGAGCTGCTCGGAAGCGTTGCCCTGGTGGTCGTAGTAGCCATAGGAGGCATCGGCCTTGGGTATGCGGAAGAGTGCACTCCCGTCGTCGGCCGAGGATCCGTCGGTGCGGAGGGGCATGACGGAGGCGCCGTGGCCGGGGAGATAGGGCACCGTGACATCGTTGTAGGCATGGCTCCACTGGCTGACGAGCAGCTTGGCGAGGAGCGAATCGGGCAGTTCGGCGCCGTTGGAGTGCATCGGGTCGTAAGGCACGGAAGCGTCGTACCATCCGTCGGGCCAGAGGGTGCGGTCGGCGGTGATGACGGTGTCGGTGGCGAGGGCCCAGTTGCGCTGGTAGACGGGGTAGGCGGTGCGGCTGTAGCCGTCGGCCGTGGCGAAGCGGATGGGCTGGAAGGCCTCGGTGGCCTGCTGCCCGGTGGCTGCGGGGAGGTAGAAGTCGCCGGCATAGACATCGTGGAGGGGCGAGGCAAACCAGTTCCAGCGGTCGGGATGGATGGAGAAGTCGACCCATGCCTGACGGTAGTCGAGGTAGTGCTGGTTACGGATCTGTCCTTCGCCCTGCGGGAGGTCGGTGCGGTCGGTGCGGAAGTACACCTGCTGGCAGGTGTTGGCATAGAATCGCTCGCAGCCGTAGGCATCGATGCCGCTCTCCTTGTCGGGCTTGACCATGAGGTCGTAGGCAATGAGGGCGGTGCCCTCGGAGAGGTTGGGGTTCTGGAGGTTGGTGATGATGCCCTGACGGGAATCCACCTCGTAGCTGCCCAAGTAGGGGAAGGAGGTGCCGGGGAGGATGATGACCTTGGTGAACTTCATGGGCACGTAGGCCTGCGGGGTGGCCGAAGGGTCGGTGCCGGGAGCCTGCGCGAGGCCGGGTGCGGCATTGGAGCCATACTCGGCATAGGACGCGTCGAGCCCGGATGCCGCGTCACCCTCCGCCAGGGGGTGGAGGGAGAAGGTGACCTTGCCGGTGGAGACGGCCGTGCGCTCGGGATCGTCGGTGAGGTTGAGCTCGGCGCGCGAGGCACGACGCCAGTTGAGGTCGTTGTTCCAGTTGGTGTTGGCCGACACGGCACCCGTCCAGGTGACATACTCGGGGATGATGCGCAGGGTGAAGTAGGTGTAGGCAAAGCAGATGGCCGTGCCCGTGCCCGATCCGATCTGCTTGGTGGCATCGTGGTAGGTGATGGCAAACTGGTAGTCGTAGCCTTCGTGGAACTGGATGTCGTTGGTGAAGGACGATCCGTCGGAGAAGGTCTCGGTGTTTTGCGAGAAGTCGATGCTGATGGTCTGGCTCTGGGGCGTGATGACGCCATCGTCGGGGATGACCATGCCCGCCATGCCGCGGTGGTAGCGCGTGGCCAGTCCGGCGGTGCCGAAGGTGGCCAGCTGTTCGCTGGTGACGGTGGGGTCGTTGGTGCTGACGAGTCGCACGCAGCGGGGATAGGCCACGTTGTTGCCGTTGTCCTCCTCGATGGCCAGGTTGTGGCGGTCGGAGCCCTCGTTGAGCGAGGCATCGCGGTAGCCGTTGATGGGGATGGAGAGGAGGGTGCCCTTCTTCAGCTCGTTGGCCTGGCGGAGTCCGAGGCGCACGTACTTGGCTGTGCGCTCGTAGTCGTCGGGATAGGTGACGGTGGGGAATCCGAGGTAGAGCTGCGGCGTGAG
>DAIRWG010000234.1:0-3228 GCA_036802405.1 Alloprevotella sp.
CAAGGGCGGGCTGAAAGGTTGTCTTGCCTTAATATATCCGTCCCCATCCGCGTGAGTGGACACGTCAAGGGCGGGCTGAAAGCCCAACTGTTGCCATCAGCCCAGGGCAACGCCCTGGGTTTATGGTTATGCATTGAAGTTTCGCCCTGAAAGGGCAAAAGCCCTGCTACACGTGCGGCATGCTTGCAACTTTGAGGCATTCGGTCGGGCTTTTGCCCTTTCAGGGCGACCATGCCCGATGACTGGATAACCCAGGGCGTTGCCCTGGGCTGAAAGCAACAGTTGGGCTTTCAGCCCGCCCTTGCGCAAGTCAAGCAGAAAAGCCAAATAAATGAGCAGGTCAAGCAGAAAAGCCCAATGAGCAAGCCAAGCAGATGAGCCAAATGGACAAGCCAAGCAGATGAGCCAGGTGGGCAAGTCAAGCAGATGAGCCAGGTGGGCAGGTCAAGTACGCAAGCCTCAGTTGTTGATGAGGAGGGTGCCGCTGCCGGTGTCGGAGGTGCTGACGTGGTAGCGGTAGAGCTTGAGTCCGGCGGGGCCGGCGACGACGATGCCCCCCTGCTTGAGGTCGTAGGTGCGGCTGCATCGGGGGCACTGCACGCGCTCGGTGCCGGTGAAGCTGACGGAACGCTGCACGGCACTCTCCTCGTAGCACGTGGGGCACACGAGGTCGAAGGCCAGCACGGGGGTCTGCCCCTTGAGGTCGGGCACGGAGGGCGTGCCGACAATGAATCCGGCCACGCATTCGGGCCTTCCGTAGGCCTGCATGGCGGTGGCGTTGGCCTGGGCCGTCTCGCCCTTGGCCGAGGTGAAGAGGTAGGTGACGTTGCGCACCTGGATGGTGCACCACTCTCCGGGGCTGTGGAGGGCGGTGTAGAGGGGGTGGGTGGTGCTGACCTGGTCGAATCGGAAGAAGGCCCGCTGGTGGGCATAGAGGTCCTGCACATCGTCGGTGCAGGAGGCGGCCACGAGGGCGAGGAGCAGCACGGCGAGGCCAGCGGCCCGCCGGAGGCAGCTCGGCAGGGCCTTCGTCGCCTGGTGCGGTGAAGGGGTGTGCGTCATGGCTGCATGAGTTTTTGCTCGGCCTCGTGCACGCGGTCGAATCCGAAGCGGTCGTAGTGCTGCTGCATGAGGGCGGCTATGCGGTCGTTGCAGAGGTTGCCCATGCTGCCCGGGTGGGTGTGGTGCAGCTCCTTGCGGGGGGTGAAGCGGTGGGCTTCGATGTCGAGTCCCACGCGGCGGTAGGCGTCGCGGAAGGGCACGCCTTCGGCAGCGAGTCGGTTGACCTCCTCGACGGAGAACATGAGGTCGTAGCGCGGGTCATCGGTGATGTGTGTGTTCACCTCGATGCGCTCGATGATGTAGGTGGCCATGTGCAGGCAGTCGATGAGCTGGTCGAAGGCCGGGAGGAAGGTTTCCTTGATTTCCTGCAGGTCGCGGAAGTAGCCGCAGGGCAGGTTGTTCATCACGAGCAGGATGTCGTTGGGCAAGGCCTGGAGGCGGTTCATGCGTGCTCGGATGAGTTCGAACACGTCGGGGTTCTTCTTGTGGGGCATGATGCTCGATCCGGTGGTGCACTCGTCGGGCAGCTTGATGAAGCCGAAGTTCTGCGAGTTCATCAGGCAGGCGTCCATGGCGAGCTTGGCCACGGTGCCGGCCACGGATGCCAGGGCGAAGGCCACGTTGCGCTCCGTCTTGCCGCGGCCCATCTGGGCGTAGACCACGTTGTAGTCCATGGAGTCGAATCCGAGCAGGCGGGTGGTCATGTCGCGGTCGAGGGGGAATGACGAACCGTAGCCTGCGGCCGACCCGAGGGGGTTGCGGTTGACGGTGCGGTAGGCCGCTTCGAGCAGGAGCATGTCGTCGGTGAGGCTTTCGGCGTAGGCCCCGAACCACAGTCCGAAGCTGGAAGGCATGGCCACTTGCAGGTGGGTGTAGCCGGGCATGAGCACCTGGCTGTGGCGTTCGCTCTGCGCCTGCAGCTGGCGGAAGAGCTGCATGACGGCTTCGGCCACGTCGTGCAGGCGTGAGCGGGTGAAGAGCTTGAGGTCGACGAGCACCTGGTCGTTGCGCGAGCGGCCGGAGTGAATCTTCTTGCCCATCTCGCCGAGCTGGCGCGTGAGCTGGAGTTCCACCTGCGAGTGCACGTCCTCCACATCGGGCTCGATGCGGAAGTGTCCGTCCCGTGCGTCGCGGTAGATGGCGCGCAGGGCATCGGTGAGCGGGCCCACCTCCTCGTCGGCAATGAGTCCGATGGAGTGGAGCATGAGCACGTGGGCGGTGGAGCCCATCACGTCGTAGGGGGCCAGCATGAGGTCGAGTTCGCGGTCGTGCCCGACGGTGAAGCGGTCGATCTCGTCCGTCACCTGCACGTTCTTTTCCCAAAGTTTCATCGGCAGAAAGATATGGTGTGTGTGAGTGTGTGTGGGTTATGTCGAGGCAAAGGTAATAGGATTTGGGCAGATTCGGCACCTCTGCCGCGGAAAAGTTTCGGTTTTTCTTGGCTTTGCGATGAATCGTGCGGGGCGCTTTGCCGGCATTTCCGTGTCTTTTCCGTAGGCATTCCAGGGGCAGAAAGTGGTGCGTTTACGGCACCGTGGTAGAGGATTTACGGCACCGTGGTAGAATTTTTACGGCACCGTGGTAGAATTTGAAAAAGTCCGGGACTTTTTCACCGCGGTGCTTTGGGGCGAAAAAAAAGGCCTTGCAACGGGGCCGTGACCCCATTGCAAGGCGAAGCAATGGTAGGAGAAATTGAGGTGAAATCCGTTCATACCTCTCCTTTCACCAGCATCACCTCCTCCATGCGGTGGAGCTTCCATCCGTCGAACTGGATGACGATGCAGTGGAGCGTGGTGCCTTGGCGCAGGGCCTCCACCCGCGGTGCGGCTGCGTAGCGGTGGATCTGTTCGGCCGCTTCCTGCCATTGGGCTTCGGCCAGGCGGTCGGCGGCGGCTTGCGAGGCGGCGTGGGGGAGCACCTTGAGCTCGAGGATGTAGGAGTGGTGGGTGGCGTAGTGGGTGAGGTCGGGCAGGAGGAAAAAGTCGCAGAATCCGTGGTTCAGCTCCAGCTCGGGAGCGGTGATGTAGTAGTCGTTCAAGCTGAGATAGGCCATGAAGAAGCCCTGGATGTTGCGTTCGCCCTCGATGCTGTCGCGCACGGAGGAGGCACGGCCGTAGGCCTCGGCCATGAACTGGAGGGCGGGTTGCCATTTCCCGTCGTAGGCCA
>DAIRWG010000235.1:0-3223 GCA_036802405.1 Alloprevotella sp.
CCCGCCCATTCCATGTGTACTCACACGAATGCTCGTTGAATAAAAATGCGAACATCAAACTGGACGCCCTAACAGTTTGCATGTTTTGCCACATGCAGGCACCAAACCTTTTGTGTATTACAAAAAAGTGAAGACGTTTTAAAAGAAGACTACCGAAAGCGTTGCGCAATAGCACACAAAACATTACCTTTGCATTGGTAATCAAACGCAAGGACAAGCTAACTGCAATTCCCCCGGAATGGAGCGGCTAACTTTTTATTATATCTACTCAACACTCAACGGCCGGCACAACTGCTAACCATGCATCCGGCACTTTCCCCTACAACGGGAGGTGATCTCCCAAACCTACCACAAATGGACGGCACATCGGTTCATCGACGGTTTATCGGCACGCTGACGCACCGTATCGCCGAAACGAATAAAGGAAAAAGGTGCCTTCATTTCCTCACTCCTCAAAAATCGAAATCAACAAGTGCCTGCACTCCAAACGGCAAAATGCCCACAAGGACGGTCATGCCGATGCCACCATCGGCACCGCACACGGGAACACTGCCTGGCATGGCGCTTTCATTATCCATTTTCTAAAAACCATCAAACAAATGACTTTCAACGAAGGACTTTGGAATGAGCAAATCAATGTGACTGACTTCGTCAGCCGCAACATCACTCCCTACGAAGGCGATGCTTCCTTCCTCGTGGGCCCCACGGAACGCACCAAGCGCGTGTGGAACGTGTGTCTGCAGGCATTGGAGGAGGAGCGCGCCAACGGAGGCGTGCGTTCTTTCGACCCCGACACCGTGTCAACCATCACCTCGCACAAGCCGGGTTACATCAAAAAGGAAGATGAGCTGATTGTCGGCCTGCAAACCGACGAACTGCTGCGCCGCGCCATCAAGCCCTTCGGCGGCATCAAGGTGGTGGAGAAGGCTTGCGCACAGCACGGCCACGAAGTGAACCCGCACGTGAAGGACATCTTCACGCACTACCGCAAGACGCACAACGACGGTGTGTTTGACGTTTACACCGAAGAGATCCGCAAGTTCCGCTCGCTGGGCTTCCTCACCGGATTGCCCGACAACTACGCTCGCGGCCGCATCATCGGCGACTACCGCCGTCTGGCCGTGTACGGCACCGACCGTCTGATCGAGGCCAAGGAGGCCGACAAGCGTGCCCTCGGCAGCCCCATGACCGATGAGCGCATCCGCTTGCGCGAGGAAGTGGCCGAGCAGATCAAGGCCCTGAAGGAAATCGCCAAGATGGGCGAAATGTACGGACTCGAGCTGAACCGTCCGGCACAGACTGCCCAGGAGGCTGTGCAGTGGGTGTACATGGGCTATCTGGCTGCCGTGAAGGAGCAGGATGGTGCTGCCATGTCGCTGGGAAACACTTCTTCCTTCCTCGACATCTACATCGAGCACGACTTGAAGCACGGTCTCATCGACGAAACTTTCGCCCAGGAGCTGATTGACCAGTTTGTGATCAAACTCCGCATGGTGCGCCATCTGCGCATGGATGCCTACAACGAGATCTTTGCCGGCGACCCCACATGGGTGACCGAATCAATCGGCGGACGATTCAACGACGGACGCACGAAGGTGACGAAGACTTCCTTCCGTTTCCTCCAGACGCTCTACAACCTCGGCCCCTCGCCCGAACCCAACCTCACGGTGCTCTGGAGCCCCGAGCTGCCCGAAGGATTCAAGGAATTCTGCGCCAAGGTGAGCATCGACACTTCTTCCATCCAGTACGAGAACGACACGCTGATGCGCGAAGTGCGTGGCTCCGACGACTATGGCATCGCCTGCTGCGTAAGCTATCAGGACATCGGCCGCCAGATCCAGTTCTTCGGTGCACGCTGCAACCTGGCGAAGGCCTTGCTGCTTGCCATCAACGGCGGACGCTGCGAGAAGACGGGCACAGTGATGCTCGAAGGCATTCCTGCCTTGTCTTCCGACGTACTGAACTACGAGGAAGTGATGAAGAACTACAAACTCGTGCTGACGCAGATTGCCCGCGTTTACAACGATGCGATGAACATCATCCACTACATGCACGACAAGTACTACTACGAGAAGGCTCAGATGGCCTTGATCGACACGAATCCGCGCATCAACATTGCCTATGGTGCTGCCGGCCTTTCGATTGCCATTGACTCGCTCTCGGCCATCAAATATGCCAAGGTGACTGCCAAGCGCAACGACATCGGCCTGACGGAGGCTTTCGACATCGAAGGCGAATATCCCTGCTTCGGCAACAACGATGACCGTGTGGACCACCTGGGCGTTGACCTCGTGTACTTCTTCGACGAGGAGCTGAAGAAGCTGCCCGTCTACAAGCATGCCCGCCCCACCCTTTCGCTGCTGACCATCACTTCCAACGTGATGTATGGCAAGAAGACGGGTGCCACTCCTGACGGACGCGCTGCCGGTGTGGCTTTCGCCCCGGGTGCAAATCCGATGCACGGCCGCGACAAGAGCGGTGCCATCGCTTCTCTGGCTTCGGTGGCCAAGCTGCGCTACCGCGACTCGCAGGACGGCATCTCCAACACATTCAGCATCATCCCCAAGAGCCTCGGCCCCACGGATGAGGAGCGCGTGGAGAATCTCGTGACGATGATGGACGGCTACTTCACCAAGGGTGCTCACCACCTGAACGTGAACGTGCTCAACCGCGAAATGCTCGAAGATGCAATGGAGCATCCCGAAAACTATCCGCAACTGACCATCCGTGTGAGCGGCTATGCCGTGAACTTCGTGAAGCTCTCACGTGAGCACCAGCTTGAAGTGATTGCCCGTACTTTCCATCAGAAGATGTAAAGCACACTATATCACCCACATGAAGTGTTTCTTGGCATTTTACCAATAAAGCAAATACAAAATGTCCTCCAAGCTAAACTATAGCATGGAGGACATTTTTGTAATAATTGTGTGGTTGTGTCTGTCATATTGCGGAAAGCAAGCTTCTTAGTTGGCTCTATAACGAATCGTGTGGATGATCTCGTTTTTGAGCAGAAAGGCCAAATGCCGCAGGGAACGGGCTTTCAGCCCATTCCCTATGACATTGTGCTTTCGGCCCGTCATCTACAAGTTACTGAAAGGCTCTGCAATTCAAGTAAACTTGGGGTCTATTGCAAATGCCACCCACACGATTCGTTATAGAGCGCTTTATAAGTAGGTGTTCAGAATTATTTTATATAGTATCTCACTCTGATTACTTTCAGCTT
>DAIRWG010000236.1:0-3200 GCA_036802405.1 Alloprevotella sp.
ATAGGCGCGGCAGTCGCCCGCATGGCCCACGAGCAGTTCGTCGTCGGTGCCGCAAGCCGTGACGACGGTGGCTGATTCCGCCCCCTCGTCCCCCTGGGCATGGAGCTGGTCAATCGTCCTTTCGGCCGCATCGGCCAGGGAGTCGGCATCGGGCTGCGGCTTCTGGCACACGAGTCCGTGCATCGTGCCCACTGCCGTGGGCGCTTGCTCTCCCGGTGTGCCCACCGTTTCGCCCAGAGTTAGAATGCGGGTCGGAATTCGGGTCGATGATGGGGAAGAAGGGTGGGCGAGGGCGGCTTGTGGGCCGGCGCAGTAAGTGTAGAGAGGAGTGAATGTGATCATGTGTGGTCGGGGGCTGATGGTTCTGAAGGTTTCTTAGGTGGGCAAAGAGGCTATCCGATGCGCACGAAGTGCTTGCTTCCGCACATGGGGCAAAAGTTGGTGTTGCCCTCGTTCGAAGGGTCCGTCCATCGGGCATGGCAATCGTTGCACATCCAGCTGGAGCCGCTTGCCTCCGTTTCCGGCGCCGGCTCCATGAGGTTGTGGCCGCAATGCATGCAGAAGGCATCGCCCGCTTCGCACAGTGCTCCGCAGTTGGGGCAGATCTTCATGGTGGGGGCAGCGTGCTCGTTGGGTTCGGGCTTCTGCGGCTCGGGCTTCTGCTGTCCGTCGGCCAGCTTTTCCACGTGCGAAGTGTCCTTCAGCCGAGTGTCGGGATAATCCTTCTCCCACTCCTTGCGCAGCTCCCCCAGCACCTGCAGGGGAGCATCTAAGCCGTCCTCCAGGAGCGGGGCATGGCTCAAGGCCGTGCGCACCTCGTCCATCCGCTGGTAGCGGCGCGAAGGGTCGGGCTGCGTGCATCGCTCCACGATGTCGTTCAGCCAATCTGGGCTGTCCTCGGCCAGGCACTCCAGCGTGCGCCCCAGCGAGTAGACGTCGGCCGTGGGCCCCAGCTTCGCCCCCACCATCTGCTCGAGCGGTGCATAAGCCATCGTGCCGCAGAAGTCGAGCGCCTCGTTGGCCGGATCGGCCAAGCCCAGCCGTTCCGCGCTCAGCCGTTCCCTCACGCGGCCCATGCCGAAGTCGGTCAGCACGATGCGTCCATCGAGGGTGAGAAAGAGGTTGGAAGGCTTCACATTGCCGTGCACGATGCCCACGGCGTGCGCCTCGCCCAGCGCCTCGGCAGCCTGATGTGCCACCTGCAGCACATCTGTGGGCGAGAGGCGGTGCCCCACGCGGTGCATCAAGCGGCGGAGGTCCATGCCCTTGAGCCACTCCCTTTCGACCACGGCATAGTGCTCCTCGCCCACCGCGTGGCCCTTGCCCTCCATCTGCTTCACCCTCCACTGGAAGGCGCCGAAGGCCTGCGCGAAGTGCGGCCCGTGGAGTGCCGCCTGCAGGTTGACCTCGCGCTGCAGCTGCACGCGCAGCGCCTGGGCCTCCTCGTCGTTGGCCGCATGCAGACATTTGAAGGCACGCCGTTCGCCGCCCTCTTTCACGCCCTCGTACACCAGCGACGTGATACCGCGCAGGGGCGGTTCTTTCAGTGTAAAGTCCTTGATTGTCATGTGCTCTCGAGTCGTTTTATTGCAGGATGTTGCCCTTCATGTCGATGGTCAGCCGTTGTCCGCTGGCGGTGGTGGCATAGAGCAGGCGGTTATTCTCGCGCCATTCCAGCTTGGCATAGCCGGCTTCGAGGGCAATGCGGTAGTGCGCCACGTCCATCACGCCGAAGCGGTTGTCCTTCACGAAGAACACATACTTGGGTGTGCGCTTGCGGCGGAACATGCCGGTGTAGTGGTAGCTCTGGATGTAGTCGGCCAGTTCGGCGAGCTTCGTCTTGGGCCGGCCGCAGCCGCGGAAGGGGAGGAAGGCCAGGAAGATGAGGACGAAGAGCCCCACGCCCGTGACAACGGATCCACCGGCCAAGCGGTCTTCGTGATAACGGTCAATCAGCTGCGACTTCAGGCGGTCCTGCACCTCTTCGCGAAACTCGCTGCTGTATTCGATCGTGTCGTTGCTCTCCCAAGCATAGTTGTAATAAGACCAAGGGTCGCAGAACGAAGATTCGATCGTGTATTTCAATTCAGCCGTTTCCCAGCGCTCATCGTAATCGTCATAGTGGGATGGCGTGAAATGTCCCGTCATTTCCCAACTGTTGTAAGAGGCGAAGTAGCCCGTTCCCAGGATGAAAAACAGGCATGCCACGATGCGGAAGATCCATCGGAGGAACCGCCCCGCCTTGGGCTGCCGCCAGTCGTACACCTTGGTGGAGCGGAAATGGTATTTCGGATATCGGTCCATCACGGTGCGGTGGTCGGGGGTTGGGGGCACTGGCTTCGGCTCTGGCTGGGGCGTAGCGGCCGTGAGCGGTTTGCCGCATTGGCGGCAGAAGCGTGCCCCGGGGGGATTCTGCGCCCTGCATTGGGGATTGGGGCAAATGAGGGGTTGGGTCATGTCGGTTTTTTGTTAGAGTTGATGGGCAGGTGCGGCGGATTTTTCCGCGAAGCCATGCGGTGGAGTCTTTTACCACGAAGGGCCACGAATAGGCACGAATCCTTGCGGCGGAGGTCCTTACCACGAAGGGGCACGAAGAAGCACGAAGCCTTGCGGCGGAGGGCTTTGCCACGAAGGGGCAGCCTGGTCGTTTACTGGTCAACGATTCGGCTCATCTGCAATTTGTTTCAGAACAAGTAGATGCCGAAGGCGCGCAGGAGGTCGAGCGCACCGGCAATGGTGATGATGATGCCGATGATGTTGCAGCAGAGCTTGATGAAATCGCGCGCGCCGGAGCGGCCGTGGCGTATCCAGCCGGGCACCACGTTGCAGATGAACAGGCCCAGGCAAATCTCGATGATGGAAGAAATGATCATATATGTACAGGAGTGTATGTAAGTTTTTGTTTCAAGGTAACCCCGTGAGGACTGTTCTTGCCCACGGGAAGGGGGGAACTTGCCGCGGCTCCAGCCGCTCAAGGCATCGGCTCAAGGCATCGGCTCGATGCCCACATGGCGGGCAAAGGCCGGGAACTCCGCCATCACGTTGGGCCGGGTGGCCTCCACCCTGCTGCGCACCTCGTCGGCAAGCAGGGACTTCTCGCGCTCCACATAGCGGCGGAAGGCCGTGGCCGGAAACGTGTCGGGGAACATGCGGAGGTAGGCATCGACAAAGCGCACGAAGTCGGCATCGTAGGCATGCAG
>DAIRWG010000237.1:0-3169 GCA_036802405.1 Alloprevotella sp.
TCAGCCAGAAAATCCTCAGCACCGGCCACAACTCCTGGAAGTCGGCCGATGACGACGAAGAAGAGGATTTCTGACAAAGCATCCCGCCCCTTCCTTCATGCCCTGTCCCGTCCTTTCCCGACGGCGCGGGGCATGAAGCCCCGATGAATACAAAGGCACCATGCTGCACCGCAAACGGCAGCATGGTGCCTTTCTTTTCTTCTGTGCCTGGGTGGTTATATGGCGCATCTGCCTGCAAGCAAGTTCCGCGGCTTGTGCCTTCCCATTCGCGTTTTTGAAGGGCGGAAATAAGGGGAAATTTCCCCGGAATCGCTATATTTGCACCGTAGAAAGTGCAGATTTTACAAGAAAGTGCACCTCCGAAGGTGCACATATGGAAGAAATCTGCACTTTTGAAGGTGCATTTAAACGAAAGAAGATATGGATATCAGGTTGGTAAGCTATATGAAGGAGCAGCTTGAACAGGTAGATTTGACGTTCAAGCGTTACATGTATGACCGTTTGCCTTGGGAAGCACGGCTGGTAGGACTGATGGGGCCCCGAGGCGTGGGAAAATCAACGATGGTGCTGCAGCATCTGAAGGAAATGGATCGGGCTTCGCAGCGGAGGAGCCTTTACGTTTCGGCCGACCATAGCTATTTCACCACACACTCCTTGGCCGAAACAGCCGACCAGTGGGTGAAAGAAGGAGGAGAATGGCTCTATATCGACGAGGTGCATAAGTATGAGAACTGGTCGCGGGAGCTGAAGCAGATCTATGATGCCCATCCTGAACTGCACGTGACCTTCACCGGTTCATCTGTGCTCGACATCCTGCAGGGCGAAGCCGACCTGAGTCGCAGGGCATTGCTTTTCAGCATGCAGGGACTTTCGTTTCGCGAATATCTGGAGCTATTTCATGGCATCACCACTCCCGTCAGAAGTTTGGACGACATCCTGCAGGGCGATGTGCTCATAGAGGGCCTGCGCCACCCCATCCCCATGTTCGCCCACTATCTTCGGGAAGGCTACTATCCGTTTTCCCGTGAAGGCTATTTTCAGCAGCGCCTTCAGCAAGTGATCCGCCTGACCATGGAGGCCGACATCCCCCAATATGCCAACATGTCACCGTCCACGGGGCGCAAACTCCTGCGCATGCTCACCATCATTGCCGGAAATGTGCCTTACAAGCCCGAAGCTACCGGCCTGGCCAATGAGCTGAAGGTGAGCAGAAACGACATTCCGACATTCTTGCTCTACATGGAGAAGGCGGGGATGATTGGCCAGCTGAGAGATGCCACGGGGGGCATGAGGGCATTGGGCAAGACCGACAAGGTCTATCTCGACAATCCCAACCTGATTTATGCCCTGTCCGGCGACAATGCCAACGTGGGCAACGTGCGTGAAACCTTTTTCTACAACCAGACCCGCCTCAACTTGGATGTCATCACTTCCAAGGTGTCCGACTTTACGATTGGAAAGTACACCTTCGAAGTGGGAGGAGCAAAGAAAGGGCATCGGCAAATAGCTGATGTGCCCGACTCTTATGTGGTGCGCGATGATGTGGAGTTCGCACAATCCGACATCCTCCCCTTGTGGAGTTTCGGCCTGCTGTACTAAGCGGCGGAGGCCCCGTCCAGAGAAAAAGCCGACAGACCCCCTCGGCAGCACACCATGTGCTGCAGAAGGTGCCTGCCGGCTTTTGTGGTGAAATTCATAGGGGCGCGTAGGTGCTTTGGCCCTATTCGCCCTGCGCCTGACGGTCGCTCTCGATGAGGGCGAGGAGCTTGCTCACGGCCTCGTCGGTGGGGATGTTCTTCTCCACGCACACCTTGCCGCGGTAGAGGCTCACCTTGCCCCGGGCGGCACCCACGTAGCCATAGTCGGCATCGGCCATTTCGCCCGGGCCGTTCACGATGCATCCCATGATGCCGATCTTGAGTCCCGTGAGGTGGGCCGTGGCTTCCTTGATGCGGGCAATGGTGCCGGGCAGGTCGTAGAGGGTGCGGCCGCAGCCCGGGCAGCTGATGTACTCCGTTTTCGTGGTGCGCAGCCGGGCAGCCTGAAGGATGGCAAAGGCCGTTTCGTCCTGCACCGGGGCGGGAATCTGTCGCTCGCCCTTCGGTTTCTGCACGAGGAGCATGATGCCGTCCACCAGGCCGTCGAACATCAGTGCCCCCATGTCGGCCGCCGCGCGCAGCTGGAAGTCCTCCTTGTGGCGAAGGCCGAGGGCATAGTGTTGGAAGAACACGACCGGCGTGGGCAGATTCTCGCGCCAGAGCTCGTGAACGAGGGCGCGCTGCTCGCCCAAGCGGTTGGGGTGGTTGCTCTGTGCGATGACCACCACGTTGGAGTCGTGGCGCAGGCAGGCCTTGGCTTCGTCGTCCAGCTCGAGATAGGTGAGGAAGAGGAACTTGAGCGGAGCCTGGCAGGCCGGAAGCATCATGAGCATGCGCTTGGTGAACACGGGGAAGGTGCCTTCCTCGCCTTGCCACACGTCGGCATCGACGATGTAGCCGATGCCCGCCTTGCGCTTGCTGGCGGTCGTGAGCTGGCGGCCGCAGTACACGTAGTCGGGGCAGATGCGTCCCATGGCATCGTCGGCATCGAGTCGGGTGGAGATGACCACGGGGGCATGGGTGCCGCCGATGTTGAGCACGGGGCAGGTGGCGCGGCGCACGGGGTGGAGATAGTCGAACTGCAGGGCGGGCCGTGCCGGAATCTGCGGATGGCCGGCACGCTCCACCACATAGGAGGCCAGCTTGTAGGCCACGGGAATCTCGGCTTCGGGCGCTTCGGAGAGCGACACGCGGAGCGTGTCGCCGATGCCGTCGGCAAGCAGTGCTCCGATGCCCACGGCACTCTTGATGCGTCCGTCTTCGCCTTCGCCGGCCTCGGTCACGCCGAGGTGGAGGGGAAAGTCCATGTGCTCACGCTGCATGGCGGCGCAGAGCAGACGCACGGAGCGCACCATGACCTGCGTGTTGGAGGCCTTGATGGAGATGACCACGTCGGCGAAGTGCTCCTTCACACACACGCGGAGAAACTCCATGGCGCTCTCGACGATGCCCTCGGGCGTGTCGCCGTAGCGGCACATGATGCGGTCCGACAGCGAACCGTGGTTCACGCCGATGCGCAGCGCCGTGCCGTGCTGGCGGCAGATGTCGAGCAGCTTGACGAAGCGCGCCTC
>DAIRWG010000238.1:0-3166 GCA_036802405.1 Alloprevotella sp.
CCGAGCGCGACAGCCAGCTCATCGACCGCCTGGTGAAGCATCCCGACCCGCGTGCCAAATATGCCGTGGTGGCCTTCCTGCTGGGCGTGCTGCTGGTGGTGGTGTTTGGCAGTGTGCCCTCGCTCCGTCCCTCCTATGTGGACGGCGGCACGCTCCACAGCGTGAGCATGCCCGAAACGATCGAAATCATCATGATGACCACCGCAGCCGCCATTCTGTGGGCAGGCAAGGCTCATGTGGGCGATGCCGTGAAGGGCAGCGTGTTCGGTGCCGGCATGAATGCGATGGTGGCCATTTTCGGCATAGCCTGGATGGGCGACACCTTCTTCAACGGCCATCTCGACTTCTTCCAGGCCCACATTGCCCAGCTCGTCACGCACTATCCGTTTCTCTTTGCCGTGGCCCTGTTCTTCATGTCGATCATGCTCTTCTCGCAGGCCGCCACTGTGCGCACGCTCTATCCGCTGGCCATCGGCCTGGGCATTTCGCCCATGGCACTGGTGGCCATGTTTCCCGCCGTCAACGGCTATTTCTTCCTGCCCAACTATCCCACCGAAGTGGCAGCCATCAATTTCGACCGCACGGGTTCGACCCGAGTGGGACGTTTCGTGGTGAACCACAGTTTCCAACTCTCCGGCTTCATCACCACATTCGTGTCCATCGGGATGGGCTATCTGCTGGTGCATTTGTTTTATTGAGCCGTTTTCATGGATTCCGGCCAAATTGGGTAACGAAACGCGGCCAAATTGGGTAATGAAACACGGCCAAATTGGGTAACAATGCATAAATAATCAGGTGTCTAACTCTGTATATCAAGTAAATAGACACCATACAATTAAACAACAAAAATACGTCCAAAGTAGGTAACGAAACGCTGCCCAATTAGGTGACGAAAAACGGACAAATTGGGTGATTCCATAGGACAATAGTCCGTTATGTTTTGTCTGTTGATTTTTCCGCACGTCATGCTCACCCCGTCAGGGGTGACCTACGGCATGGGATTGGGATGAAGAGAGCAGTTGTTACTTCAGGTTTTCCCAAACCATTTTTACTTGGCTATAAAATAATTCTGAACACCTACATACAGATTCAATTGGGTTTCAACGAACATTTGTGTAAGTGGAATGGGATTTCAACCCGCCCCTTCCATATACACGTACACGAGTGTTCGCTGAATCCAAAATGCATACATCAAACTGAGCGCCCTACTTGTTGACTCGCACTAATTCTTGTGTAACCCGGTTCGATATCTTGCTAAAAATAATTTTTGTGCTGATAGGAATGGGTTACATTTTGCCTCTATGCAGCATAAACAAATGATTCACACTTGTGATTCGAATACAGGCAGGTGCTCAAAACTGTGTCCGATGCTTTCTGTTTCGGAGATGTCTTTCAGCTAAGAAGCAGGCCGCATCCCGATAGAGCGCTTTTGGCCAAACCCCAATTCTGCACACCTGCATCACAAGAAAGAGACAACGACAGAGCCTTCAAAATGCAATTTTCAAAAATGAAGAGAACCATCTATTTTCTGCTGGCGTGCTTGCTGGCCTCCTGTTCGAGCAGCGGACTGCGAATGGGAGTAGGGCTTCCCGGAGCCATGCTTGATAATGACTATATGACGCTCAATGGCGAAACGCTCCGGGTGTTTCACAGTTATGGCGACAGTTTCGTGATTGCGTATCGCGACAACGCGGACAACGACCCCAAGCGCTGCTATCTCCTGCGCAAGAGGCAGGACAGCTGCTATGTGCCCATATGCAATGCCAATTTCATCCATGAAGTGTATGATTCGGAGCGTTTTTACCACATCGACCGCATGATTTACGACCTTGCAACGCAGAAACTGGTGATGAAGGCTCCGCTTGATGATGAGTACGGCTACTCGTATTTGGGCCAGTACGACGGGCTATACCTCTTTTGCACGCTTGATGGCCTGTTCTTCTCCGATGGGAAAAGCCTGCCGATGCAGTATGGCGTGCGGGCTGAAAAGGGAAAGACCGAAAGCAGCGCCGTGCTGAAAGACGGTGCATTGGCACAGGAATTTCCGATTGCCGACATCCGCCGGGCCATCGATGGCGGCGTGCACCGCGATAGCACGGTGGAATGGATGAAAAAAGAGATTTTTCTGGACCCCAAGCGCAAGGAAAACTTAGGAGAAGCCAATCTCTGGTATGACATGGAATGGCCCAAAGGCAACACTGCGGCCGACCGGGCCATCCGTCGCCGGCTGCTGCAGTCGGTGGAAGAGGATGCCGGCAGCCTGCTGGGAACGAACCTGGTGATGACAGGCCGACTCGACGGCACGGCTGCGGAGGCCAAGGCCGCGTTAGACCACTATGTGGATATGTGGGGCAAGGTGTTTCTGGCCGAAAACAAATTGGAAAATAGCCCCTGCATGTATGCCCATCTGTGTAGCCAAAAGGTGGTGGACTGTGAGGACTATGTGACGTATTTCTACCAAGCAGAATGCTACTGGGGCGGAATGCATGGCAACCCCTTTGCATACTACATCACCTACGACAAGCGTCGTGGCATGCTGCTCTCGGCCGAGAATTCGGTGAAGCCCTCCATGATGCACCAAGTGCGGCGCGAGGCCTTGAAAAGCCTGCAGCCTCAGTATTTGGATTTCAATGACGAACGCTCCCCCCAATACTATGCCTGCGGCATTAGTCTGGATGCCGACACCATTGCCGAAGAGGCTGCCGAAGCCGAAGAGGCTGAGGCGACAGCGGACTCAACGGAGATGGACTCCTTCATCGAACAGACCAATACATTGGCCCAAATGTTGCTTCATACGGAATACCCTTGCGACAGATGGAGCGGATGGTGGGGTGAATGCGAGGGAAATTTCACGGAATACGATTTTCCGTTGCCACATTTTGCCATCGTGCCCGAAGGCATCGTGCTGACCTATCATCCCTATCAGATCGACTGCTTTGCTGCGGGCGAATATCATGCAGCCATCCCCTTCGACAAGATCAAGGGGTGCCTCCAGTTCGACTATTCGCACCACAAGGATCAGAAGCCACAATTGTGGCGCTTCATCGAGAGGCGAGCGAAGTGAAGGGAAGGGCTCTTTGAATAGCATAAACCATAAGTAGGTGTTCAGAATTATAGTCAAACAAAAATGGATTAGGAAAATCTGAAGTATAATCCATAGGAAGGT
>DAIRWG010000239.1:0-3142 GCA_036802405.1 Alloprevotella sp.
CCGTCTTGTCAATATAGAGGTATCCCTTGTCGCGTATTTCCTCAAAGGTCTGTATACCGATGGGATAGCGGTGAGGAGAGGTGTTCATTACGTTGTTCATAACTTATCCTTGTTTTAGGGGAAGTAGGTGTTCAGAATTATTTTTAGATTAGAAGCAAGCTGCATCTCGAGAAAGTGCTTCTAAGCAGGAAGTAATCAGAGTGAGATACGATATAAAATAATTCTGAACACCTACTTATACTTAGTGCCTTTGAGCAGCAGACGAATCATCGGGCTTCTGTCCGAATCTCGAACGACGTGCCTCAATCCGTGCTGTGCGCCCGATCACCTCCGCTTCGCTGGTGGGCTTCACTCCCGTTTCGGGTCCCAATGCCTCGGCCACAATCTGCGAGAGGCGCGCGTAGCCTCGGGCGTAAGGGTAGATGCCGTGAAAACAGGCCGTGTCGGCCACACCATCCTTCGCCATGCGCGAGTAAGTGCCGTCCACATAGTCCACCCCCACCATGGAGTCGGCCATGTCTTGCAGCATCGCGTTGAACGGCTTGATGCGCGAGGCATTCACCGAGGCAGTGGGCGAAGGATAGACCGCCATCAGCTTGATGGCCGCATGGGGTGCCTGCTGGCGGATGAGCCGAACCAAGGCTTCGTAGTGCCGGGCCACCATCGTGAGCTCCTCGTTGCCCGCAGCCTCGGCATAACCCAGCATCAGGCACACGGCCCGAGGCTCGCCATTGTCGGCACGCCCGTGCAGAATGCCCGGCACCATCTTCATCATGTCAGCCAGCGTGTTGGCCCTCGGACCCCAGCTCGAACCGCGTTGTTTCACGCAGCCGGAGTGGAGCAGTTCGTGCCAGTCGTTGCCGTCGTCGCCCAGCATCAGGATGTCGCCTTGCTTGACGGGCAGCGCGGCAAAACTCGTGGCGCGCATGCCGCTGATGCCGCCCAGTCCGCCGTCGTCGTCGCAGGCCGAGTCGGGATAGGTGCAGCTCGCCCCCACCAGCGGGGCAATCTTGCGGCACCACGTGCGGTAGCCGCTCATGGTGAGGTGCGTGCCGTCCTTCGAAATGGCATAAGTGGCAATGCCACACAAGTCATCGTAGAGGTCAACGTAGGTCACGCCCGTTTCTTGGCAAATGCGCCGCAGCGAATCGTTGGTCACCGGCACGTCCTCCACGCGCTTGATGCCGTTGGTGGTGCAGGGCAGGATGCTCTGCACGTAGATTTGCGTTTCCGGACTTTCCTCTTGGCAGCGCCGCACGGCCTGCCGCACGGAGCGGGCCACGTGGCCCGGTGTGTTCATGCCCCGCGTGCCCAAGTCGTTGGTGCCCATCATCAGGAAGAGCTTGGCCGGATGGCCCATGAGCACCTCATCCAGGTGCTCCAGCATGATGGGCGTTTCGGCCCCGTTCACACCACGGTTCACGATGTGCGGATTGCCGAAAGCCTCCCACCATTCGTGCATGTTGGTGATGCTGTTGCCGAAGAACACGATGCTCTCCGGCGTGATGTCGTGTGCCTTAAATCCCTCGTAGCGGTAGAGCCTGAAGGGCAGGTCGGCCAAGGCATGCATCGTGAGGCAGGCCACGGCCAATAGGGTGAGAAGTCGTTTGCGCATGAGATGTGGGTTCGTAACAAGTGGTGGGAAAGGGTCAGGGCAGCAGGCAGGCCAGCATCCATAGCTTGGGCGTGATGCCGTCGAAGTAGTACACCTGTTCGCCATAGGCCGACTTCACGCGGATCACCTGTCCGTCGATGTAGTACACGGGGTTGCCGAAGGCACTGCGTTCACGCAGCGTGCAGCCGTCGAGCACGTAGAGCACCGCCCCGTAGGCGTTGCGCGAGCGCACCGTGTGCGAGTCCACGTGGTAGAGCTGCGGACCTACGGCCGACTTGGCGCGCACGGAGGAACCGTCGAACACGTAGAGCGGGGCGCCAAACTGGCTTTGCGTGCGGATGGTGTTGCCGTCCACGTAGTAGATGACCTCGCCGTAGCGGTTCTTCTGTCGGATGGTCTGTGCGCAAACCGACAAGGTGGCGAAAAACAGGCAGAGAAAGAAGGATATATATCGTTTCATGGGAAAATCTTGTAAAGATGGTTTACGGCAGCCGCTGTCGGCCAATGCTTGCTGGCCGATGCCGACGGCCTCACGTTTGCGAAAATAGCAAATTAATCCCGTGTGTGCAACGATTCATGCAAAAAACCGCGTTTTGAAACGTAAGTGTAACGTTTTTTATGCATAACTTTGCCCAAAATTTGGTGCGCAGGCATCGCTATCATTCCTGTCTTCCCATGATTGGCCGTCAGGGCTGCATCATTCATTCTTTCCTTTTCCTACGCAATGAACAACAACTTCGAGGCGCTGCTCTCCCAGCGCGACATCAAGCCCACGGCCAACCGCCTGCTGGTGCTCAAGGCCCTCTCCGAGGCCAACTGTGCCCTCGCTTTGGGCGACTTGGAAGGCCTGCTCGGCACGGTCGACCGTTCGAGCGTGTTTCGCACGCTCACGCTTTTCCTTTCGCACCACCTGGTGCATGCGGTCGATGACGGATCGGGGCAGATGAAGTATGCCCTGTGTTCGCCCCACTGCCACTGCGGCGAGGAGCATCACCAAGGCCTCACCGACCTCCACACCCATTTCCGCTGCGAGCGTTGCGGCCGCACCTTCTGCCTGCGCGGACTGCCCGTGCCGTCAGTGCCGTTGCCCGAAGGCTTCGTGCTCCATTCGGCCAACTACGTGCTCATTGGCCTCTGCCCCGAATGCTCGCATGTGAAAGGAGCAACCGCCACTCCCTAAAGCCCACAACATAAGCATGTTTCGTGTGGGTAACCCATGATTCCCCAAGGCATTGCACAGAGAGTCATTGCAGTCATATTTTGCCGCATGGCTTCACGCTTCTTCGTGGCCCTTGGTGCTAAAGACTCTGCCGCATGGCTTCGCGGCCCTTTGTGGTAACCCCAAGTGAAGTATGATGTCCGGATCTGACTGCCCACACGACTCGTTATAGAGCCATTTTTGTTGTTATAAACAACAATAGTCCGTTAAGTTCCATGCCATTCGACCTCCATGGAACTTAACGGACTATTGTATAGGGTGTCCAGTTTGATGTACTCATTTTGCATGCGTCAAAGGCGGGCTGAAAG
>DAIRWG010000240.1:0-3119 GCA_036802405.1 Alloprevotella sp.
TGCCCAAGG
This sequence comes from Alloprevotella sp., assembly GCA_036802405.1. Lineage (GTDB taxonomy): Bacteria > Bacteroidota > Bacteroidia > Bacteroidales > Bacteroidaceae > Alloprevotella. Next base: position 10 of record DAIRWG010000240.1, read on the forward strand.
CTTCCTGCCGGTCAATGTCGCCCGCGATGATGGCTTTCACCAGATAACTGGGATAGATGTCCATCGGGAACACACGTTCGTATTCGCTGCTCATGATCATGTGGCGTTCGCCACCCTTCACGCGGCAATCAAGGTCGTAACTGCGCGACTTACCGAAGAGCCAGGAAAAATAGCTGTGGGAAGTGGAGTAATCCTTCAGTCGGGGAGCAATCCAGCCGAAAGCCTCGTTCACATCGTCACCTTCGGGGATGGCACACACCTCGGTGGAGAAAGCGCCCAGGAAATCCTCCATGCTGCTCTGGTAGCCCACCAACGGATTGCCATTGATGATGCGCACATGGCCGGACGACTGAAGGCGGTTGCCGAGGAGTTCGCCTAGCGAAGCACCCACCAGCGTTTCCACATAGGCCGGACGCTGCATGCGCGAACCCGCCAGAGCCACACGACGCGTGAGATGAGCTTCCCCCGTAAGCAGCAAGCGGCCAGCTGCAACCACGATTTCGGCAGGAAGTGTCCATGCCACCTCCCCCTTGTTGACGGGGGCCACATGATTGATCTGCACACCTACATTTCCCGAAGGATTCGGACCATCGAAGTAGTTAACCTCTGCATGATCCACCTGAAGGAATTTCTCGCCTTCCTGTTCGGCCGAAGCTCCTACATACACGGGAGCTATTTTCGAAAGCAGTCGGATGCCTTCCTTGAACTCGCGCTCCTGTCCGTTCACCACGAACGTGAAGTCAGCAGCCAATGGCATCTTGTTGAAGGTCGACACGAAAATGCCCTTGGGCTTGTCTGCCGGAGATGCGATTACGTCATACGGACGCTGACGCATGAAAGCGAACACACCGCTCTCGAGCAGCAACTGAAGCGCACCCTCTGCATCCAACGCATCTGCCTGATGCTTTCCGAAATCCTTGTAGGACACTGCGGAATCAGCCTTCACACGGATACGGAGAATCTTGCGACGCTCCCCACGGTCAATGCCTGCAACGACACCACTCACCGGACTGACAAACTTGATTCTTTCGGTGGCTTTGTCAACGAACAAAGCATCACCTGCTTTCACAGTCTCACCCTCCTTGACCACAGGACGCGGCACAATTCCATTGAAGTCGGAAGGCTTCAAGGCATAGAAAGCGCCCAAGGGGGCAGTTTGAAGGTCAGGTTTGGCCTCCCCTTGCAAACGAAGGTCCAAGCCTTTTCTAATCTTATACGTACTCATTAAAACTAATAAATATTTTGCCTACAAAATTAGCAATAAAAAATGGCTTTATTGGAAGGCGGACAATAGTTTTTAGGCATCAGATTCACTTTTCTTGTTGTTTGAATGACTAGCAGGCTAAAAGCACTGCCATTTAGCCCAAAAGATGTAAAGTATGGCTGGCAAACGGCTGCAAACTTCCCGTCCCCCACAAAAAGGTGGGCAAACGCTTTTCAGGAAGCGCTTGCCCACCTTCAGAGCCGAAGTCAGCGAGCATTGCCCACCATGCGAAGGAATTCCTCGCGCAGCTCTTTGTTTTCAAACTCGCCGGAAAAAGCCAGCGTCGTGGTCACAGAATCGTCCTTCTCCACCCCGCGCATTTGCATGCACATGTGTCGAGCTTCGAGCATCACCATCACGCCCTTCGGGGCCAAAGCCTCCTCAATGCAATCCTTAATCTGGTGTGTCATGCGCTCCTGCACCTGCAAACGATGCGAGAAGATGTCCACCACACGGGCCAATTTGGAAAGGCCCGTAATCACCCCGTTCGGGATATATGCCACATGTGCCTTCCCGTAAAACGGAAGCATATGGTGCTCGCAAAGCGAATAGAACTTGATGTCACGCACAAGCACCATACTCTCGTAGGCTTCATTGAATTTGGCCGAATTCAGCACCTGCAGGGGATCCATGGCATAACCGCGAGTCAGAGTCTGCATGGCTTTGGCCACGCGCAAAGGCGTTTTCTGAAGCCCCTCTCGTTCCACATCTTCGCCCAACAAGCCCAATATGGCTGCATAGTGCTGCTGGAGTGCTTGTAATTCATCCATTTTATTTGCTTCGATTGTTTTCTTTCTGTAAGTGTTATAGAGTCAGTCGATATAGGCCACTTGCGATTATCCCAAGGGCAAAGCATTTGTGATCGACCATGCCAGTTCCGCCTCCCCGATAAATCCGCCAAGAATTCATTTCTCAAGCGAAATCAATAAGGCAGGTTGACCTCCGAACTCACGATGCGCACTTCGTAAGTAAATCGTGCCTTGTGAATGCGCGACACATATTTCTGGGCATCTTGCCGTGTGCGGAAATCTCCCACATACGTCGCCCAACGCGGTGCGACGAACACAGGATAGGCTGAAAGTTCGGGAAACTTCGTCCGGCACTTGTTGCCCATAGCCACCGCCTTTTCCCTGTCGGCTCGGGAATTGCCTCCTGTGAAGATACATATGCGGAATCCACGCGCCTTGCGTCTGGAGCGTTCCGTATAATGACGGGGAACTGATTCTCCCGAATGCCCTCCCGCATTGTTGGCAGATGTTTCCGCCGGTGTTTTGCCGTGAGTGGCAGCCCCATGCGCTCCCTGCGCATCCCTGTTGCCCGCATGTCCCTTTTCTTCATGCGTAACTGCAGGTTTGGGCTTGGCACCCGAAGTCTTTGGAGCTGTTTTCTTGTCGCTCTGTGGGGGCATGCTTTGATTGACCACGCGTTCAATGTCGTCGCTCTGCACAATCACCACAACGCCCTTTCCCGGCTCCGTCTTGCGCAAATGGCCGGTGTAAGTCGTCTGTGCCGCTGCAGGGGTTGCAAAGCACAAGGTTAGGAAAACCGATAGGTAGTTCATAGGAAATGTAAATGTTGCCAATCCCCCTATGCCTTTTCTGTCCGATGGTGCATTGCTGCACGATGAACTTGGCTACATAGAGAGATGCGCTTCAATAAGGGCCAGATTTCGTTTCGCACACCTTCCAACCATGTCTCACTTCTATCGCGAGAGCCCACATGGGAAAACATGCCGCAAACATTTCACCCTGGTCCATTGGTTCGGGAAACAGAATGTTTGAAAGCTGCAGCGCCCCATCCACACGTTGGGAAGAAGCATCCTGCAGCTTTCAATCATCAGCAAAAA
>DAIRWG010000241.1:0-3104 GCA_036802405.1 Alloprevotella sp.
TCCTACCGCCGGTTCAAGGAATTCCGGCAGGATGCCGACCTCACCTTCGACCAGCTCACCCCCGACCTCATCGAACGCTACGAGGCATGGCTCATCGGCCGTCAGCTGAAGCTCAACTCCATCCGCTTCTACCTGCGCACGCTCAAAGCCCAGCTGCGCAAGGCCGCCATGGAGGACATCAGCATCGACCGGAAACTCTTCAGCCGCGTGCGCCTGTCCTACGTGCCCACCGTCAAGCGTGCCATCTCCGAGAGCCAGCTCAAGGCCATCGCCCGTCTCGCCCTGCCCGAAGGCTCCCCGATGGCCTTCGCACGCGACATCTTCCTCTTCAGTTTCTTCATGCGCGGCATGCCCTTTGTCGACATGGCCTACCTCCGCAAGGCCGACCTCCGCGCCGGCACCCTGTCCTACTGCCGCCGCAAAACGCGCCAGCACCTCACCGTGGCGTGGGAGCAGGCCACGCAGCAGATTGTCGACCGCTATGCACACCTCGCTCCCGACAGTCCCTACATGCTGCCCATCATCCGCACCGACGACGCCACGCACTACCGCCAGTACCATCGGCAGCAACAGAATGTCAACAACAGCCTGCGAAAAATCGGTCGCATGATCGGACTTTCGCGCCCCCTCACCACCTATGTGGCACGCCACACCTGGGCCAGTGTGGCACGCGACCTCAATGTGCCGGTGGCCATCATCAGCGAGGGGATGGGCCACCGTTCCTACCACACCACGCAAGTTTACCTCAACTCCATCGACACTTCGCGCATCGACGAGGCCAACCGCATGATCATCCGCCAGATTGCCGGCACGTGAGCCCCGTGCGAAGCCGCCCAGCCGCCCGTCCGTCGTTTCCATGTCTTCTTATAGCGAATCGTGAAGGCCGTTCGGGTGGCATTTGGGGCCTCCTTCGTAGGTTTTTTACGGTACCGCGGTAGAGGATTTACGGTACCGTGGTAGAATTTTTACGGTACCGTGGTAGAATTTGAAAAAGTCTGGGACTTTTTCACCGCGGTGGTTTGACGCGAAAAAACGGCCTTGCAATCGGGGCGGAGAACCCACCGGGAGGTGGAAACGAACCGTGGCTCTGCAACGTATAGTGTGGGCACTTAGGCATGGGACATCAGACTTCAGCCAAAAGGTTGAGGATGCATGGCTGGCATCGGAGCGGAGTGGGGCATGAGGCCGGAAGGCGAGGAAAGGCAAGGGCGGAAGTGCACTTTCGCCCTGCATGTGTGCCTCGGAACGCGGCTTTTTGTGTAATTTTGCAGTTGAAAAAATTCCTCTCACACACCCACCCACATGAAAATAGGATTCGACAACGAAAAGTATCAGCTCATCCAGTCGGAGCACATCAAGGAACGCATTTCACAGTTCGACGGCAAACTCTATCTGGAGCTTGGCGGCAAACTTTTCGACGACCATCATGCCAGCCGCGTGCTGCCCGGATTCCAGCCCGACAGCAAGCTGCGCATGTTTCAGAAAATCAGCGACAGCATCGAAATCGTGATCGTGATTTCGGCGGCCGACATCGAGAAGAACAAGAAGCGCGCCGACCTGGGCATTACCTACGACGAGGACGTGCTGCGCCTGCGCAGCGAATTCCAGCACCGGGGGTTCATGGTCGGTTCCGTGGTCATCACGCACTACAACGGCCAACCTGCGGCCATCGCCTTCAGGCAGCGCCTCGAGCGCGACGGCATCCGCACCTACTGCCACTACCTGATTGAGGGCTATCCGCACGACGTGAAGCTCATCGCTTCCGACGAAGGATTCGGCAAGAACGACTATGTGGAAACGGAGCGCCCCCTGGTGATCGTGACGGCCCCCGGCCCTGGCAGCGGCAAGATGGCCGTGTGCCTCAGCCAGCTCTACAATGAAAACAAGCGCGGCGTGCGTGCGGGCTATGCCAAGTTCGAAACCTTCCCCGTGTGGAACCTTCCGCTGAAGCACCCCGTGAACATTGCCTACGAGGCGGCCACGGCCGACCTCAACGATGTGAACATGATCGACCCCTTCCACCTGGAGGCCTACAACAAGATTGCGGTCAACTACAACCGCGACATCGAGATCTTCCCCGTGCTCAATGCCCTGTTCGAAGGCATCTACGGCACGAATCCCTACAAGTCGCCCACCGACATGGGCGTGAACATGGTGGGATTCTGCATCAGCGACGATGCGGTGTGCTGCGAGGCTTCGAAAAACGAGATCGTGCGCCGATACTACGATGCCACCAACAAGCTGGCGCGCGGTGCCTGCAACGAGGCCGAGATCAGCAAGATCCAGCTGCTCTTCAACCAGGCAGGCATCAACACCGACTTCCGCCGCACCACGGTGGCCGCCAAGGAGTGCCAGCGCCGCACGGGCCACACCTCTTCGGCCATCGAGCTGGCCGACGGCACCATCATCACCGGCAATTCGAGTCCGCTGCTCGGCTGCAGCGCGGCTTTGCTGCTCAATGTGATGAAGCACCTGGCCGGCATTGACCATGGCAAGAAACTCATTCCGCAGTCGATGATCGAGCCCATCCAGCACACGAAGGTGAGCTATCTGGGCGGCCGCAATCCGCGCTTGCACACCGACGAGGTGCTGGTGGCCCTCTCCGTGCTCTCGGAGAACGACCCGCTTTGCCGCCGGGCCTTGGAGCAGCTCCCGCAGCTGCGCGGATGCCAGGTGCACAGCACGGTGATGCTGAGCGAGGTGGACCAGAAAATCTTCAAGAAACTGGGCGTGAACCTCACCTGCGAGCCGGTGCTGAAAAAATAATTTCGGCAAAAAACGGACGAAATCCTTTGCCCATTGCAAAACTTTGAGTACCTTTGCACTCGCAAATCAGCAAGGTGCCATAGCTCAGTTGGTAGAGCAAAGGACTGAAAATCCTTGTGTCCCCGGTTCGATTCCTGGTGGCACCACACTTAGTGAAGCAGTCGAGAGAAATCTTGACTGCTTTTTTTGTCGGCAAATCAAAGGGCTGAGGCAGCAGTTGGGCTTTCATCCCGCCATGACGCATTAAATTATATAATGTGCGAATGAGTGTACGAGGCCGTATACCTTACCTTTTCATCCAAATTCCAGACAGAATCTCTCTCATATGGGCAGAAATA
>DAIRWG010000242.1:0-3094 GCA_036802405.1 Alloprevotella sp.
ATGTCTGGTACAGAAAAACATAAAAAAGCTCGTTTGCTGTTCAGAATTTAGCTATCTTCGCGGTATGATTACAGATTTAGAACAATGTGGCAGCATTCCCATCACCATGCCCACAGTGGGAGCTTTGTTCCCTGAAATAGAAGCAAAAGGCCAAAAGGTGCGCAATTTGGAAAAAAGCGGAAGAATCATCCGGCTCAAGAAAGGGCTCTATGTGGTGGCCCCTTCCGTGACAAAAGCAGCTTTGTCATCAGAACTGATAGCCAATCACCTCTATGCCCCTTCTTACGTGTCGATGTCAACAGCCTTGCGCTACTATGGTCTGATACCAGAGGCCGTCTACACCACACAATCCATGACCATCAAGCATTCACGCAGCTTCAACACCCCCCTCGGATGTTTCGAATATAGGTTCATATCCAAAGAGGCTTTTCCCATCGGCATCGTCAGCATCAACTGTCAGGATTATTCCTTCCTGATGGCCACCCCCGAAAAGGCATTATGCGACCTCATTGCCTATTCTCCTCAATTGAATCTTCGATATGCCACGGATGTGGAGCGCTATCTGGAAGAAGACATTCGAATGGAAATGGAGGATTTTTTAAAAATGAATGTACGCATTTTCGAGGAATATGCAAAAAGGGGAAAGAAAGCACGATCTATAGAAACTCTCATAACATATCTGCTTAGAAATCATGAATGAATTGTACGACCAAATGCTGTCAGCATACCCACTACAGACAGAACAAGACAAGCGCAATGCTACATTTGAGGTGAACCAACAGATTATTTTGGCTGGACTTTACAATGGGGGATTCTTTCGCGAAGCCGCATTTTACGGCGGCACTTGCCTCCGCATCTTTCACGGGCTTCAACGTTTTTCGGAAGATATGGATTTTTCGTTGCTTAAGCCCAATGTCGGGTTTGACTTTTCAAAGTATTTCAAACCTATCATCAATCAATTTGCATTGGTCGGGCGAAGTGTGGAAATCAAGAAAAAGAACAAAAGGAATTTCGGAAAAGTAGATTCTGCATTTCTCAAGGACAACACTGACGTTTACGATGTGGCATTCCAAACAGAAAAATCCATCAAAATCAAGATTGAAGTAGACACCCAGCCACCATTGAAATTCGAAACAGAGCAAAATCTGCTGTTGCTTCCCGTATCATTTACAACCAGATGTTTTGCCCTACCCGATTTGTTTGCTGGGAAAATGCATGCGTTGGTCTATCGAGCTTGGAAGAACAGGGTAAAAGGACGTGACTGGTATGACTTTGAGTGGTATGTACGGCACGGAGTCCCCCTTGATTTCGTTCATCTTCAGGAAAGAGTCCTTCAGTTCAACCAAGAGTGCGTCACCCAAGAGTCATTTATGGAAAAACTATATGACAGACTCTCTTCAGCTGATATCAATCAAGTGAAAGCTGATGTACGTCCTTTCGTGCGCAACCTTCATGAACTGGATATTTGGTCGAATGACTATTTTCTGCAATTGGCCAAGATGATCCGCTTTGCATAGCCATATGCCTAAGCGACAAAGAAAGCACTTTGGTGTCCAATTTGGCAGGGTGTCCAGTGTGGTGCACTCATTTCGTATGCGCCAAGGGCGGGCTGAAAGCACAACATTTGCTTTCAGCCCGCCCATTCCATTCTCTCCACAGGGTGCCCGTTGAATCTGATAGAGCCAGCATAACGCAGAAAACAGTCATGTCTGGTACAGAAAAACATAAAAAAGCTCGTTTGCTGTTCAGAATTTAGCTATTCTTCCTTCAGTTTCTCCACGATGCGTTGGCAGCCTTCGGCAATGTGTTGCGCCACTCGCCGGTAGGTGTCGGCCGACTCGAGGTGCGGATCTTCCACGGGGTCGTCCGTGCCGAATGCCAGCTGGTTGAACAGCACGATGCGGCTCCAGCGGTCGTAGTCCAGCACGCGGGTGACGGCGTTGCGCTGGTATTCGTCGAACACGATGATGCTGTCGGCCGCCCTGAGCGACCAGCGGTCCATGCAGGTGGTGGTGCCGGTGAGTGCGTAGCCCATCTCTCGGGCCACTTCCACCATGGCCGCATCGCGCGCACGCGCTTCGCAGTGGATGGTGCCGAGTGAGTAAACTTCAATTCCTTCCATGCCCTCTTTCTGGAGCAGGGCCTTGGTCACGCATTCCGCAAAGGGGGAACGGCAGGCGTTGCCGGTGCACACGTAGCACACGCTGAATGTTTTGTTCATAGTGATAGGGTGGTTGTTTGTTTTTTTTCAGTTGGGGCCATGGCCCATGGGCGGGGCCTACTTGAAAGAGATGCATATGCCACTCCTTTCTATCACTCCGGCAGCGAGATTGGCCGTTGTATTGGCCGTTGTATTGGCTGTCGTATTGGCCGTTGTATTGGCCGTTGTGGCACGCAAGTCCTGGGCCATGGGGGCTAAAGAATCTCCAGCGCGATGGCGGCGCAGGCCTCTGCATCGGCCAAGGCATGGTGATGGTTCGTCAGGTCGAAGCCGCAGCGTGCCGCAATCACGTCGAGCGTGTGCTGGCCCTTGGGCCACACTTTGCGCGAGGCGATGCAGGTGCAGTGAAACTCGTAGCCGGGATAGTCCATCCTGTAAACGCGGAACACCGCTTTCAGGCAACTCTCGTCGAAAGCCTTGTTGTGCGCCACCAGCGGCAGACCCGCGATTTTGGGTTCAATCTGCCGCCACACCTCGGGAAACACCGGGGCATCGGCCGTGTCGGATGCGCTGAGGCCGTGCACTCGGCTGCACCAGTAGGTGTAGTATTCCGGTTCGGGCTTGATGAGCGAGTAGAACCTGTCGACTATCTCACCACCGCGCACTACCACAATGCCCACCGAGCACACGGAGGAACGCTCGTTGTTAGCCGTTTCAAAATCTATGGCTGCGAAATCTTGCATATCGTATTTTTCTTAATGGGGTTACATGTCAATGCCCCGTTATGTATTTGTCTGTTGGTTTTATAGTCAAGCAATAATGGTTTGGGAAAACCTGAGGTATAAGCCATGGGGGTAGCATCTGCTCTCTTCATTCCAATTCCAATTTCATGCCGCAGGTCACCCCGTTAGGGGTGAAATTGGGTAGCCAGGT
>DAIRWG010000243.1:0-3085 GCA_036802405.1 Alloprevotella sp.
AATATTACATTATTGTTAACACTCACAATGATTCGATAGCGTTCTCCTGACCGCAACATCGAATGTCAGTCTGTTTTTCATGCAAGTGATTAGGCAACGGATTGGGGTGAGGGTACCACGAAGGGCCACAAAGATACACGAAACCATGCGGCGGATCGGCTTCACCACGAAGCCTTGCGGCGGATTGGTTCTTCGTGCCCCTTCGTGGTGAAGCATCCATCCACAAGGCTTTGCGGCCCTACACGGAAAAAATCCTCGAAAGCCGCAGATCCACAGACATCCGCTCAGATCTCCCCCTCGAAAGGCAAAGACCGCTCGCCCAGCCCCGCAAAGGATCGGCGATGATAGGGCGTGAGGCCATGCAGCGCGATGCCCTCGCGGTGCGCCTTGGTGGGATACCCCGCATTGCGGTCCCAACCATAGTAGGGATACTCCTCGTGCAGCGCATGCATATAGTCGTCGCGGTAAGTCTTCGCCAGGATGGACGCGGCAGCGATGGAGAGATACTTCCCGTCGCCCTTCACCACCGTGGCATAAGGCACCGTGCCGTAAGGCTTGAAACGGTTGCCGTCGACAATCACAAACCCCGGGCGCACCTTCAGCTGGTCCAGCGCACGGTGCATCGCCAGGATCGAAGCATTCAGAATGTTGATGCGGTCAATCTCCTCAGGCGTCACTACCCCCACGGCCCAAGCCAGCGCATCGCGCTCGATCGTGTCGCGCAGCGCATAGCGCCGCTTCGCGGTCAGCTGCTTCGAGTCGTTGAGGTCGGCATTGCGGTAGTCGGGAGGAAAGATCACGGCAGCGGCATACACACTGCCAGCCAGACAACCGCGCCCCGCCTCGTCGCATCCGGCTTCCGTCAGTTGCTCCTTATTATATATGGCTTCCAGCATAAGCTTCAAAACATCTTGCGCACACGGTCGATGCCTTGCACCAAGGCATCCACCTCCTCGCGGGTGGAATAGAGGGCAAACGAGGCACGGGCCATGCCCTCCACCCCGCATCGCTGCATGAGCGGCTGCGCGCAGTGGTGGCCGGTGCGGATGGCAATGCCCAAGCGGTCGAGCAGCGTGCCAAGGTCCATGGGGTGGATGTTGCCCACGTTGAACGACACCACGGCATCCTTCCCGGGAGCGGTGCCGTAGAGGTGCATGCCGGGAATGAGGGCCATCTGCTCCATGGCATAATCGGTGATGGCGCGCTCGTGCGCATGGATGCGGTCCATGCCTAAAGCGCGCACATAGTCGAGGGCCACGGCCAGGGCATGGCTGCCCACATAGTCGGGCGTGCCGGCCTCGAACTTGAAGGGCAGGCGCTCGTAGGTGGTCTTCTCAAACGTCACGCGGGCAATCATCTCGCCACCGCCCTGATAGGGGGGCATCTGCTCAAGCAGTTCCTCGCGTCCGTAAAGCACACCGATGCCCGTCGGACCGTACACCTTGTGGCCGGAGAAAACGAGGAAGTCGCAGTCCAAGTCCTGCACATCCACCGCGAAGTGCGGCACGCTCTGTGCGCCGTCCACCAGCAGGTGGGCACCGTGGGCATGTGCCACGGCTGCCATCTGCTTCACGGGGTTCACCGTGCCGAGCACGTTGCTCACGTGGGCCACACACACCAGACGGGTGCGGTCGGTGAACAGGCGTTCGTAGGCCTCGAGGTCGAGCACGCCACGGTCGTCCATCGGGATGACCTTGATCACGATGCCCTTGCGGTCGCGCAGCAACTGCCAGGGCACGATGTCGCTGTGGTGCTCCATCACGCTCACGATCACTTCGTCGCCCTCCTTCAGAAAGGCATCGCCATACGAGGAGGCCACCAGATTGAGGCTCTCGGTCGTGCCGCGTGTGAACACCACTTCGGCCGTGCTGCGTGCATGGATGAACTGCCGCACCGTTTCGCGGGCGGCCTCGTGCAGGTCGGTGGCCTGCTGCGAGAGGTAGTGAACACCCCGATGTACATTGGCATTCACCGAATAGTATTCCTGGGCAATGGCCTCCACCACGCAGCGGGGTTTCTGCGTGGTGGCAGCATTGTCCAGATAGACGAGCGGGTGCTTGTACACCTCACGCTCCAAAATGGGAAAGTCCTTACGCACGGACTCTATGTTGTAAGTCATCATTCTGCTTCTATGTGTGTTTGGGTTTGGGCAAAGGGAGGACATCCAGAACGTGCACCATGCTGGCATTCGTCAAAGCTGCTGCAATTCATCCATCGTAAGCCCGCTGCCCCGTGCCACCTGTTCGGGCGGAAGGCCCATGTCGCGCAAACGCCTTGCCGTTTCACGTCTCTCTTCAGCGCGGCCTTGCTCCAAACCTTCAGCCAATCCTTTCTCCAAACCTTCAGCCAAACCTTTTTCGCGGCCTTTCTCCAAGCCTTCTGCAAGTCCTTCTTCACGGCCTTGCTGCCGACTGATTTTGTTGGAATCGTCGATGAGCAGCTGCTCTGCCGCCACCTTGTCCCAAAAGTCCTCGTATGCCCAAAGCTCCGATTCGGTCATTGCCGATTCACGCACCGACTCCAAGGCCTTCGAGGTTTCGGGGTTGTCGAGCAGTTCTTGAGGCACTTGCTTTGTGTCCTCGTTGATCTCGGTCAGAAACCGCAGCCAAAGCACTGCCATCTTCTTTTGCATGACCGTTTGGGGCTTGAATTTCGGAAGCTCCACGAACGTGAAGTGAAGGCCTTCGATCACTTCGCGGCTATGCAGGTCGTGCACAATGTTGTAGTTGTGGATGAACTCGTCGGGATAATCCTTCAGAAACGCCTGGTTCACCAGATTCAGGGAATAAACCGGCTGAAGCAACTCATACTGGCGCCGACGCTCAAGCTGACGCACGAATGCCTTCGAGGCATTAAACAGCACACGCTGACGGAAGGCCGGTGTCCACAGCATCTGCATCTCGACAAGGAACTGACGTCCCTTGGAGTCGCGGCAGCGAACATCCACGATGCTGTTCTTCCCCAGCACCGTGTCGGGCACCATTTCGGGAGTCAAGTACTCCACCTGCACCACCTGCCCGTCATCGGGCAGCGGGAGCAGGGCATTCACCAGACTGATGAGCAAGTCCTTGTGCTCACCAAACAC
>DAIRWG010000244.1:0-3059 GCA_036802405.1 Alloprevotella sp.
CGGGGACACAAGGATTTTCAGTCCTTTGCTCTACCAACTGAGCTATGGCACCAATCTTGCTTATTTGCGGGTGCAAAATTAGGAAATTCCGTCCATCCGGCCAAACTTTCCGGCGTTTTTTTTGTCCCGTGTGCATTTTTTGCTGACGCGGGAGCACCTATCTGCAAAGAAATCGCCAAATTTGCAACAATCAAGCACCCATGTTCCACACTGCAGGGCCACACGCACACCTCCAAGCGAATACCATCCACCTGCATCCCAAAGCACACCGAGCAATGAACAAGACCACAGCCGAAGCCATCACACTCCCCCCCAAGCAGGAACTGCCCTCCGGCATCGAAGTCACCGTAGCCTTCGACAACGAACTCATCGTGCTCGACCACGTCCAGATCGATGCGCTGCAAACCGCCCCCATGCAGGTCGGCTTCTTCGTGATGTGCCTCTGCACCCAAGGCGAAGGCCACTTCACCCTCTCGGGCGAGGAACGCACCATCCGCCGCGACGACCTGCTCGTGTTCTTCGGCGAGCAAACCTTCCAGGACATCAGCTGCTCCGACGATTTCGAAGTGAAGGTGGTGCTCATGTCGCGCAGCTTCGCGCAGGACTGCATCATCGGCCTCGACTACATGTGGCCCCACCTCATCTACGTGATGGGCAATCCCGTCATCCATCTCGAGCACGAGGAGCAGCACTGGATGCTCGAGTGCGGCAACCTCCTCATCCGGCGGCTGCACGACGAGAAGCGTGCACGCTATCTGCGCGAAACGGTCGTGGCGCTCACCCGCGCCTTCTACTTCGAGCTGTGCAGCCTGCTCGAAACCCGCATGCCCGAAAGCAAGATGGAAAGCAAGCAGAGCCGCAGCTTCTCCATCTTCGACAAGTTCATACGCCTCCTCTCCGCCCACTTCAAGGTGGAGCGCAGCGTGGAGTGGTACTCCAACGAGCTGTGCATGACGCCCAAGCACCTGTCTGAAGTGGTGAAGTCCGTCAGCGGACGCACCGCCGGACAGTGGATCACCACCTTCGTGTTGGTGGAAATGAAAACGCAGCTCAAGAACTCCGCACTCTCCATCAAGGAGATTGCGCAGGACATGAACTTCCCCAACCAGAGTTTCCTGGGAAAATACTTCAAGAACGTCACCGGCATGTCGCCCCGCGACTACCGCCGCCTCGCACTACAGTAAGCCAAGCCCATCTCCCCCTGAAATTAAAAATCGGGCAGCAGCCACTTCCTTCCGTCACGTTCGGAAGGGGAGGCTGCTGCCCGATCTTTTTTTGGGGAGGGAATTTCACAAAGCCGCGATGGCCGCCTTGCAGTCCTCCATCAGCCATTTCGGCGTGGAAGTAGCTCCGCAAATGCCCACACTCCTTGCACCCTCAAACCATTCGGCCCTGATGCCCTCCGGCGAGTCCACCAGAAAGGAGCGCGGGTTCACCCTGCGGCAAGCCTCGTAGAGCACCCGCCCGTTCGAACTCTTCAGCCCGCACACAAACACCACCACATCGTGGCGCGAGGCAAAGGCGCAGATGTTGGGCAGGCGGTTCGCCACCTGTCGGCAGATCGTGTCGAAATATCGGAACTCCGCCGGAGCCACCATGTGTGCCGTGATGTAGTCCACCACCTGGCGGAACCCCTCCAGCGGTTTCGTCGTTTGCGAGAAGAGCGCGATGCTGCGCGTGAAGTCCAGCTGCGCCGCCTCCTCCACACACTCGATCACGATGGCCTCGCCGCACGTCTGCCCCACCAGTCCCAGCACCTCCGCGTGTCCGCGTTTGCCGTAGATCACGATCTGCGGATGCGGCTGTTCGGAGTACACCTTCTTGATGCGGCGCTGCAGCTGCAGCACCACGGGGCAAGTGGCATCGATCAGGCAAATGCCGCGTTCGGCGGCCGTGGCATAGGTGGCAGGCGGTTCGCCGTGCGCCCGCAGCAGCACCTTCGTGCCGCGCGGCAGCGCCTCGAAGTCGGCATGGTTGATCGTGCGCAGCCCCATCGCGCGCAGCCGTTCGCACTCGCTGCCGTTGTGCACGATGTCGCCCAGGCAGCAAAGCTCGCCCGGATGCGCCAGTTCCTCCTCCGCCTTCGAAATGGCCGTGGTCACCCCGAAGCAGAAGCCCGAAGCATCGTCAATCTCGATCGACGGACGCACCGCCAGCTCCTCCTCACTCATGGTTGGTTGGGTCATATGTGTGTCAGTATTCTATCAGTTCGTTTGCAGTTCGTTTCGTCCCCGTCAGTCCCCCGTCATTGCAGCTTGAACTCCACCGGCAGGCTGATCTTCACCGGAGTCGGTTTGCCCTCGGCATCCGTGCCCGGCGTCCATTTCGGCATGCTCTTGAGCGCCATCATGGCCGCGCGGTAGATTTGCGCGTCGAAGGCATCCTTCACCTCGAAGTCGGTGGCATAGCCGTCCGTCCCCACCACGAAGCTCAGCTGCACCACCCCCGTTTTCTGGGCGCGGATGCACGCCTGCGGATAGACCATGTGCTCGTCGAGCCACTGCATGAACGCCCGCGGGCCGCCCGGAAACTTCGGCATCTCGTTCACCATCTCCGTCGGCACGATTTTCTGCTTCGCAATGGGCAGCGACTCGTCCTTGATGTTCGTCGTGTCGACGATGGGCGTCGTGATCACATCCTGCTCCGGGTCGTAGCTGATCGGCCCGTCCACCCCGATCGTGCGGAAGGGCGGAATGCCCTCCACGATCTCCGGTGCACCCTGCACCGCCCCCGGAGCCATGCGTGCCGTGGGAGCCTGGCGCGCGGTGGAGAGGAACTTCACCTTGTAGCCGTCCTTGATGTCCGAAGGCTTGTGCGAGAGGAAAGCCTCCTGGGCCTCCTTCATGCTGCGCTCCACCACGTAGTGCACATAGAGCGTGCTGCCCACAAAGGCCAGCGCCAGAGCGGCGAAAGCGCCCGTCACCACCAGCAGGGCCCGCCGGTAGCGCGCAGCGGCACGGGCACGGAGCTGGTAGGCCCCATACTCCTTGTTGCGCCCCTCAAACACGAGGTCGCACCATTCTTTCGTACACAATATATCCTTCGTCCGCACGTTGTTC
>DAIRWG010000245.1:0-2951 GCA_036802405.1 Alloprevotella sp.
CTCACACGAATGCTCGTTGAATCAAAAATGCGAACATCAAACTGGACACCCTAGCATCCCGACCAAGCCCTCCCGACCCCACGAATCGCACCTTTTGCACAAACTTCGGCATGGTTGGTGACATTTTTGCAGAGTAAACCCGCGGTTTTCTGACATTTTTCGTAAATTTGCGTTCGTCAAGCGTCAGAAGGCGCTACACTAAGCCAGACAACAAACACTCCATTGCATATGCAGAAAACTCTACGCCATTTGGCATTGGCAACGCTCGTTGCCACCACGGGCATGGCCCATGCACAAACGCAAAACATGGTGATCGTGAAGAAAGACGGCACCCAGCTCAAGTTCAACGTCGCCCAGGTCGACAGCGTGAAATTCAAGCAGATCGCCGACGAGGCACAAGGCACCGTCAACCTCAAGATTGACAGCGCCCACCCCTACTACCTCCAGGTGAGCACCAAACCGCAGGACTTGGGCACCTACAACCTCATGTACCTCGGAAAGGATGAGTACACCTACGCCACCGACGCCGCTTGCGTGGCCGACGACCTGGCCTACTACCAGCAGTTGGCCAGCTACTACAACATGACCCTCGCTGACGTGCTCAGCCAGGTGCTCCTGAGCGATGCCACCACCGAATACGTCGGCCCCATCCTGCCGGGCGATGAAGTGGTGGTCTGGGCCTACGGCATGGACGCCACCACCGGCGCACAGACCTCGCCCTTCGAGAAGTTCACCGCCACTGCACCCACCGTGCCCGTCGGCAGCGGCACCGTCAGCGTGGCCGTCGACGGCAGCAACGTCGTGTTCACCCCCGACAACGACAGCCGCTACTACTGCCTCGGCCTCGTGCCCAACAGCTACACCGACAAGGAAGTGACCGACAACATGATGGCCTACCTGGGCGAAACCATCGTCGACGGACTCTACGACGGCAGCGACGCACAGACCACCATTGCCGAACAGTGCGTCAAGGGCAAGTACTCCATCACAGCCTCCGACCTCGGCGTGGAAGGCGAAGTGAGCGGCTACGATGTCGTGGCCGTCTACGTCAATGAGGAAGGCGTGCCCTGCTCCGCCATCTCGCGCTGCTCGCTGGAGAACCTCAGCACCACCACTTCGAGCGTGAAGGGCATTGGCTTCAGCACCACGAAGGCACACCTCTTCCAGCAGGTGAAACCCCAGCTGCGCATCGTGCGCGCTGGTGCAGCCAAGTTGCTGAAGAAGTAAAAAACGGGGACTCTGCCACCAGAGAATCCCCCATATCCACATTATTCCCCCAAAAAACGAACATACACCAATGACAAACTTCCGACATATGGCACTGGCCGCCCTGCTCGCCACGGCAGCAGGCACCGCACAGGCACAGACCAACTACATGGTGGTCCACCTCAACAACGGCACCACGCAGCGCGTGAAAGCCTCCGACATCGACCACGTGGAATTCACCACCACCAACACTCCTTCCACCGAGAAACCCGTCACGCTCAACGTGACCGAAACGCATCCGCTCTACGCACGCTACACCTCCTCGGCTCCCACCTCCCTGGGCACCTACCTCGTGATGTACGACCAGAAGAGCGTGTTCAGCGGCTACCGCACCGACGACGAAGTGGTAGCAGCCGACCTCAAGCTGATGGAGCAGGCTGCTGCACAGTACGGCATGACGCGCGAAGAATTCCTCAAGGCTTACCTCGAAACGGGTGACTCACAAACGACCATGCTCATCACCGGCATCGTGCCCAACCGCGCCTACACCCTCTGGGGTTACGGCATGACCGAAGCAGGCGAGCGCACCAGCGGCATCACCACCCTCGAATTCACCACACCCGCCGTCACCTACATCGACAACACCATCGCCATCGACATCAACACCAACAGCGACGGTTATCCGCAGGCCACCTTCACGCCCGACGACGAAACCCTTCCCTTCATGTCGGGATACGTGCCCGCCACCGCCACCGACCAGGAAATTGAAGACGCCATGAACGCCAGCATCAGCAACGGCATTGGCAACTACTTCATGTACAACATGACCATCGACGACTTCCTCGAGCAGCAGTGCGACAAGGGTGTCAGCGACCAGGCGTTCAGCAGCTCCACCTCAGGCACCAAGTACTATGCCGTGGCAGCATTCCTCAACTCCGAAGGTGCCGTGTGCTCGAAGATCTTCAAGAAGGAGTTTACGGGCGGAGCCGTTTCCACCACCTCCACCGCTCCTTCCACACTGAGCCTGCAGGCACCCAAGTGCCGCGCATTCAGCCTCACGCCCGCCACGCCGCGCCTGGTGAAGGTGCCGGCTGTCAAGCGTTGAAAATATTGACGGATTGAAAGTTTGATTCCCCGAAGGGCCTAATGGGCACTTCGGGGAATTATTTTGTGCTTGATGCTAAAATGGATGGCGGCTGATGGGGCTGTGGTCGGCCATGAAATGGCCTCGTTCAGCAGGGAAATAGGGCGTTCTGGGGTTGGCCATGTAATGGCCAAACTGGACAACGGCAATAGCGCTGATGGGGAGGGAAAAGGGCACTATAACGAATCGTGTGGGCAGTCAGATTGGACATCATTCTTCACTTGGATTTACCACAAAGCTACACGTAGATGCACGAAGCCTTGCGGCGAAGCTTGTTTGGGGAGCCGCGGCTTCCTAGCCGCGGGCTCGGTTGATTCATTTGTCCGCGAAGGGCCGCTAAGGGACGCGAAGACCATGCGGCGAATTTATTTGCGCGAAGGGCCCTAGGCCCACTAATATACGCTAAGACCATACGGCGATGTTTTTACCACAAAGAAGCACGAATGGACACGAAGCCATGCGGCAGAGTCTTTACCACCAAGTGCCACGAAGAAGCCCGACGCCCTGCGGCAGAATATGACTGCAATGACTGTCAGCACGATGCCTCGGGTGATCATTGGTTACCCACACGAAACGTTACAGGCGCACAAAAAAAGCCTCA
>DAIRWG010000246.1:0-2905 GCA_036802405.1 Alloprevotella sp.
AAATCAAGAAAAACGGAAATCCAGGCATGTGAAGAGCCAAGCTCTCCACATACCTAGCTACACAATTTCACCCCTAACGGGGTGAGTCATACGAAAAGTAGCGTGACAGACTTTTCCAAGACCATTTTTGCTTGACTATATTTGTCCGCGAAGGGCCGCTAAGGACCGCGAAGCCATGCGGCGGAGACTTCGTGTACATTCGTGACCATTTGTGGTAAAAACTCAGCCGCAAGGCCTCGTGCACCTTGGTGGTAAAAACTCAGCCGCAAGGCTTCGTGCATATTCGTGGCCCTTTGTGGTAAAACATCCGCCGCATGGCTTCGCGTTTCTTCGCGGCCCTTCGCGGACAAAATCATAAAGCCTTCACGAGCCCGCGGCTAGGAAGCCGCGGCTCCCAAGCCCCTTCGTAGTAACGCCGCATGGCTTCGTGTACATTCGTGGCCATTTGTGGTAAAAACTCAGCCGCAAGGCCTGTACCCCTCGGTGGTAAAAACTCAGTGGTAAAACCTACGCAGCAAGGCCACATGCCCATTAGTGGTCCCCCACACAAAAAAACAAGCACAAACCCACACAATATATATAGCTCGACCTGCACCCACCCCACCCGACCAGCCTTCACACTTTCGTAACGCGGCTGAAACAGGTTCGTCATCTCCATCGCCTAATTTTGCAGCCATAACAAGAACAATCCCACAACAAGCAATGAAGAAAAAGGAAATCGCCTATTCCGACTACGTGCCACGCGACGTCAGCTGGATGTACTTTAACCGTCGAATCCTGCAGGAAGCCACGAAACCTGAAGTTCCCCTGCTCGAACGCCTCAGTTTTCTGGGCATCTACTCCAACAACCTCGACGAATTCTTCCGGGTGCGCGTGGCCCTGCTCAACCGCATTGCCGAATGCGACGACAAGGAAACGCGCGACGAACGCCACGAAGCGATTTCCACCCTCAAGGTGATCAACCGCCTCAACGCACGCTATGCCAAAGAATACGAAACCGCCGTGCAGCAGGTGGAGAAAGACCTGCGGAATGAAAACATCTGCCTGGTGAACGATGCTGAAATCGACGAAGAGCAGCACGAGTTTGTCCGCCGCTTTTACTACAAGCAGCTCGATGGCTTCATTGCCCCGGTGTGGTTTTCGGCACTGAAGGACCTCACCGCCCAACCCGACGACTGCATCTACATGGCCGTCAAGATGCGCCGCAGCTCCGACAAGTCGCACCCTGAATATGCCTTGCTCCAGTTGCCCACCAATCTGGTCGGCCGCTTCGTGCAACTGCCCGAGCGCGATGGCCGCAACTACATCATGTACATCGATGACGTGGTGCGTTGCTCCCTCCCCCTCCTCTTTGCCGGACTCAACTACACGCACTACGAGGCCTACGCCTTCAAGTTCACGAAGGATGCCGAAATGGAGATCGACAACGACCTGCGCACCGGCCTGATGCAAAAGATTTCGAAAGGGGTAAAAAGCCGCAAGCGCGGACAGGCCATGCGCGTGATCTACGATGCCACCATGCCCCGCGACGTGCTCAAGCGCGTGCTCGGCAAACTGCATGTCGACAAGCTCGACACGATTCTCGCTGCCGGACGCTACCAGAACCACCGCGACCTCATGAAGTTTCCCGACTGCGGGCGCAAGGACCTCAAGTATCCGCAGTGGACACCCATTCTCAAGCCCGAACTGATGGGCGAATCCTCCATGCTCGAAGCTGTCCGGCGGGAGGACCGCTTCATCCACGTGCCCTACCACGACTTCGCCTCCTACATCCGCCTGCTCCAGGAAGCTGCCGTCCACAAGGAAGTGAAAAGCATCCAGACCACGCTCTACCGCCTGGCCAACGAATCGAAGGTGGTGAAAGCCCTCATCAATGCCGCCCAAAACGGCAAGCAGGTGACCGTGGTGATCGAGCTGCTCGCCCGCTTTGACGAGGCTTCCAACATCAGCTGGTCGAAGAAAATGCAGGAAGTGGGCATTCACGTCATCTTCGGTGTGGAGGGGCTGAAGGTCCACTCCAAAATCACCCACATCGGCATGCGCAAAGGCTCCGACATCTGCGTGGTGAGCACCGGCAACTTCCACGAAGGAAATGCCCGCTGCTACACCGACTACATGCTCATGACCGCCAACCGCAACATCGTGAACGACGTGTGCAATGTTTTCAGCTTCATCGAGCGCCCCTACGCCCCGGTGAAGTACAAGGAGCTGCTCGTTTCGCCCAACGAGATGCGAAGCAAGTTCATCCGCCTGATCAACGACGAGATACGCAACCACAACGTGGGCAAGCCCGCCTTCATCCGCATCAAGATCAACCACATCACCGACCCCGTGATGGTGAAAAAGCTCTACGAGGCATCGGCCAACGGCGTGCCCGTCAACCTCGTGGTGCGCGGCAACTGCTCCATCGTGACCGGCATCCCCGGCAAGAGCGACAACATCCGCATCGTGGGCATCATCGACCGCTACCTCGAACACGCACGCATCTTCCACTTCTGCGCCGCAGGCGAAAACAAGATGTTCATCGGTTCGGCCGACTGGATGCCTCGCAACCTCAACAACCGTGTGGAAGTGGTCACCCCCGTCTATTTCCCTGCCATCAAGCGCGACCTGCAGACCGTCATCGACTACGCCCTCTCCGACAACTCGAAAGGACGCACCGTCGACGGCACCGACAGCAACTGCCCCTGGACCACCGAGGATCCCCGCCCCTTCCGTTCACAGGAAGAACTCTACAAGCACTATCTCGAACAACTGAAACCCGAAGAAGCCGCCCCATCGGCCAACCCCAACAACCACAGAAATAAGGGTGGTTCTAATCATTCTGATGAGGCGATTTGTGCCTTCTCAGAAGTGTATTTTTGTAAGTAGTTGAAGGAGCATAGCGGGCTATGTGACTGAGGCT
>DAIRWG010000247.1:0-2892 GCA_036802405.1 Alloprevotella sp.
AAATCCTTCGCCTTGCAGGGAATAGAAAATCTCGTTTACTCTCATTGCTCTTGTCCTCAGATGGCAGCGTTTTCAAATCCGGGTTTCACGTATGCTGCAATGTTTCCTTCCGATTCCTGAAAGGTGACTTTGTAGCAATGGGGCACTTGTTGGGCTATCCAATAGGCCAGGTTCTCAGCCGTGGGGTTGAAGGGGAAGATTTCGTTCAAGTACCGATGGTCGAGCTTTTCGGTGATTAATTCTTTGATCTGGGTGAAGTCGACCACCATTCCGTTTTCGTTGAGTTCTTCGGAGCAGCAGTAGATGGTGGCAATGCCGTTATGTCCGTGAACGCGCTGGCACTTGCTCTCATAGTTGAGCGTAAGATTGTGGGCAAATGCAATTTCTATTCGTTTGGAGATATAATACATGTGGTTCGGTGCGTTGCGTTTAACAAAAAAGAAGCAACGCTGATTTATGCATTGCTTCTTGTCGGATGTTTGGAGGTACCCAGCAGATTCGAACTGCTGTACACGGTTTTGCAGACCGCTACCTAGCCACTCGGTCAGGGTACCATTTATTTGAATTATATTGTAACTGTGCGGTGTGTACGGGACTCGAACCCGTGACCCCATGCGTGACAGGCATGTATTCTAACCAGCTGAACTAACACACCAATTCGGAAAGACTTTGGCTGCATGGCTTTGTCGCCGTTTTGCGAGTGCAAAGGTAAGACTTTATTTTCAATTGGCCAAGAGTTTGCAGACTTTTTCTTCTTGATTACGCAATTTCCGTTCGTGTGTGAATCGTTTTTTGTATATCTGTCCGTGAAAATCAGAAATGCATTTGAAAGCTTGCTGAATGCAAATGTGAGCGTCAACAATGCATCCACCTTATTAATCACGAAATACGATATCAAGATTATGAAAGGGAGAAAGATTTCGGAAAGCTTCTTGGCGGAGCT
Source organism: Alloprevotella sp. (assembly GCA_036802405.1). Taxonomy (GTDB): domain Bacteria; phylum Bacteroidota; class Bacteroidia; order Bacteroidales; family Bacteroidaceae; genus Alloprevotella. The sequence goes on from DAIRWG010000247.1 coordinate 944, forward strand.
TTTAGATGGTGGCAAATTTGGTTCTGTCACAAAGTATGTCCAAGTTGACCCTTTTTTGGACTTGGAGATGTGTGGTGACCGTGTCATCATATACTATCGTGGGGGGAATCTTCTGACTATATTTGAAACGGGTGAGTTGGAGGGATTGGATGCTGGTTATTACGATCCAAAGTCCCAAATCATGGATAGAATTACGCCCGACCTCAAAGATATAGGAGGCTATTTGGCCAAGGCAAAAAATATTGTCGACATCCCTGAGAATGGAGATAACAGCTGCTTGGCTGAAAAAGAGATTCAACAACGGATAGTTTATGAAAACAATATGTCATCCAATGCGAATGACACAGATTGTTTCATTCCGGATTTGGAATGGAGTGACAACGAGGGAAGACGTTTTGACATCATGGCATTTTGTTGGAAGCATGACAAACACCGGAATCGCCAATTGCGGCTGACGCTCATAGAGGTCAAACAAGGATGTGGGGCCATACAAACTATGGAAAAAAGTCGTCAGAATGGGAAGTCTAAATCCAGCTCTGGACTGAAAAAGCATTATGAGGATTTCCAGAATTTTAAGTCCAAAAAAGCAACCGTCCAGGAAGTTGCCGAAGATTTGTGTGTAGTTCTGAGGCAAAAACATGAGCTTGGCTTGGTTAAAGGTATTGACTTGCTTTTCAAGGATTCTTCAGGAAAGGATCAATCGCTCGAAATCGAACCAGAGCCTGATTTCATATTTTTGTTGGCAAACTATCACCATTACAGTGCACAGTTGAAGAATGAATGTGAAAGCCTACCCGTTGACTCTGCCGCATGGCTTCGTGGCCCTTAGTGGCCCAATGGGTCCTTCGTGTTCAAAGTCATCCGCATGGCCTTCGCGGCCCTTAGCGGATAAAACCGTATGCATCACCGAGGCCAAGGCTGGGAAGCCGCGGCTCCCCCACGTCCTCTTCGTGGATCATTTTGCCGCATGGCTTCGTGCATCTTTGTGGCCCTTGGTGGTAACCTCAAGTGAAGAATGATGTTCGATTTGACTGCCACACGAAACGTTATAGAGCTACTGTGGTTGACAACAACGGGCAAACACAGATGATTAGCCCAAGGGACATCGATAGTGTCGTGTCGCAAGGCAAGGCGGAGGACTTGAGGCAAGATTTGCTTGCGAGGTCGGAGTCGGACAGTGAGGCGAGACGGAATATGATTTACGGCAATGTCTCGTTTGATAATGGAAGCAATTTCACCATCCTCAATCCTGAGGGGCAAACTCAAAACGTGTCAGTGCGTGCTGACCAAAACGGCGACCTGTTTGCCTTGATTGACGAGGCTGATGGCACTCAGAGCAGCGTGCCGCTGACTGATGATGTAAAGGCCAAGTTGCAGGAGATGGCAAGTGCGCATATCCGTGACAGATACGAGCAAATGGAGGCGGAGATTGCAGCCAACAACGAGCAAGGCAGCAACGAGGACGCAAGCCAAAGCGAGCAGCAGGAAGAGCAGGCGCAAGCACCTGAAGCGCAGGAGGCTGCCCCGGAGCATGCTTACGAGCAAGACCATGAAGTGCAGTATGTCGATGCCGATGGGGTTGCCCACACCGGCACGGTGCTTGAATTCGATCCGAACGGCTACTATATCGTGCAGTTTGACAATCCGCCAACCGGAAAGAAGCTGATTGACAGTTACACGGAGGCTGAATTGGATGCCATGACGGGGCGAGAATCCAACAATAGCGAGGCCGCTGCCGAGGCACCGAGTACGGAGAATGCGTCTTCGCCCATAGTAGAGAATGGCATGGACATATTCGACATGCCCGAAGCAGCACCTTCATCACCGGCACCAGCCGCAGACACCACCAACCAACCTTCACCGAAGCCTTCAGCCCCGGCAGCACCGCAGCAGAGGGCCATTGACCGTATCCCTGTGGACGAGAACGGAAACCACGTCTTTGAGCATGC
>DAIRWG010000248.1:0-2877 GCA_036802405.1 Alloprevotella sp.
GAGGCAGCTGCTCTCCATGTCGAGGCTGATCACCTGGATGGAGGGAGTGATATAGGTTTTCTTCATTGGATGTGTAGTTCTTGATTAGGATGATAAATGTTACTTGCTTGTCCACTTACTTCACATACACCTTGCGGCCCGACTTCGTGACGAAGATGCCGTGCTGCGGATAGAGCACCACGCGGCCGTTGAGGTCGTAGTAGGTTTCGCTTTGGTCAACCGTGGCAGCAGTATCCTCGATGCCCGTGTTCTGGCCGAAGGTCAGGCTGAGCACGGAAGTGCCGCTGGTGAGTGCGGAGGCGGGGAAGTAGGCCTTGTTGGCCGGCACGCGCTCGAGCTGCGACTTCAGCAAGGCGGGCTCTGATGAGGCACTGCTCTTTCCGAGCAAGTAAGTGTCGCCCGCAGTGAAGCCCTTGCGCTGGGCGGTGGCTCCGAGCAGGAGGTTGGTGCCTTCGGGCACTGTGGCACCCGTGTTGGTGATGGTGAGGTTCACGGTGGTCTCTCCGTCCTCGTTCACGAGGAACACGCCCGTGTTGGCAGGAATCACGCCGTTCGCCACTTCTGTCAGCTGGAGGGCGGTTGCCGACGGATTGCCGGCATAGTAGGCCTTCACCGTGCTCTCGGCAGGGATGGTCACTTCAAAGGGATAGCACACGGAGGTCCAGCCCGTCTCTCTGATCTGCACGGGGATGGAGGTCACCTTGATGATCTGCCAGTAGTTGCCAAGATCATCGTCATGATTGTCATATTGTCCAACATTCTTATTAGAACCCATAACTCCAGCCCAAGCATTAAGGCTATGTGTACCACCACACAACATCTGATAGATGGTGAAACCATCGTTAACAGAACCAAGAGAAGTCTGCTCAGGAAAAGCCTTGAAGGAATATACACCTTTTCCTCCAGCCTCGTATTGTTCTACAGGCATGTCTACAGTCAAGCCACTAGACAAGAAACGATTGTTGTTGGCATTTCTCACATAATAAGTGCCATCACCTACCTGTTCAAATTTCCAGATTTGTGCCACGATGTTGTCGGAAGCCGTCATACGGTGCACATTGCGATTCATATTCTGGTCTGCATTCCAAGCCGTCTGAAGCGAACCATCCGTGCCGACATTGATATCCTCCGAACTCATGAAAGCATTCTGGTTTTCATTAGCTTTTGCACTCTTGATGCGATAATATCCGTCAGTCGGAATGTAGACCTTTCGCTTCTCTTCATTCCATTGGGCATAGGCGGCGTCCAGCTCCGCAAGTGTTGTGGCTGCATTGGCTGCAGCTTGAATGGTGGGTAAAACTTTCTCACGGTTCAGAGCAGAAGCAGCCACCACATATGTATCGCTTGACTTCACTTCAAAGGTATTGGCCGTCATGGAAGCCTTGCCGATGTTGACGATGTCACTCGTTTCGGCAGGTGAAATCTGGAAGCAAGAACCATTGTCGTTTTGCGTGTCATATCCACTTTGGCTCCAAATAGCCAGTCTCTCATTGTTGTGATCACCCAAGAAGGCCTTATCAACATTAGGTATTTTCAAAGAAAAACCATTCTGCTTATAGCTGCTAGTTTGAACCGTCAAAGTTGTCGGATAAGAAGACAATGCTGCGACTGTTGCATTTCCCGCCCCCAGCAGTTGAACGTAAGTGCCCGTCTGCTTGCAAAGTAAGTTAACTCCTAATCCATCACGAACGAAAGCCCATAATGCTCCATTGAAACTGCGATAGCCACCTTGTCCTCCAAAGAAATCTGATGTAAAAGAACGTGCTGAGCCAATGCCCTGATCCGATGGTAGAACATGACAGAGATAATGCGATTGATCATTACGAAAATGAATGGTATACCACACAGGGTTTTCAGCTGTGGATAATGTAAACGGAGCCGTTCCTTCCTGCACAGTCACTTCAAAAGACTTGTTCGTTTCTGAAACCACCTGATTAGAAATAGAAGAAACAGTAAGAAAATAGCTTTTTTCCACATTAGCAAAAGGATCACCGCTATAAGTGGAACCTGTTTCCACATCAGTTGTAGTCGTAGCAACAACTTCATCATTCAATTTGGCATTGACCGTAATCGTCACATAGTCCGTGTTCGTCGTGCTGCTGGCCAGTTTCACTGGATAGAATTTAAACTGTGAGTTGCCAGAAGTAGGAACTGCGTCGCCTTGTGACCAACTGGTCAAGCTGCCTTCCGCTTTTCCACTCTCACCATTGCAATCAGCCCAATTCTGGCCCACTGGGCGAAAGGCAAAAGTACCGGTTCCATTGCTTTCGACTTGGAGATTGCCAGCAAAGGAAGTAGAAGATGCAGCTGCGCCTCTACCACTGATTGTCGGCCCCAAATACTGGCCGGAAGAGAACTGCATCTTGTAGGTGTTGTTCGGATTTTTGGTGATGAGCACCACCGACGACATGACGCTCTTGTCAGAACCCACAAAAGCTGAGGTAATGTTTTCCAAAGTGATGTCACCACTAACGGTCAATTTTCCCATCAAAGCATGATTGGTTTCTTCACGGATGAAGGAACTATGCCCCACATGGTGCATCAAATAATAGCCGTTTTCAAGTTGATCCAAACTCGTCACGGCATCCGACACGCTGGAAATGTACTTGCCAGTCCATCTCGCATCATTGTCTGCGTAAGCGAAATTTACCCCCCCCCACAAAACAAACGAGCAGGAGGAGCAGAAGAGAGGTAAACTTCTTCATGATGTTGTTAGTTTATTGAAAAATAATTATTTGTTGAAAGTCTGTGAGGATGCGAAAGCGATGCGCCTCCTGCAAAGGAAGCATCAGCCTTCTGGGGACAAAATTACGAAAAGACCGCGAGAATGCCTAAGAATCAGCCGCATTTTGTGCAACTTTTCTGAAAAATGCGATT
>DAIRWG010000249.1:0-2716 GCA_036802405.1 Alloprevotella sp.
GCCGCACACCAGCGCATTGCCCATGAGAAACGCCCGGCGGCCATCGCTCACTTCGGGATGAAGCGTGTGGTTGTCGGGAAACATGTTCAAACGCTCCAGTTCCAAGGGAATCAAGCGGCGGTAACGCCCTGAGGGCGTACGCACCACGTGCTTGAAGCGCGAGGCCGACGGCCCTCCTTCGCCCGTGATGATGGTACGCGAAGGACGGTCGAGCGGGTCGGGAAAGGCCATTCCGCCCTCAGAGAACACATAATTGTAGCCTTCCTTCGATGTGCGTTCGATTTTCTTTGCCCCCTTTTCATATTCCCATTTTGCCATTTCGGATTCGGGTATGAAGTATTCCTCCGGCACCATTGCTTCATCCACCAAAATGCCGCCGAGCAAGGTGCGCGGGCCATCATAGAGGGGAGCCACATCGGCCGAGAACACCCGCCGTTCGTGCATCACTCCTGCTTGGCCGAAAGGCGAGGCTTTGCCGTTCTTGTTGAACTGGGCCGATACTTCCTGAATACTCCCCACGATGCTGAATTCCGAAATGCTGCCTTCCTTCAGCCGTGCGGGGAAAGCCTTTGCCATCACTCCGTCGAACAGCATCCACTCCTTCAGATGTTCCATCTGTTGGTGCACCACGCTCCCCTCCCGATAGCCCACGATGTAGGTGCGGCGGCGCCGTTGAGGCATGCCGTAGTCGGCCGCGTTGATCACGCGCCATTCCACGGTGTAGCCCAAGTCGGAAAGCGAAGCCAGAATGATGGCAAAGTCGCGTCCGCGCTGCTTGGCCGGAGAACCGAGCAGCCGGTCCACATTTTCGAAAAACACATAATCCGGACGTTTCTCGTCCTTTTCCAGCAGAATGCGGTAGATTTGCCACCAAAGCACCCCTTTTTTCCCTTCGATTCCCCCCGACCTGCTCAAAGTCGCCGCCACGGAATAGTCCTGGCAAGGAAATCCCCCCACCAGCAGATCGTGGTCGGGAATGTCGGAGGTGGGCACGGTGTTGATGTCGCGGTTGCAATGGCCCTTTGTGCCAAATCGTGCCTGATAGACCAGAGAGGCATCCTGCTTTGCAGTGGAAGGTTCCCATTGGTTGTTCCAAACGGTGTGGTAGACATCCGAGGCGCCTTCAAGTCCGATGCGGAATCCGCCTACGCCAGCAAAGAGTTCCACCACTCTGATGGCGCTGTCATGTGATTGTTGCATAAGAAAGATGATGGGAGTTTATATGAACGGAATGGACTGAAGGCTGTCGACAATGAACGAGCCTTTGATCCAAAAGAATTGGGGGAGCATGCGGATGTGGTTCACGCACTCCGTGCGGTCGCTATCCTCCGAACGGGCGCCGCCACCGCGCATGAACACCTCGTGGGTGCTGCTCTTGGGGAAATTGGGCGCGCCTTTATAGCCGCCGCTTTTGTTGACCACCTTGTTTCCCTGCTTGTCGTACACGTATTCCCATCTCAACTTGTTCTGATGAATCAGTCCACGCGAATCGTCCCACAGCCGCTTCACCTCAGTCTGGAGGAAATGCTCGTCAAATCCGAGGCGCTTGAATCCGAGGAAAACGGCTTTTTCGGGTTTGCCCTGCTCATCCTGACGGAAAATGGGAAACAGAAAAGAGTGCTCACAGAAATAGCGGTAAATGTCGGAATCTTCAAAGTCGGTGTCGCGATCGGCCCATTCATCGAAGTAGATGCGCGCAAGTTTCATGTCCTCCTTCCTTTTGCCGTTGGCATTCAAATGGATGGTCTTGGCAATGATGCCCGCTTTCGCAAAGTCGGAAATGAGATTGAGCTTCTTGGCAGAAGCGCCAAACATGTGCACCACACACACCGACGCCACTTGCTTGTTTACTGCCCCCAGCCCAAACTCCAGCATCATTTCCTTCACGGTTTTCCCCCCATAGCGGCAACTTAGGGCATGGCACCGCGCATCAAGCTCTTTGAAGCTGGCAAACGAATGGGCAAGCGCTTGTTCGCGGTCGTGCTGCTGCTGGAAATGGGCATGCACCAGATGGTCTACGAAGGTCTTTTTCAAGCGGTAGCGAGGCTTCTGGTACGAGCCGTTCGGCCGACGCTTGAATCCGGGCACCAGCTCGATCAGCAATAGCTGCGAACGAAGCACATGCGTGAAACCGACCAGCTGTTCATTCCGCTTGTCGGCATCAGGAAAGGTGACGTAAATGCGCTGAAGATAGGCACTGACGATTTCCCAATCGCTGCGCAACATGGCCTGCTCGTCGGCCGAAAACGAATTGAAGCTATAGCCCACAATGGGAAAATCAGCATAGGCCGAAGCTGGCACGGCGCGGTATGCCTTGTACTCGTAGAAGACGATGAGCAGATGCTCCGCCTTCTCCCAAAAATGGGACGTGAGGAAATCCGTTTGCACGGTGGGTTCAAACGTGACCCCCGTGATGCTGATACCTTCTTTGGCAGACAGCAGCACGTTGTAGGCGTGACCGGTTTTTCCCTTGGTCTGCTCCAACAACGCTTTAGGCACACGCACGCCCGTTGTTTTGAGTTCGGTCAGTGTGTCGTCCACCATCATGTCGCACTCTTGTGCATTGTCACGGGCATAGCCGAAGACGGACTGTTCAATCACGTCGCCCGCGATGCCCGTGATCTTCTCGCCCTTGCCCGTACGGTCGAACTGATGGGAAAAATCTACCCCCCCCAAAGTTTTGCCGATTACGCCATCGAGCAGGCGGATGACGTAG
>DAIRWG010000250.1:0-2705 GCA_036802405.1 Alloprevotella sp.
AAGGAGCAGCGCACTTCCTTCATGGAGATGAACATCGTGCGCAACCTCTTCGAGAACGAAGGCGAGGAAACGTTCCCCAACTAAGCCGGACGGGTTGACCGCCAAGTGACACTTGCTTGCGGTTGGCTCTCCTCTTTCTAAAAAGAAAGCCATCAAATGCCTGGAGGGTTGAAAAGTGCACACCGGCACCTTTCAACCCTTCCGCTTTTTCTGATGGCTTCGTCCACTCATCCCCTTCACACCATTATGGAAAACTACATCCTTCAACACACCACACCGCCCGATCCCTACTTGCAGCGCCTCTATCGCGCCACCAATCTGCACCTGCTCCGTCCGCGCATGGCATCGGGCCATCTGCAGGGGCAGCTCCTGCGCATGCTCATGCAGCTGGCGCGCCCCCGTACGGTGGTTGAAATCGGCACCTATTCCGGCTATTCCGCCCTGGCCATGGCCTCGGGCATGGAGAAAGGCAGCACCGTCTACACCTTCGAGATCAACGACGAACAGGAGTGCTTCACACGCCCCTGGCTTGAGCAGGCTCCCTACGAGGCCCGGGTGGAGATGCTGGTGGGCGACATCTTCCAGCTCCTCCCGCCCATGCACCTCGACATCGACGTGGCCTTCATCGATGCCAACAAGCGCGAGTATGTGGAGTATTACGAGCTGCTCATGCCCTATCTCCATTCCGGTTCGCTCATTCTGGCCGACAACGTGCTGTGGGATGGCCATGTCATCGACCCGGCCTACGACCGCGATGCGCAGACGGTGGCCATCCGCCGCTTCAACGACCACGTGGCGGCCGACCCGCGTGTGGAGCAACTCATCCTGCCCGAGCGCGACGGACTGAGCATGATTCGTGTGAAGTGAGCCGCACGGGTTCGCGCTTTGCAGCTGATGAGGCCGCTTCATGGAGCGTTGGCGAGGCGTTTCAGCTTGAAATGCCTCGCTAAGTGGTCGAAAAATAGTAGTTAGCGATGCGTTTCAGCTTGAAACGCCTCGCTAAGTGGTTAAAAAATGGAGGTTAGCGAGGCGTTTCAAGCATTTTGACGAATTTATTTTCTATCTTTGCAGTTGATAATCAGATAACTAATCGTGCATCTCCATGGAATAGAGCCGCACGTATCCTTGAAACGTGACAGATATGCAAGAAAACAGAATAGTCGGAAGAAAGCGCGAACTGCAAATCATCCAGTCTTGCTGCCAAAGTGGAAAGGCTGAATTGGTGGCCGTATATGGGCGCCGTCGAGTTGGAAAAACCTTTTTAGTACGTCAGGCCTTTGGAAATCGATTCGCATTTTCCTTTACCGGCATGTACGGAGTGTCGCGAGCGGTGATTTTGGAGCAATTCCGTGCCTCGTTGCAGCAGTATTCCAATAGCATCATTCCGAAACTGTCTGATTGGTTTGAAGCTTTCAAGCAGTTGACAATCTATCTGGAATCACTCCCACCTTCGGGGCCACTTGTCGTGTTCTTGGATGAGTTGCCGTGGATGGACACGCCCCGAAGCAATTTCTTGGCTGCTTTTGGTGCCTTCTGGAACGATTGGGCCTCTCTGAAGAGCAATCTGAAACTGTTTGTTTGTGGCTCGGCCACCACCTGGATGCTCTCACGCCTGATCGGCGACCAAGGCGGGCTCTATGGCCGAGTGACGCGCCAGATCTGTCTGGCTCCTTTTTCCTTGTCGGAAACAGCCCGATTCCTCACCGACTTCAAGCAGATGCCGCTCAGTCATCGTCAGGTGCTCGACGTGTATATGGTGATGGGAGGCATTCCCTATTATCTTGACATGCTGGAGGCCTCGCTCCCGCTTGATGCCAATGTCGACAGATTGTTCTTTGCACAAGGTGCACCGTTGCGTGGAGAATTCCGATTTCTGTTTCGCTCCCTGTTCAATGACGGAAAAACTTACGGCAAAGTAGTGGAAAATTTGAGTCAGAAGTTGAAGGGAATGACGCGAAAGGAACTTGTGTCCGCTCTGAAAATGAAGGATGGAGGTCTGTTGACGACGGTGCTGGACAATCTCATCAGTTGTGATTTCGTGCGCAAGTATGCCGCCATTGGCAAGAGTGAGCGTGAAGCGCTCTATCAGCTGACCGACTTGTTTTCATTGTTCCACCTTCGCTTTGTGGCCAACAGCAACGGTCAGGATGAGCATTTTTGGAGCAATCTGCACAACGGTGGGAGCCGCATGGCCTGGCGCGGATACGCTTTTGAGCAAGTGTGCTTCCACCATTTGCCTCAGATCAAGAGGGCCTTGGGCATTTCGGGCATATTGAGCAATGTCTATTCCTGGTCGAGCCGTCCGTTCACCGATTCTTCTGGTGGAGAATGGAAAGGCGGGCAGATCGACATGCTGATTGACCGCAACGATGGGGTGATCAACCTGTGCGAGATGAAGAATGCCGACGACGAATTTGTGGTGGATGCGGCATACGCCCAACGCTTGCAGGAGCGTCAGGCATCCTTCCGTGCATCCACCAAAACGAAGAAGGCATTGGTCCACACGTTCATCACTTCTTACGGAGTGAAGCACAACAAATACAGTGGTATGGTGAGCAGTGAAGTGCGGATGGACGATTTGTTTGCCGATGAGCAGGGTGCCGTTTGACATGCCCAATGAAGCATCTTTCTGCCCATAGCTGAAGGGAAAAATCGCATTTTTCAGAAAAGTTGCACAAAATGCGGCTGATTCTTAGGCATTCTCG
>DAIRWG010000251.1:0-2689 GCA_036802405.1 Alloprevotella sp.
CGCATACCGTGCCCTTCGTCATCAACCAGGACCCGAGAAAACTCTGGCGCAACATCCCTGTCGACTGGGACCACATGCCCCAACCGCGCTACCCGTCGCCCGACACCCAGATGGCCTATGTGAAAGTGGAGGCCCTGCCCGACGGCACACCGCAGAAGGACATCGTGGCAGCCAGCAAGCGCGGCCGGAGCCATGCGCAGGAGGGCAAGCCGCGCGACGACCATTTCCGCGTGGAACACATCGACAACGGCTGGTATGTGATGGCCGTGGCCGACGGAGCCGGATCGGCACCCTATTCGCGGGAGGGATCGCGCATCGCGTGTGAGGAAACGGTGGATTTTTGTTTGGCCAAACTGGCTGGTAACCGACAGTTTGAAGCCGCCATCGAGCACTACGATGCCCATCGGTCGGAGGCCGAGAGCGAGGCGCGCAAACTGGTGGGCGACTACATCTACCAGATCGTGGGATCGGCCGCCTTCAAGGCTTACAAGGCCATCGACCACGAGGCAAATGCCATGGGACTGCCCATCAAGACTTACGCCACCACCTTGCTGCTGACCATCTGCAAGCGTTTTTCCTTCGGATGGTTCGTGGCTTCCTTCTGGGTGGGCGACGGAGCCATCTGCCTCTACGACCGTCCGGCCCACACGGCACGCATTCTCGGCGTGCCCGACGAAGGGGAGTTTGCCGGACAGACGCGCTTTCTCACCATGTCCGAAATATTCAAGGATTCCACTTCCCTCTACCAGCGTTTGCGCTTCAGCATCGTCGACGACTTCACGGCCCTCATCCTGATGACCGACGGCGTGAGCGACCCGAAGTTCGAAACCGATGCCAACCTCAACAATCCCGACAAGTGGGACGCCCTGTGGGACGACCTGCAGCAGGGTGGGGTGGAACTCACCGACGACAACGAGCAGGCTCAGGAGCAACTGCTCCGATGGCTGGACTTCTGGTCGCCCGGCAACCACGACGACCGCACCATCGCCCTGCTCTATGGCGAACCGCAGGCTGAGGTTACGGCAGAGGCTCCGGCAGAGATGCCTGCTGAGGCTTCGGCAGAGGAGCCCTCCATCGACCAACCGACTAACGAATGAGTGGACTTATGGCAAACCGAATCAAACTGCAGGCGCAGGACGGGAGCACCGTGGAATTCTTCGACGAGATCCGTGCTTCGGGAGGCATGAAGGACGTGTACTTCTCCACCGACAAGACCTATGTGGTGGCTTTCTACCGCAACCCGGTGAATGCCAACGACAAGGCGCGGCTCAACGACATTGTCAACGTGCACCGCCAGCGCATCTTCACGCCCGATGCCGTGGGCGACTACTGGAAAGCATTCTTTGCCTGGCCCACCAAAATCGTGGAGTGGAAGGGACTCACGGGCATCGTCATCCCATTCTACGACAAGAAGTTCTTCTTCAGCGGGCTGGACCCTTCCTGGCCTTTCATCAAGAACGGGCAGGAGAAAAACGGCAAGTGGTTTTCCTCGGCCAAACTCATCAACCGCTTCGTGCCGGCCAACCAGAAAGGCTCTTTCCTCGACCGCTTGCACATGTGTCTGCGCATAGCCCGTGCCATGCGCCGCCTGCATGCGGCCGGACTGGCCCATTCCGACCTGTCCTACAACAATGTGCTGGTCGATCCGCTCAGCGGCAGTGCCTGCATCATCGACTGCGACGGACTGGTGGTGCCCCACAAGTTTCCGCCCGAAGTGGTGGGCACGCCGGGCTTCATCGCTCCCGAAGTGCTGGCCACCAAGGCGCTTCCCGTGAACGATCCGCAGAAGAACCTGCCCAAGATCGAAACCGACCGCCATGCGCTGGCCGTGCTGATCTACACCTTCCTGCTCAACCGTCATCCGCTCGATGGCGGAAAGGTGTGGGATGTGGACGATCCGCAGCGCGACGACGACCTTCGGTTTGGCGAGAAGGCACTCTTCGTGGAGCACCCCACCGACCGCACCAACCACGTGAAGGCCGACCAGCTGGCCAAGTCGCAGCTGCCGCAGGGCGATCCCTCGAAGTGGCCCTACACCCTGTGCGGCCCCTACCTGAAGGAGCTCTTCGACAGGGCTTTCATCCAGGGGCTGCATGAGCCTTCGGCACGCCCCTCGTCGCTGGAGTGGGAGGAAGCACTGCTCAAAACGTGCGACCTCGTGCAGCCATGCCAGAATGCCGGCTGCGAAGCGCACTGGTATGTGTTCGACAACACGACGAAGCCCCAATGCCCCTTCTGCGGAACGTCCTACAAGGGCCAGCTCCCGATTCTCAACTTCTACGTTGCTCCCGCGCAGGGACACTACATTTCCGAAAAATACCGCTTGATGGTCTACGACAAGCAGACGCTCTACAAGTGGCACACCAACAATCTCGTGTCGTGCAACGAGAAACTCACCGACGAGGACAAGAAGCCAGTGGCCGATTTCCATTTCTTCCAAGGCCAATGGATTCTGATCAACCGCCGGTTGCCCGACCTTTACGATGCCACGGAGAAGAAGCCCGTTCCCGTAGGGCAGTTCGTGCCGCTCACCGAAGGACGGCAAATCCTCTTCGACAAAAGCCGGGGCGGACGGCTGGCGGTGGTGCAGCTTGTGAGCAACTGACCGCGCTGCAACCTTGCACCGTTCTGGCACGCGGCGGTGCACAATGCCTCTGTAAGGTTGGCCTTTCCTTGCCGGATTAATGAA
>DAIRWG010000252.1:0-2677 GCA_036802405.1 Alloprevotella sp.
TTCGTGTCCCTTCGTGGTGAACCACCCATCCGCAAGGCTTCGTGCATATTGGTGGCCCTTCGTGGTGAACCACCCATCCGCATGGCTTCGTGCATATTGGTGGTCCTTCGTGGTGAACATTCATCCGCAAGGCTTCGTGCATATTCGTGGCCCTTCCTGGTAAACCACCCATCCGCATGGCTTCGTGTATATTCGTGGCCTTCGTGGTAAAGCACCCATCCGCATAGTTTTATGGCTCTTCGTGGTAAAGCCCATCTGCCGCATGGCGTTGAGCCCCTTCCCGCTCCTTAGTGGAAAATTCCGAAACAGTCCACGAGCACGCAGCTCTCCAGCATCCGTAAAAGCAAATGAAGCAAAATTTTGGGCATGAAGCAAGATTTCCCTAACTTTGCACATTCACTCATCGCATCCCCACACTTTGCGGTGAATGCTCCCTGCAAACAAGCAAATAGATACACTCAACCATATGCTCGAAATCAAGAATCTGCATGCCTCCGTAGAAGGCAAGGAAATACTCCGTGGTGTCAACCTCACCATCCGCGACGGCGAGGTGCACGTGCTGATGGGTCCCAACGGATCCGGCAAAAGTACCCTGAGCAACGTGCTCGTGGGCAACCCCAAATACGAAGTGACCGAAGGCAGCATCACCTTCAACGGCAAAGACCTGCTCGCCCTCTCGCCCGAGGACCGTTCGCACGAAGGCATCTTCATGTCCTTCCAGGCCCCGACGGAAATTCCCGGCGTGTCGATGACCAACTTCATGCGTGCCGCACTCAATGCCAAGCGCAAGTATTTCGGTCAGGAACCCATCCCTGCCGGTGAGTTCCTGAAACTGCTGAAGGAAAAGCGCAAGCTCGTGGGACTCGATGCCCACTTCATGAGCCGCGGCGTGAACGAGGGATTCTCGGGCGGTGAACGCAAGCGCAACGAAATCTTCCAGATGGCCGTGCTCGAGCCCCTCTTCTCCATCCTCGACGAAACCGACTCCGGACTCGACGTGGATGCCCTGCGCATTGTGGCCGAAGGCTTCAACATGCTTCGTACACCGCAAACGAGCGCCATGGTCATCACCCACTACCAGCGCATGCTCGACTACTTGAAACCCGACTTCGTGCACGTGCTCGTGAAGGGACAGGTGGTGAAGGACGGCGGTGCCGAACTGGGCTACGAGATTGAAGACAAAGGATTCGACTGGATTATCAAGGAGGTGTGAGATGACGGCGAGCGTTGACCAATACATAGAAATATACCGCGCCCACCTCGACCTGCTCGTCAACGGCAGCTGTGCCCCGATGAACGAACCGAGGGCCGCCGCCTGCGCGCAACTCATGGAGCAAGGACTGCCCACGCGCAAGGACGAGCGCTACAAATACACCGACGTGGAAGCCGACTTTGCCCCCGACTATGGGGTGAACCTCCGACGTGTGGCCCCGAAGGACGATCCCTATGCCACGTTCAAGTGCCAGGTGCCCAACCTCAGCACTTCGCTCTTCTTCGTGGTGAACGATGTGCCTTGCGCTGCCCCCGAGTGCTCGCGTGCCTTGCTGCCCGAGGGCGTGCTGGTGTGTTCGCTGCGTGAGGCCGGCGAGCAGCATCCCGAACTGCTGGAACGCTACTACAACCAGGCGGCCTGCACCGACCGCGACTTCCGCACCGGACACGACGGCGTGACGCTGCTCAACACGATGCTGGCGCAGGACGGCGTGCTGGTCTACCTGCCGGCAGGCACGGTGCTGAAGGCCCCCATCCAGATCGTGAACGTGGCTTCGGCCTCCATCGACCTGCTCAGCGTGCGCCGCATCCTGGTGGTGGCCGAGGAGGGCGCACAGGGTGCTGTGCTCCTTTGCGACCATGCCGAAGGCCACGGACGCGCGCTCACCACGCAGGTGGTGGAACTCTTTGCCGGCCCCCGTGCGAAGGTGGACCTCTACAGCATCGAGGAAACCACGGCACAGACCACGCGCTACTCCACACTCTATGCCGAGCAAGCAGCAGGCAGCCGCGTGACCTACAACGGGGTGGCCCTCACCTGCGGCACCTCGCGCAACCGCATCGACGTGCGCCTGCGCGGCGAAGGAGCCACCACCGCACTCTATGGGGCGGTGATTGCCGACAAGGAGCAGCATGTGGACAACAACATTCTGGTGGAGCACCTGGCCCCGAAGTGCACGAGCGACATGCTCTACAAGTATGTGCTCGACGACCACAGTCTGGGCGCCTTTGCCGGCAAGGTGTATGTGGCCCCCGGTGCGCAGCAGACGGCTTCGGAGCAGACGAACGCCAACCTGTGTGCGGCTCCCACGGCGCGTGCCTTGTCGCAGCCGATGCTCGAGATCTATGCCGACGACGTGAAGTGCAACCATGGCTCGACCATCGGCAAGCTCGACGAATCGGCCCTCTTCTATATGCGCCAGCGCGGCATTCCCGAAGGCGAAGCACGCCTGCTGCTGCAGCATGCCTTCGTGAACGAGGTGCTGCGCCATGTGGAGATCGAGCACCTGCAGGAACGGCTCTCGCACCTGGTGGAACTGCGCTTCCGCGGCGAGCTGAGCAAATGCCGCGGATGCAAGGGGTGCGGAAAGTGACGGCATGGGGTGATGGGGCTTGCCCAGGGCAACGCCTTGGGTTTAAGCAAGTTCATGTCCCTTTCGCCCTGTAAGGGCAAAAGCCCTACCAA
>DAIRWG010000253.1:0-2667 GCA_036802405.1 Alloprevotella sp.
GATAAATAGATTTCTGTTCTTTAATATTTGGTTCGTAAGGACAATTTTCGTATTTTTGCGGTGTGAACATTTTTACTTAACCTTTGCTTGGTGGCATAAGCTGCTTGTGCAATATATCTTTGGAAAAATGAATAGGAAACAACGAATATGGCGGTTCTGTAAATGTGTTCCTGCAGTTTGACCAAATTCTGCATTGCCTGTTTTTATTATCCCAGCTTATTATTGTAGGCTGAATGCGTTGATGCTTCAGCCTGCTTTTCTATGAATCCTCACACGCGAGTCTCTCGAGTTTTATACAAATAAGAATCCCATGAATCGTTCATTTGCCATATTTGCAGTAGCATTTTTGATGTCCCTTCCAGGTTGGACACAAACGATATCCTCGCAGCAAGGCAGTGTGATGGACCCTGCTGGGCTTCCGATTAGTGGTGCTTATGTGAGTATAGTGTCATTTAAAGATCAGAGTTTGCTTGCTTCGCTCACCACTGATGGAGAAGGGCATTTCACGATTCCAACATTGACGGAGCAGGACTCCATTCTGGTGGAAGTGGGCTGTGCCGGTTTCAAAAAGCAATATGCGTCCCACCGGCCTGGACAATCCCTTCATTTCACCTTGCGGACCGACAGTGTGGCCTACACTTTAGGCATGGCAGAGGTGAGCGTGAAGCACTCCACGTTTCGTATGAGCAAAGGGCAATTCATTTTCCAGCCTCATGGAGTTGACCTTTTGTTGCCCAATGCGTTTGAAGTGCTGAAATACGTGCCGATGCTCAGCGTGTCGGAAGGTGGAGGCGTTTCCGTGTTAGGTAAAGGACAATCGACCATCTACATCAATGGCGACAAGCCTCAGGAAACAGGGCCTGCATTGATGAGCCGATTGAAAAACATTCGTCCGAAAGATGTTCAGCGTGTGGAAATTATCCGTACTCCAGGCAGCAAGTACAGTGCTTCCATGCAGGGGGCGATTGTCAATGTAGTGCTGCGTGATCCGGAAGAAGGGTGGAACGGGATGGTCGTGGCCAATGCAAAATATGACAGCAAGCGGCTTTCGCCTGATCTGACTTCAGCCTTCACATTCAATCGAAAGAAATTTTCTAACACCTTTGCTGCCATGTGGTATGGTAGCAATGCCTATTCACACGACACGAATTCCTATGGTTGCAGTTCGGATGGTTGGACGGTTGTGGATGATGTGGTCAATAAGACCAAGGCTAATCAACTCTTTGCTTCGTGGCGCTCAGAATACCGTTTCGCCCCGAACCAGAAATTCTTGGCATCAGCCATACTGTCCACTTCGAAAGCCGATGACCAAACCATCACAAATAGAATCCCTGCCAGTGCAGTATCTGGCTTCTTGGACAAGTCGAGGACGCTGGGCAACAATCACACTCCTTGGTACAAACCCGACTGGGGTGGCATGCTCACTTATAAGCTAAACAAACACAAGGTGGGGCTGAAAGTGAGCGGGGAATTGTCGAATCATGAGGCCCAAACGCATGACCAGAAGAAATACCAGCGTTGGATGCCTGAATTGAATGATTTCGCGTCCTATGAAGAGTTTTTGCAGAAATATGCTGCATCCAACCTTTATGGAGAAACTGAGGCCGATTTGTCCTATAAGCTGAATGAAAAGAACCGTTTGAGCTTGAACTACCTTGGCTCTTATATGCATACAGACAGTAGAAACGATCGTTGGAACCATGACATGACGGCATCTGCCGTTTGGAACTATGATCGGAATGTGGCCAATTGGTTCGTCTCTTCGGAGATGTCGCAAGCCTTCAACGTGAGCTATGCATGTGAATGGAGTGAAGCTTTCTCCACGGAATTGGGCGTACGTGCAGAGTATATGCACAACACCTATGAGCTTCGTACCACGAAAGAGCATTTCAAACGCAACCACTTTGACATCTATCCTTCAGTCAGCCTGAATTGGGACATCAATGAACGTCATAGCCTTTCGCTAAGCTATTCACGTGCCAAAATCACCCCGTTACGTTCGACTCTCAACCCTTTTGTCACGCAAATCAGTGAGAATGTCTACACAAAAGGAAACCCTTACCTGAAGAATTCGAATGTGGAGATGGTTAGCTTGCAGTATTCCTGCTTCCGAGACTTGACGTTTCTGTTTGACTACTACTATCAGAAGAATGGCGTGAGTAGTTATGAGTGGACAGACGGACAGAACAGTTCGTTTTCCAGTTGGTTCAACAACGCCCATTCGCATAAGTTTGGCTGGAGTGTAAACTACAACAAATGGCTTTTCAAGGATAGCTATCAGTTGTCGCTTTCGGCAGAATTGAATCACCATCGTTCGTTTGGAGGGGTGGCGGAAGGTGTCAGCAATAACTTCAAGTACAGTTCGGTGGACTTGAGTTGGGATAACCGTTTTATCCTTTCTCGGAAGCGCCGAATGCAATGTTCGCTTACCTATATGTATGGCTCGGCTTCTCAGTCTGCTACCAAAAGATTGAATGGGGAGCACTCCTTTTATCTGGAATTTCTGAAAGCGTTTAAGAACACCGTTTCTATCTCTATTGTGGCAGCCACTCACACACCTCGTAACGTGGTTTCATACGATTCTACAGATTTCAGCTATCGCTATTTCAGCCACGTTCATCGCACGAATTGCCTTTTGAATGTAACCATTCCGTTTGGTGGAAGAAG
>DAIRWG010000254.1:0-2664 GCA_036802405.1 Alloprevotella sp.
AATACAAAACAAGCGTGCTTGTTTTTATTGCCGATTTATAGCCGAGGTGCCGCCTACCTTATCCAAAGGTAGTGCAAACCGGGCGCAATACAAAACAAGCACGCTTGAAGAGTCGCAATCATCGTCGGATGTGCGAAAGATCGTTTTCTCACCCCCGTCGGGCAATGCGTCCGAGGAGGTTCTTCACGCGTTTGGAGCGTGAGGTGCGATGGTTGTGTCCGTATCCGTAGCCGTAGTAGCCGTAGGAGTTGCCGTAGCGCGAGGCATTGATGTCGGAGTCGTTGAGCACGATGGTGAGTTCGCGCAGGCGGCCTTCGCGGCGGATGCTTTCGAGCTGGGGCAGGAAGTCGCGTTCCTGCAGTCCGACACGGATGACGAAGATCGTCATGTCGGCCACGCGGTTGACGATGTTGGCATCGGCCACGGAGCACATCGGGGTGGAGTCGATGAAGATGAAGTCGTAGCGCTCGCGCAGCGTCTTCATCAGCAGGTCGAACCGTTCGCTCATGAGCAGCTCGGCGGGGTTGGGCGGCACAGGGCCGGCCGAAATGAAGTCGACGCCCTGGGCGAAATGGTCGTGCAGAAGGATGTCGTCGAGCTGGGTGAACTCGTCGCTGAGCCAGGAGGTGAGTCCGGGGCAGTGCAGGCCGTGGCTGAGGGTGCGCTTGCGCACGTCGGCATCGATCAGCAGCACGCGCTTGCCGGCCATGGCGTGGATGATGGCCAGGTTGGTGGTGACGAACGTCTTGCCCTGGCCCGGGGTGGTGGAGGTGGACATGATCACTTGCTTGCGGTGGCGCATGAAGCCGAGGTTGTAGCGCAGCATGCGGAAGGATTCGACCACGGGTGCATCGGGCGAGAGGGTGGTGATGAGCGGTTGCTCGTTGCCCTTGAGGCGGAGGTGGGGCACATCGCCCAGGATGGGGGTGGAGGTGGCGGCCTCCACGTCGTCGCGTCCGCGCACTGCCACGTCGAGGCTGACGAGCAGCCAGAGCAGGCCTGCGGGGATGGCCACGCCGAGGGCGAAGCTGATGAGCAGGATGATGCGTGTGCGGGGGCTCACGGGGAGGTTGCTGCCCACGGGGCCTTCGACAATGCGCACGTTGGCCTCGTTGATGGCTTGCTGCAGGGCCACCTCCTCACGCTTCTGCAGGAGGTAGGTGTAGAGGGCCTCCTTGAGCGTTTGCTGGCGCTTGATGTCGATGCCCTGCTTCTCCTGCTCGGGGGCTGAGGCCACCTTCGAGGCCAGGTTGCTCTCGTTGGCGCGCGCATCGGCCAGACGGAGCTGAAGGGTGCCGATGTAGCTGCGGAGCGATGCGCTCACGGTGTGGCGCATCTGTGCGAGCTGGCGGTCGAGTTCGCGCACGATGGTCTGCTGCTCGGAGGAGTTGCCCACGGTGCGGTTGCGCTGGTTCATCAGCTCGTTGTACTTGTCCACCTGCGAGTTGAAGGAAGCATCGCCCACGTTGAGCACGGGGATGAGGTCGTGGTCGTTGGCGTGGTCGGCCAGGTAGTCGGCCAGATAGCGCGCCACGTTGAGCTGCGTTTCCATCTGCAGCGAAGTCTGGTGGGCAGTGGCGGTCTGGTCGACCACGGCCTTGGCGGTGGCCTCGTAGTCGATGAGCTGGTTGCGTCGCTTGAAGTCGGCCAGTCGGTTCTCCACGTTGCCCAGTTCCGAGCCGATCAGCCCGATGCGTTTGTCGATGAAGTCGGCGGTGGACTGTGCCACGCGGTTCTTGTTGTCGACCACGTCGTCGCAGTACACCTGGAAGAGGGTGCGCAGGATGTCGTCGGCGCGCTGGCTGCTGATGTCGGAGCAGTTGAGCACGATGAGCGAGGTTTCCTTGTCATACTCCGAGGCGCTGAGGCGTGCCACATAGGCATCGGTGGCCTCCTCGTTGGTCATGCGGCTGACGCGCACGGGGTCGGCGGTGCGCCAGCGGTTGAAGTTGGCGGCGCGCACGATGGTGAGGGGGCCGTGGGGCGTGTTGACGGTCTGTCCGAGCTGTGCCTCGATGTCGGGCTGTTCCTGTCCGAGGCGGTCGGTGAGGTGGGTGATGCGGACCGACGTGGGGCCGGTCTTCTCCACCTGGAAGGCATAGCCCTTGGGGCCCACGGGGCGCTGGAAGAGCACTTCGAAGGGGCGCATGCGTCCGTAGAGGGCGATGGTGTGAAGGGCTTCGCGTGCGGTGTAGTCCACGTCGAGGTGGAGCCGGTCGACCACGCGGCTCATGAGCCGCTGCGAGGAGATGATGAAGATCTCGTTCTTGAGGTTGTCGCCCACGCTCACGCCGTTGAGCTGCATGAGGTTGTTGATGCCCGAACTGCGGAGCATACGTCCGGAGGGGCCTGACGACTGCATGTCGGCATCTTCAATGAGCATGACACTCTGGCGCTGGTACACGCGCGACTGCCGCTGCTGGAACCACCATCCTGCCGCAAGGCAGAGGGGGATGGAGATGGCAAACCACCACCAGTGGCGGATGAACTGGCGGTAGCAGAGCTTGAGCAGAGGGAGGAGCTGCGTTTCCTCCGTTTGTTCTTCGATATAGTTCTTTTCCATTTTTGGTTGAGTTTTCTATATGTGAAAGGGGCCTCTCGGGGGGGAGGGGGTGGGGTTGTTAGGGTGATTAGGGGGATTAGGGTTGTTAGGGTGATTAGGGT
>DAIRWG010000255.1:0-2651 GCA_036802405.1 Alloprevotella sp.
GCTTTCAGCCCGCCCTTTACGCATGCTAAATGAGTACACTAAACTGTACACCCTAGTTGTTAAGTCAAGGCCCGTCGGGCCTCATTCCTCAGCCTCGTAGTGCTGGAAGAGGAAGTCGTTGTAAGGATACTTCTGCACATGGAGCTGGCGCACGCGGTTGTAGAGAATTTCCTTGAGTTCGTCAATGTTCTGACGCTCACGGGCGGAAATGAAGATGCAGTCGTCGCCCATCTTGGCCATCCAGGTGTGCTTGAGCTCGTCGAGCGACACGTTTTCCTTTGTGCTCGGCGTGAGGTCGTCAGCCTCCTTTTCGGTCCAGGTGTAGGCATCCACCTTGTTGAACACGAGGAGCTGCGGCTTCTCGGAGCATCCGAGGTCGGCCAGCGTGTTGTTCACCACGTCGATCTGCTCCATGAAGTCGGGATGCGACACATCGACCACATGCACCAGCAAGTCGGCCTCGCGCACCTCGTCGAGGGTGCTCTTGAACGAGTCGACCAGGTCGGTGGGAAGCTTGCGGATGAAGCCCACCGTGTCGGCCAGCAGGAAGGGCAGATTGTCGATGATCACCTTGCGCACCGTGGTGTCGAGCGTGGCGAAGAGCTTGTTTTCGGCAAACACTTCCGTCTTGGCCAGCAGGTTGATGAGCGTGGACTTGCCCACGTTGGTATATCCCACCAAGGCCACCCGGATCAGGCGTCCGCGGTTCTTGCGCTGGGTGGTTTTCTGGCGGTCGATGTCGGCCAGGCGCTGCTTGAGCAGGGCCATGCGGTTGAGAATGATGCGGCGGTCCATTTCGAGCTGCGTTTCGCCCGGACCGCGCAGTCCCACCGAGCCCTTTCCGCCGCCCGAACCCGAGCCGCCGCCCTGGCGCTCCAAGTGCGTCCAGAGGCGCTGCAGGCGCGGCAGCATGTAGCGGTACTGCGCCAGCTCCACCTGCGTCTTGGCATTGGCCGTCTGTGCACGCATGGCAAAGATGTCGAGAATGAGGCTCGTGCGGTCGAGAATCTTCACCTTCAGTTCGCGCTCGATATTGCGCAACTGCTTGGCCGACAGTTCGTCGTCGAAGATCACCATGCCCACTTCGCGTTCGTTTTCCTCTTCGGTTTCGATGTATTGGCGGATTTCCTCCAGCTTGCCCTTGCCCACGTAGGTCACCGTGTTGGGGCCGTCGAGGCGCTGGGTGAACCGCTTCACAGCGACTGCGCCCGCCGTTTCGGCCAGAAAGGCCAGTTCGTCGAGATACTCGGCCGTCTTGCGCTCGTCCTGCGTCTTTGTCACCAAAGCCACGAGCACTGCCGTTTCGGCCTTCACCTCGGTTGTGATGAATTCTTTCATTCGAATGTTGATGTCTTAAGGCCATTTCCGGAAAATGGCCTGTTAGGTTTTTGGCTGCAAAGTTACTCAAACTCCTTCACACGGAGCACCCATTCGCCCAGCTTTTTGCACTCCATGCACGCAAGGGCTTTCATTCGCGCCGCAGCAGGATGTAGGCCACCACAGGCACCCCCATGAGGGGCGTGATGGCCGACAGGGGGATGGTGCCGCGCTCGCCCGGCAGGTGTGAGAGCACCAGGGCCAGCATGGCCACATCGGCCCCGAGCACCAGGGTGAGGGGAAGCAGGCAGCGATGCGTGGCCGTGCGCAGCAGCAGGCGCGCCATGTGGGGCACGGCCAGACCGATGAAGGAGATGGGACCGCACAGGGCCGTGACGGCCGCCGTGAGCAGCCCCGTGAGCAGCAGCAATCGGGTGCGCACGCGCTGCACGCGCACCCCGAGGTTGGCGGCATAGTCGGCCCCGAGCAGCAGGGCATCGAGCGGACGCGCCATCAGCAGCACGCCCAGCAGGGGCAGCAGCAACAGGGCGGCATAGAGGGGCAGGCGCTCGAGCGTGAGGGCGGAAAAGTCGCCCATGCCCCACACCACGAAGGAACGCACGCCGTCGGCCGTGGCATAGAAACTCAAGAGCGAGATGAGGGCCGAAATGGCAAAACTCAGCATCACGCCGGCCACGAGCAGGGCCAGATTGCCCCTGAGCAGGCGGCTGGCAGCCACGAGCAGCCCGATCACGGCCAGCGCGCCGGCAAAGGCGGCCCCCACCGTGAGCAACGTGCCGCCCAAAGTGGCTCCGCCAATGCCCCAGCTGCCGCCCAGGGCGAGCAGGGCCACGGCGGCTCCGAGCGAAGCCCCGCTGTTCACGCCGAGCAGCGAGGGGTCGGCCAGCGGATTGCTGAAGAGCGTCTGCATCACCAGGCCGCACACGGCCAGCGCCATGCCCGAAAGCACGGCGGTGAGCATTTGCGGCAAACGCGAATCGATCACGATGAAGCGTGCGGTCGAACCGTCGGGGGCACTGCCCGTGAGTGCCTGCCACACTTCAATCGGAGCCAGATGCACACTGCCCACCAGCAAGCAGGCGGGCAGCAGCAGAAGAAAGAGGAGAAGGGATGTTCGCATGAGACGTTGTCGGGAAGAGAATGGTAATCAAAGGAATAATGGGACGGGGCAAAATGATCAGGAAGCGTCAGAGCCTTACAGAAGAAACGGACCCGTTAACTTGTTAGAGTGTACAGTTTGTTGTTCGCATTATTGATCCAACGAGCATCCGAATGAGTGGGCATGGAATGGGCGGGCTGAAAGCCCAGTTGCT
>DAIRWG010000256.1:0-2639 GCA_036802405.1 Alloprevotella sp.
CTTCTTGCTCACGCTTCAGGCGTTCGGCACGTTCGCGTTCTTCCTGCTCACGCTGCTGAATACGCTCCTTTTCCAAACTTGCAAGTTCCTTCTTATAGCTATCCAAGAAATCAGCTACACAAAACTGCCCATCGGTACTAATCTCAAAATCAAATTGGACATTTTTCAAAAAATCAGCAACGTATATATTCCTTCCTTTTTGAATATGTCGAACATCAAAGAAAGCATACACATGATGTACACTACTGCATAACTGTGATAGAAGTGGCATTTGAGAAGCTGTCAAGGAGTCAGCATCCCCAACCAACAAATAATCGAAATGGGCTGTATCCATTACCTGACCTAAAGTGAATATCTCACAAGTCAAGTCGGGATAATGAGTCTGAAACCACGATTGCATACTACTGGTGTTAGCCGATTCCAAGCAAACGAATAGTATCCTCTCTACCGGAATTTTCATGAAATCAAGAAGAAAGGCATAGTGCCTTAGCAGCAACCTTTTCTCAAAAGAAGCAGCTGACGCAAAAACACCTATACGGCCTTCTGATTGAACGACCGCATACACCTCTCCTTCTTCTAATTTTGCTAAATACTCATACATAAACCACTGCTCAATTACTTGTTCGATGAATATTTCCGATTACGGGAACTATGTGAATGAGAAAACGCTGATTGTGAAATTCATTTGTAGAATCACGGGGGACGCCTTTTTCGCCGCTACCAGAAATGACCAACTCACATTTGTTCATGTTAGAAAAATCAATGCCATTTCTCTGCCAGAAGCGATGTAGTCCCAATGCTCGCTGATAACTGAGAACATAATTATTGTGGTAGTCATCATCATTGAAACCGTCTTTTGAGGCCTGCCCTTCCAATACGACCAAATACTTGATGTCCTGCTTGATGCTATCATTCTGCTGAAGCGAAATGATGGTTTTACGAATTTCTTCTCCAGCAGCAATGATCTTGCGGCGAAGTGCATCAGCCTCAGCCTTATAGCCATTAGCATCAGCCTGAAGTTTATAAAGGTCGAAAGCGCCCGTTTGATACGTCACTTGTATGTTGAAGATGTGCTTCACATATTGTTCATTAAAAGAAAAGTATGTGGGGTCAATATTCTCCACCGCTTCATAGATTGAAGTAATTTCCCGATATTTGTCCTTATACTCCAACAAACGCTTTTCCTTCAGTTCGAGATCGCCTTTCTCTTTTTTGAACTTGCCATACGAAACAGCAAAAAGAATAAGCATAATGGCAAAGAGTGTGGTCATCACATCCACATAACTTGGCCAAAAGGTATTGCTGCGATTATTGTACATCACTTCTGCTTAGAATGGTTATTCCGTTTCTGGTTTGTCGTATCAAGAAGCGCGTTAGCTGTTCGAACTTTCTCTGTCAGTTCTTGGAGTTCACGCTTTAGTTTCTTTACTTCTTCTACATTCATGCCGTCTTTGCTTTTGTTCAGCAAGGCCTGTAAGGCAGCAAGTTGTTCTTGTTGCTTCCGAATGGATGATTCCAGCCGTTGCAGCTCATCCTTTCCGATGCGCAGCGTTTGCTTGGAATCTTCATTCATCGATTTCAGTTCAGCGGACATCTTTCCCGACAGCTCAGCCAGCTTTTGCAACTGTTCCTGCATTTTTGCCTTTTCTTCATTCCATTCGGTTTGGTGATCGCGATCCAAAGCATGAAGCGCATCGAGCGAAACAACAGCAGAGCGAGCCCGCTCGGATGTCAAATGGATTTCTTCGAACAATTTCTGCAAGTCGGCCCTCACGAGATTATTTGCCTCATCCGCACTTGCTTTGAGTTCACGATGCTGAAGCTGCATGGCAGATGGAATCTGAGCCAACGATTCCTGTATAGCCCCCAACTTGTTCACCTTGACGGTTGTGGACTCGTTGGAAGCCGTTTTCAAATCATCTACCAATGACTTTAAAGTCTCCAACGATTGATATATTTCAGGCAAACGGTTCAGTTGAGCAAATTGCGTGTGAAGGTCTGCCATGTCAAAAGCATTTTCCAAAGTCTGCACAAACTCATTGCGCTTCTCCAAAATAGCGGCTGTGACCTCCTCCATGAATTTTGCAAAAGAGTCGTTGTGTTCCTCAATGGCTGACGTGTAACGATCATGCAGTGCTTTGATGACATTCGTTTCAGAATCGAAAAGCGTCTTCAGCTCATCATTTGCCACTTGCTGGTATTCCAACGCAATGGCATCTTTTTGCTTGATATTGTCCAAATGTGCCCGAATGAGGTTCATCTCACTATTACCCAGCATTTGCGTTTGAGCAATGGACGCACCCAGCGAATTGATGCTATCCTCGAAGGTTGTGATGCGTTCCAGAATTACATTGAGCCTTTCTGCAATCATCTTAGGCACTACCAATGAATGATTGTAGTCCTTCTGAGTGGCAATCAATGTGCTGATGGTTTTAGACAAATCTTTTCTGACAACATCCAATTCCTTAAACACATCAACGGCCTCATGAAATTGCAAACCGGCCTTCACGAAGAGGTCCAAAGCGGTTAACATTTCGCCAGAACGAAGTTCCTTGAGCAAAGCCTGCTGGTTCTTCACATTTTGAGACCTATGGGTCATTTTGCGTGGTAGAATATCTCAGAAGCCATTGTAAACATTG
>DAIRWG010000257.1:0-2594 GCA_036802405.1 Alloprevotella sp.
ATCCGTTGAGTACAGTAATACGTGAATCCATTGCGGAAGCAGGTTGGCTTCCACTACTTGCTTGCATAAACGATGGTAAGGGACCATGCATCAAGCACGGGCAAATGCTTGTGGCTCCTTAGAATAACTTCGATATGTCCATCGAGAGAAAATCTTCAGCGCAGATGCCACCATCTCCTACAATAAACGAATCCTTTGGGTGAAACAGCGTACGGAATTTGTCCAATCCTTCGGTGCGTTTCTCTGCATTGCTTTTGACTTCAATAGCCACCACTGTCCCTTTTTTACGGAGGATAAAGTCGACCTCGTCATTGCGTTTGCGCCAGTAGAACACCTCAAAACGGTGGACGAATGCTTGGTTAACCAAGTAAGCGCCTATTCCTGATTCAAAAATTCGCCCCCACGCCTTGCGGTCGGCAATGGCTTGCTTGAAAGTCAGCGGACTGAACACCGTCTTTAATGCATTGTTGTAAACTTGCAGTTTGGGAATGCTTGCTTTTCGTCGTGCCAAATCAATGCTGAACTTTTGCAGTCCGCATAGCAATCCGCTTTCATCAAGCAGGTTGATGTATCCTGCCAAGGTCGCTGTGTTTCCGGCATCCTGCAGCGATCCGAGCATCTTGTTTAGAGACAGCAATTCTCCTGAATAAGCAGATCCAAGCTCAAACGTTTGGCGGAGCAGGGCTGGTTTGCCGATGGGAGTGTCCATCAGAATGTCTTTGTTGATGGTGGCTTCAATGATGGCCGACTGGATGTACTGTAGAAATCGGTCTTCGTCTTTCACCAGTGTAGCAGCACCCGGATAGCCACCGTAAAACAGATATTCGTCAAGCGACCATCCGAAGCATTCTTTCATTTCCTGGAATCCCCAGTGGCTCATGCGAATCTCTTCGAAGCGGCCAGCTAGTGATTCCGACAAACCTTTTTCCAACAGCACGCGGCTGCTTCCAAGAAGCAGCACTTTGATGCTACGGTCATGGAAGGAGTCATCGTCCCATTCTTTTTTCACAACCTCGCTCCAATTGGCTATCTTTTGTATCTCGTCAATCACGAGGATGACCTCCTTCCAGCCATTGTTTGCCTTCAATCCCCGAACGGCAGCCCAACAGTCAGAAATCCAGGCACTGTTCATAGTCGGCACATTGTCGGCGGAATAGAACTGGTAGGGGATGGACAAGTCCTTCAGCACTTGTTTCACAACGGTCGATTTTCCCACCTGCCGTGCCCCCATCACGACTTGGATGAACTTTCTCGGCTCTTCCAGTCGGCTCTTAATTGTTTGATATTCAGGTCTTCTATACATGTCTCTACATTTTACGCAGTGCACTGCGTATTTTTACGCACTGTGATGCGTAACTTTACGCAGTGCAAAGATAATCATAAAGAGGCGTTCAAAATGACTGCATCCAAGAAATCATGTGAGTGAAAACGAAAAGGGCGGGCTGAAAGCCCTGTTACTGCTTTCTGCCGTGCCCTAAATGGGAAAATGAACATGCATTATTCGAAACTCAGGCATCCGCCCCGCAGCAGCTCTTGATGCGTGAGGCTCGTGCCACGCAGCTTGCGGCCATTGAAGCGAATCGTGTGTGCTGCACGCTGCTGCGGATTCGGACAGGAAGACTTCACCACCAGTGTGCGCCCTTCGGGCAGGTGAACGACAGCCTTTGGGAAAAGCGGCAGTCCCACTTCATACTGTCCGCCGGCGGGATAGAACGGATAGAAGCCCAAGGCCGAAAACACCAGCCAGGCCGACATCTGTCCGCAGTCCTCGTTGCCGCACAGTCCGGCAGGCGATTCGTCGTAGCATTGGCGCATGATCTGGTGCACGCGCCGTTGCGTTTCGTCCTGTCGGTGGAGAAAGTTATAGAAATAGGCCACATGGTGCGAAGGTTCGTTGCCGTGGGCATACTGCCCGATCATGCCCGTGCTGAAGATGGGCAGCTCATGCGCACCTTGGGGCGTGAAGGTGAAGAAACTGTCGAGCTTTGCCTCCAATCGTTTGCGCCCCACCAGCCGGATCAGCCCCTTGCCATCGTGTTGCACCGACCACATGTAGTGCCAGGCGTTGCTTTCGCAGATGTGTGGCGTGTAAGCCTCGGGCGAGAACGCGGGCTGGAACGTTCCGTCGGTGCGGCGCGGCTGCATGAAGGTGGTGACGGGGTTGTACACGTTGCGGTAATTTCTGGCCCGCTGCTCGAATTCACGTGCCACCCCGGTTTGCCCCAGCCGTCGGGCCAGCAAGGCAATGCACGCATCGTCGTAGGCATACTCCAAGGTGCGCGACAAGGCCCAGTCGTCATTGAGTGTGGAATCCTTGGCATCGTAAGGCACATAGCCCAGTTTGCGGTAGAGGCCGATGCCCCGGTAATCGTCGCGGCGAGCCGTCTGCAGGCACAGATTGAGCACCTCTTCGGCAGAAATGCCCGGCAATCCTTTCACCACGCCCTCCGTCATCACCGAAGCCGCATGATAGCCGATCATCATGTCGGTTTCCGAAGCCCACATGTTCCACACCGGCAGCCGTCCGTTCTCTTGCGCAAAGGCCATGAGCGAACGCACCATCGAAGCTGCACGCTGCGGGCAAAGCAGGCAGT
>DAIRWG010000258.1:0-2591 GCA_036802405.1 Alloprevotella sp.
ACAATAACCGAAGAATCCCCCTACGAAGCACCTGCGCGCTTCGTAGGGGGATTCTTCGGTTATGATCAATGAGCGCTGGCGCATCATTGCATGATGGAGTCGGTCGGTGTGGCATGCACCGGTTGGTCCATGGGGATGATCTTGATGCTGCGCACCATGAATTCGCGCGGGCTGCTTGTGGCCGGAAGGTCGACCACCGAGGGCAGGCTGGTGATGCCCACACGCAGCGGGCCTCCATCGTGGTGGAAATCCTTTTCGACGAGGTTCCATTTCTCCACTTCATCCTCGAAGGTGTCGTCCCACTCATCATCCGTGATGTTGGGGCTGATGATGCCCCGTGCGATGAGGCTAGTGCGTGACCATCGGCACAGGTTTCCCTTGCCGTCGTCGTCCACTCGGGGCAGCGATGCTACAATCCGCTTGTTGCCGGGCAGGAGCACATAGGCGTAAGCCGCATTTCCCTTGGCCCGTGCGATGACCTGCAGGCGGTAGTTTCCGGCCGGGTATTCTTCGGAGCGCTGCAGGTTGACCTGCATGGGAATTCCTTTCATCGAGCTGGCCGACAGTTTGTCGCGTTCGAAGCGCATCACCGAGGTGTTGTTGGGCGAACCGTCGTTGTCGACATCGGTCCACGAGATTTCGCTGGTGAGGCAGTTGCCGTCGGGGTTGCAGTTCTTGTAGTCGAGGATCTCCCATCCCTCGTCGGCCAGCTTCTCACGCTGGTAGTCGAAGAGGAAGTAGCCCGCCCGCGAATTGTGGCGCACCGTGATGTCCCTGTCGGTGCGGTCGATCTGTGCGGTGGCCATGATGCCCATCGAAATGGCGGCAGCCGTTGCAATCAGCACGACCAGCACGCCGGCCACGATGCGTCTGGGCGAAACGGGTTTGGAGTAGCGATGGGCCAGCAGCCAGCGAACCAGTGCATAGAAAATGACGACCAGAACCACAGTGGCGAGGCACGTGACGCCCCACAGCTGCCAGCCGATGGCATGGTTGGCCACGATGACATTGGCCAAGTCGCCGTCGATGATGTGGTTGCAAAGGCCTTCGTTGAATCCGGAGATGATGCACATGAGCAGTGCTCCTCCGCAGATGAGCGCCATTCCCAGCAGCAGGCACACCAGGAAGAGCAGCGCAAGCTTGAAGAGCGTGAGCAGCATGGTGAGCAACGTGCTCAGGCAGCCGCGGGCTGCGGGCGACTGCACGTAGTCGCGTGCCTTTCCGGCCGTGCGCATGAGTTCCTCGTTGAGCGTTTCGGGGTTGACGGGTTCGCCCTTCATCTGCAGGCGTTCCTCGGCGGTGTGTGCCTGCGGAATGATGGCCCATGCCACGAGGTAGATGACACCCATGGTGGAGAGGCTGGCCAGGGCCAGCAGCACCATGAGGAAGCGCCAGGGCAGCGGGTCGGTGGCACCGAAGTATTTGCAGAGTCCCGCCATCACGCCGCCGATCATCACGTCGTCGGGGTCGCGGAAGAGTTTGCGTTGTCGTTTCTGCAGGCCGCCCGAGGCGGGGCGCGGCGGTTCGGGCGGTTGCTGCCCGGCGAAGGCATCGGAGCTGTCGCCCTGTGCCCCTTCGGAGGCCGCGTTGTCGCTGTCCATCTGTTCGGGATTGCCGATACGGCGGATAATGTCCTGCACGTGGCTGATGCTGATGGCCTCCACGCCTTGCGCCTTGAGGTCGGCAAAGATTTCGGCCACCCGGTGCTCGATGTCGTCGGCAATCTCGTCGCCGCCTTCACGGCGCGAGAAGTAGCTCTTCATGTTGTCCAGATACTGCTCGAGCAGCTGGCTGGCATCCTCGTCGATGGCGTAGAGCGAGCCAAAGAGGTTGACGGTGATATTCTTTTTCATGATTCGGTTCGTTGATTTGTTGATGGTGATTCTTTTTTTTGGGAAAAAGGGAACGGCTTCATTTGGAAGCGAACAGTCCGGCCACGATGCCGAGAATCGTTCCGATGATGCTGAGGGTAAGCATAGGTGCGTTCGTTTGTGGCGTTGGTCGTTTGTGGCGTTAATCGTTGGCGGCGGGTGCTGGAGGCGGTGGCGGCATCTGCTGTGCCTTCGACTTGAGCACGCCCACGGTGTAGGCCAGTTCGTTCCAGGCACCGTCGAGTTCGTTGAGGAAAGTCTGGCCGTCGGGTGTCAGGTGATAGTATTTGCGGGGAGGGCCTTGGGTCGATTCCCGCCATTCGTAGGACAGGAGATTGTCCTTCTTCAGCCGGGTGAGGAGCGGGTAGAGCGTGCCTTCCACCACGATCAGTTCGGCTTCCTTCAGCCGGGTGATGATGTCGATGGCATAGCTTGCCTCCCGGCTGAGCAAAAGCAGAATGCAGTATTCAAGCATTCCTTTGCGCATCTGCGATTTGGCATTATCTACATTCATAGCGTTGCTTCGAGCTTGGGGTTAGGATGATGTGATTGGGTTGTTGGAGCGGTTCGCCACGGCCGTAGGCGAGCTTCACGATGCAAAGCTATGCAAAACTTAGGTACTTTGCAAAGCATAGTACCATGAAATATTACAGAATTCAACAATATTAATAATGTGCTTTTGTGTGTATCCTAAAAATGACGTGAAATGACAATTGGTAA
>DAIRWG010000259.1:0-2581 GCA_036802405.1 Alloprevotella sp.
CGCCCCCATCAGCTTGTCGCCCCATCGGCATCAAAGAAAATCCCCGTATGCACCGGTGCATACGGGGATGTGAAATATCCATGCGGTGTGGGCGTTGTGGCCTCAATCCTCGCTCAGTTCGTCGAGCTGCTGGCGGAGCGCCGGGCGAACCAGTGCGAGAGAGGTGAAAGCCTTTTCCAATGAAGGACGGATGGCCGCTTCATCGAAGTAGGCAAACTCGTAGCTGGCGCTCACGTCCTTGAGCGTGCGCTCGATGTAGACCTTCGTCACGGTGAGTGTGCGCGTCAGGATGTTGCAGGCAGTGAGCATCTTGATTTCCTCGCCCTCTTCCACGTCGAAGAATTGGTTGTAGAGCACCATCAGCTCGTTGCTGTCTTCAGCTTTCGTGCCCAGCACGTAGAAGCGCTTCATCTGGTAGCGCACCAGCACGTCGCCATCGTCGTCGATTTGCGGCTTGAGGCCCATTTCCTCAAGCACGCTGATCACCAGTTCTTGCTTAGTCATAGCAGTGTCAGTTTCGTTAGGGGTGAATGCTTAGTCGTTGTTCTCGTCGTCGCTGTCAGATGCTTCGTCGGATGCGTCCGAGCTTTCGGGATGCTCCAGCTTATGTATCACCTTGCGCGCCATCTGCAGGCCGCCCACGAGGCGGAGCACCATGCGTTCGATTACCTGCTCGAACGTGTCGACAGTCTCGTCGCCGAAGAGTTCGCGCTCGTAGAAGAGCCAGAGGCTGTCGCCCATGCGGTAGGTCTTCACATACTTCAGCTCGCGGTTCAGCTCGTCGGCCGTTTTTGCCATCACCTCCTCGGTGGTGTCGTCGGTGTCGCAGTAGCCCGGGAGGGCGATGGAGAGGAACGCCTCGTCGCTGGGGTTCTTCATGAGCAGCAGATGCAAGTTCTCGTAGTCGAATGCATAGGCATACTCGTTGCGGTCCTTGAGTTCGAAGCCCAGGTTCTCAAACGCTTTCAGTACAGAATCGTTCATAAGGCAAAAAAATAATGGTTAAGGTTGGTAATGATCAATCATCGGAGGGGGGCGGGCCCATCGGCCTCAGCAAAATCCCACCTGTGCGGGGCGCCGCCCCTCGTCGTTGGGTGAGAGTTCGCTGCGCACATGGTCGAAGTGGCGCAGGTCGCGCGGGCTGACCGAGGGGCTGCGGTGGGCGATGCCCTGCTCGAGCAGCTGCTGCGTGAGGCACTGCACGGTGCCGTCGTTGCTGCTGATGGACTCGTTGAACTTGCTGCGGGCGGCCGATTGCACGATGCAGTGGATGTCGCTGCAGTTGTAGCCTTCGGTCAGCGTGGCCAGACGCAGCGGGTCGATGTCCTCCTCGCACGGCAGGTGCGACAGCTCCAGGGCAAACAGGGCGCGGCGGGCCTCCAGGTCGGGCATGTCGACATACACCAGTTCGTCGATGCGCCCCGTGCGGAGCACGGCCTTGTCGATGCGTTCGGGGTGGTTGGTGGCGGCGAGCACGTAGATGCCCTTTTCCGATGCATTGTTGAGCATGCAGAGGAATTCGTTCACCTCGCTGTCGTAGTGCTGGTTGTTCTCCGTCCCCGTGCGGCGCGGCACCATGGCGTCGAACTCGTCGAAGAAGAGGAGGGTGGGGGCGTGCTTCTCCGCATCGCGGAAGAGTTCGCCGATCTTCTGCTGCGTGCCGTGCACCCAGGTGCAGGCCAGGTCGTCAGGCATCACCTTCATGAAGTGTATGCCCACCTCTTCGGCCATCTTTTCGGCAAAGAACGTCTTGCCGCATCCGGCCGGGCCGTAGAAGAGCATCGAGGGCGGGCGGATGCCGTAGGCTTCAGCCACTTTCGGGTGTTTCAGCACGTTGATGAACCCCTCCGTCACCATCTGCTTGAGATGGTCCATGCCAGCGATGTCGCGAAACCCTTTGCCCTGCTTCGCCTTCTTGGCGGGCTGGGCGGCTTGCGTGGGGGCCTTTGGGGCCGGTGCCTCTTCGGGCTGCTGAGGCTTGCGGGGCGTTTCGCCCCCGGTGGAGTGTCCGCTGATGCGGCGGAGCCATTCCTTTTCGGCATTCGTTGTGTCCATAAGTCGTGTCCTCCTTTTTGTGTTTAGGGTGGTTCTAAAAATTCTGTTTTAAATATTCTCATATTCTGATGGTCGCTTTGCACCTTCTCGAAAGCGTCTTTTTGCAAGTAGCCTCAGTCACATAGCCCGCTATGCTCCTTCAACTACTTACAAAAATACACTTCCGATAAGGCACGAATCGCCTCATCAGAATGATTAGAACCACCCTTTAGGGGTTCTGGCGATTGTTTTCTTTCGGTCGTCTGTGAGTAAAGAGCATGCCGTCTCTCCGTTTCCATCAGTCCTGTGCCATTTTTTTCGTTCGCCAAGTGCAAATTTACGGTTTCCCGCCGAAGTGCAAAGTTTCGGATGCGTTTTTTTGCCAAAGTCCGTCCGGCCACACCCCGCGGGGTGCAGCCGAACGGACTTTGCCGTTAGTGAAGCCGCATGGTGCGCGCTTTCCGTCACTTGGTAGGGTGTACAGTTTAGTGTACTCATTTAGCATGCGTAAAGGGCGGGCTGAAAGCCCAACTGCCGCTTTCAGCCC
>DAIRWG010000260.1:0-2537 GCA_036802405.1 Alloprevotella sp.
AAGGAAATCCGCTTCGGACCGCAGACCGATGAGCACGACTACAACTTCAAGCTGAAGCACGCCAAGGAATTCTTGTCGGAAGGCGACAAAGTGAAGGCTTACGTGTTCTTCCGCGGCCGTTCAATCCTCTTCAAGGAGCAAGGTGAAGTACTGCTTCTCCGTTTTGCCAACGATTTGGAGGAATACGGAAAGGTGGAGCAGATGCCTGTGCTCGAAGGCAAGCGCATGATCATCTTCATTGCCCCGAAGAAAACCGCTGCCCCCAAGAAGGCTGAAGAAGCCCCTGCCACAGCCGAGGCAGAGGAGGGCGAAGAGAAGAAGCCCGCCAAGAAGGCCCCTCAGGTGAAAGCCAAGAAAGAGTACACAGGCCCATTCGTGGAAGGCGAAGACTTCTGACCTGCAGCCCTCACACCCCATTCCCAAGAAAGCTAGCGCGCTACGTTCGGTATCTCACGTAGCCGCAGTATTCAATAATCCATTAAACTCAAAAGAAAATGCCAAAAGTTAAGACTAATTCTGGTGCAAAGAAGCGTTTCGTTCTCACCGGAACAGGTAAGATCAAAAGACGTCATGCTTACCACAGTCACATTCTGACCAAGAAGACCAAGAAGCAGAAGCGCAACCTCGACCACGTGGCCATCGTTGACGGCACGAACGTACGTCAGGTACGCGAACTCCTCTGCCTCCGCTAAATTCTTGCAGGAAGCGTCACAACAAAATCTTTTCATCTCACACAAAAGTCTAACCGGATGCTTAGCCCACAAGTTCGTCACGCATTAACAATCCATCTGTCGGGACGGCGCTAACTTCCAAAATGTTACAACAAAATGCCAAGATCAGTAAATCACGTAGCTTCAAGAGCAAAGCGCAAGAGAATCCTCAAACTCACTCGCGGTTACTATGGTGCCCGCAAGAACGTTTGGACCGTTGCCAAGAACACTTGGGAAAAGGGTCTGACCTATGCCTTCCGTGATCGCCGCAACAAGAAGCGCAACTTCCGCGCCCTCTGGATCCAGCGTATCAACGCTGCTGCTCGCCTCGAAGGCCTTTCCTACTCTCAGCTCATGGGCAACCTTCACAAGGCTGGCATCGAGATCAACCGCAAGGTGCTCGCCGACCTCGCCGTGAACAACCCTCAGGCTTTCAAGGCCATCGTTGAGAAGGCTAAATAAATTGCATCAAGTCGAAGCGATTTTGATAAAAGGAGAAAATTCCATCTGGAGTTTTC
This sequence comes from Alloprevotella sp., assembly GCA_036802405.1. GTDB lineage: Bacteria > Bacteroidota > Bacteroidia > Bacteroidales > Bacteroidaceae > Alloprevotella. Next base: position 1,229 of record DAIRWG010000260.1, read on the forward strand.
TCCTTCTTTTTTTGTAACTTTGCAAACTCCTTGGGCAGTACACGAGGCGATTCCATCGTCCTCCCATGCCGCCCGTTCACCAACATAACCCTCCATTCCCCAAGATGAAAGCCATCCAACGCATAAAATCTGTCACATCAGGCCACATCCTCACCGTTATGGCCGCACTCTTCCTGTCCGGGTGCGTAATGGCAGCCTTTGCCGACAGCCGCCGTCCCAATGCACGAAAGAAGGCCCCGACCGACGAACGCATCACACTGAAGCATGCCGACAACCTGCGCTTCGCCACCAACGAGATGGACGGCGCACAGCGACTGAGCGGCCATGTGGTGCTCAGCCATGCAGGCATGGTGATGCATTGCGACAGCGCGTTGCTGCACGAGAGTTCACAGTCGTTCGATGCTTTCGGCCACGTGCACATCGTGCAAGGCGACACCCTGTCGCTGGTGGGCGATGTGTTGCACTACGACGGTGAAACCCAAATAGCCGAGATGCGCCACAACGTGGTGATGAAGCACCGCGGACAGACAATGCGCACCGACAGCCTGAACTATGACCGACTCTACAACATGGGCTATTATTTCGAAGGAGGCGAACTCGTAGACGGACAAAACAAACTGGTGTCGGACTGGGGCGAATATCATACCGACACGCGTCGGGCCACGTTCAACTACAACGTGGTGCTGACCAGCCCCAAATTTCGCCTTGTCACCGACACTCTGCACTACGACACGCAAACAAAATGGGCAGAAACAGTGGGAAGGTCAAACATCTTCTCGGGCAACGACAGAATCTACACCGAACACGGCTTCTACAACACACTGACGGAACAGGCACGGCTGCTCAAGGGCACGCAGGCCTTCGGACGCAACCGGGTGATGAAGGGCGACACCGTGCTCTACAACAAGCACACGGGGGTGATGGAAGCCTTCAACAACGTGGAATGCCTCGACACGGCCAACAAGAACATCCTGACCGGCGGATATGCCTACTACAACGAGCTCACCGGCACAGCCATGGCCACCAGGCATGCCTTGGCACGCGACTATTCGCAGGGCAAAGACACCCTCTATGTACATGCCGACACGTTGCGCATGTTCACCTTCAACCTTCAGACCGACTCGGCCTATCGCGTGCTGCACGGCTACTTCCACGCACGCGCCTACCGCAAGGATGTGCAAGCCGTGGCCGACTCACTCGTGTTCACCACACGGGGCAACCAGCTCACGCTCTATCGCGACCCCATCGTGTGGAACGACAACAAGCAGATTGTGGGGGAAGAAATCAGCGTTTACATGAACGACTCGAC
>DAIRWG010000261.1:0-2471 GCA_036802405.1 Alloprevotella sp.
TCGTCGAGTTCGACTGGATCGTGCGGCGGCCTGAGCCGTTCACGATGGTGTTGTTCTGGTCGTTCATGTTGTTGAGGGTTTTAAGATTCTTGTTGAACCAATGGTTCTTTTGGATGCCGCAAAGTTAAGGCACTGCTGCCACTCGTGCCAAAAGTCCAGCCGTTCAAAGGACGAACCACCCCTCTGGCGTGACGAAATGCACAGGAATGCCCCTACGCCACGCTTCAGAGCGCATTCCAATTCATCAGATGCATCGCATCGTTGAAGCGTCCCCACATCACCGGGTGCTGGCGGTCCTTCGTGGCCGCAGCCACCTTTTCCGACACGAAGCGAAAGAGTTCGTGCGCCTCCACAATGCGGTTGCGATTGTCGTCCGCCCCACCCTTCAGCCCGCGCACCAGATATTTCGTGAACTGCCCGTTGGGCCCGTAAGGATTCTCCTGCGAAGTCTCCCCCGAACGCGAAGAAAGGAAAAGCATCACCCCCTCCGTGTCGCTGAACGCCGTGCGGGCCGACACCGCGTCACCCGGTTTCCCCTTCAGGCGCAGTCCGCCCGAATAGCAGGCATCGATATAGAGCTGCTTGTTGTCAGCCGCACAAGCCTTCACCACCCGGGCTACTTCGGCATAGCTGATGCACGAAGCCGCTTCCTTCGAGTCATAGGCACAAATGCCCCCTTTGCTTCCATGTCCGCTGAAGAAGAACACCACCGTGTCCTCAGGCCGCGCCTTGGCAAAGGCATCGCGCAGCGTCTGCATCACCCGTTCGTGCGTGGCATCCGCCCCCAGCAGCACCGTCACCTCCGCCGCCCTGCTGCGGTAGAGCGTCGCCATCGAGCGCGCATCATTCTCCGCCTGGCGCAAGGCCCGGATGTGTGCATACTTGCAAATGCCCACGCTCACCACAATCGTGCGTGACTGCCCCACGGCAGCAAGCAAGAGCCAAGCAAAAGTCAGAAAAAATCGCAACATATGATTCATGGACGTATCTGTTTCACACCGCACACATGCTCCCCCAAAGGGGCCAACGGCGCGGCAGTTCGTAAATCTGAAATGATCTGGAAAATGCTGGAAAATGTCACTTCAAAGGCACGCCGCATCCGTTGTGGGGACAATAGCCCCTGCCGCGGATCACGCTCCACGGCACCAGCTGAAACGGCCGGTGGCAGTGCGGGCAGGCATATTCCGTCTGCATCCGCGCCTGCAGATTGGCCATGGCCAGCGTCTTGCGCTCCAGCACCTTCTCGCCCGCCAGGATCGACACCCCCGTCACCACCAGCAGCACCACCCCCGTCACCAGCCAGTTCTGCCCCACCAGCTGCGTCACCAGCATCGAAAGGATGGGCGTGAGCATGCGGATCGAGTTGACCAGGGCCGAATAGCGGTCCCAACGGCGCTTCTGCCGTTCATAGTCGCGCCACACGGCCGCCAAGTCCACCCTTTTCGCATCCGTCAGCAGCTGGCGCACCGTCAGCTTGCACGTGCCCAGCATGAAAGGCGTGTCGGCCTGGATGCTCTTGCGCACGATGCGCAGGCCAAACACCCAGACACCCTTGGCCGAACGGTTGTCCTCCAGCACATAAGTGTCCTGGTCCTTGCGCGTGAGGAAGGCATGCTGCGGGTCGATGCTCACATCCGTCAGGTGGAGCGGCTGCTGCCCCAGGCTGCCCACAATGATTTTCTCTCCTATTTCCATAGCTTCTGATTTTCGTAAAGTCGTTTGATTTCCTTCAGTGCCTCCCACGAAATGGGCAGGTCGAAGTGGCCCTCGTGGTCGAAGTCGGAAAGCACGAGCTGCTGCTTCGGCAGGTTCACCTGCACAATCATCTCCGCATTCACGATGTAGCGTTTGCCGATGCGCACGAAGGCTGGCTGCCCGGGCTCCGCCTGCGCCAGGATGAGCGATTCCACCTCCGCCAGCCCCACGGGCAGCATCACCTTCTGCTTGTTGGGAAACACGGCATAGGAGTAGTTGCCATAGGCTTCGTAGAACATGGCCCGCACCAAAGGCAGGCGCAGCAATTCGTTTCGTCGGTTGAAGATGGTATGTTTCATCGGCTCTGTGTTTGGGGTTGGTATCTGGTCTCCGCTCAGGCAGGGAGGCCTGAAGGATGCTGGTTATCGTCAGCAAATTTACAAATATTCAGAAAGCAACCCACCTTTTTCGGCAAATATTTTCATTCTCGCCCCTATACGGTTTTATCCGTGAAGCCCTGCGGCAGAGTCTTTACCACCAAGGGCCACGAAGAAGCACGAAGCCCTGCGGCTAAATGGGACTGCAATGACTTTCAGTGTTATGCCTTGGGTTATGGTTACCCACACGAAACGATATGGTTACCCACACGAAACGTTACAGTACCAAAAGAATCCGCCGAAAGATGGGGGTGTTCTCCGTGATTATTTGTATTTTCGCCATCAATTATAGTCAGGCAAGAATGGTTTTGGAAAAGTCAGCCACGTTACTTTTCGTAT
>DAIRWG010000262.1:0-2464 GCA_036802405.1 Alloprevotella sp.
CGCCGCATGGCTTCGTGCTCATTCGTGCATCTTCGTGGTGAAACCCTCCGCCGCAAGGCTTCGCGTCCCTTAGCGGCCCTTCGCGGACAAAATCTCCAAAGTCTCTTCGTTGAAACCCTCAGCCGCAAGGCTTCACGCATCTTCATGCATCTTCGTGGTGAGGCATCCATCCGCAAGGCCCTCATGCACTTCGTGGTGGAAAACTCAGCTGCAAGGCATCCGTGCACTTGGTGGAAAAAGCACCGCCGCAAGGACTTCGCCGCCCCTCAAGGCAAAAACAAAGGCCACAACCAGTTGCACATCAATGAAAATTTCGTAAATTTGCTCCCATAAGCGTTCCACAACAAGAACCTAACACCATCTCCCCCTATGAAACATCTCAGCATCGCCCTACTCGCGGCACTATCCAGCCTCGCCATGCCCGGCCACTCGCAGAAAGCCCCCGAGCCCGTCCTCCCCATTCCCGAAGCCAAACAAGTGGAATGGCAGAAAATGGAAACCTACGCCTTCATCCACTTCGGGCTCAACACCTTCAACGACCGCGAATGGGGATACGGCGACACCGACCCCAAAACGTTCAACCCCACCCGGCTCGATGCCAACCAGTGGGCACGCACCCTCAAGGCCGCAGGCATGAAGGGCGTCATCCTCACCGCCAAGCACCACGACGGATTCTGCCTCTGGCCCTTCAAGGGAACGGACTACAACATCACCCAAACGCCCTACAAGAACGGAAAGGGCGACGTGGTGCGCGAACTCTCCGATGCCTGCCGCAAACACGGACTCAAGTTTGCCGTCTACCTCTCGCCCTGGGACCGCCACCATGCCGACTACGGGCGCCCAGCCTACCTGCCCTACTTCTACGCCCAGCTGCGCGACCTCCTCACCCACTACGGCGACATGTACGAAGTGTGGTTCGACGGTGCCAACGGAGGCGACGGATGGTACGGCGGAGCCAAGGAAAGCCGCACCATCGACCGCAAGAACTACTACAACTACCCCCGCATCTACGCCATGCTCGACAGCATCGCCCCCAACGCCATCGTCTTCAGCGACGGCGGCCCCGGATGCCGATGGGTGGGCAACGAACGCGGATTCGCCGGAGCCACCAACTGGTCGTTCCTGCGCCGCGGCGAAGTGTTCCCGGGCTATCCGCGCCACTACGAACTGCAGTACGGCCACGCCGACGGCAACCAATGGGTGCCCGCCGAGTGCGACGTGAGCATCCGTCCGGGATGGTTCTACCACCCCGAGCAGGACAGCCAGGTGAAAACGCCCGAACAGCTGCTCGACCTCTACTACCGCAGCGTGGGACACAACGGCACCCTGCTGCTCAACTTCCCCGTCGACCGCGACGGACTCATCCACCCCATCGACTCGGCCAACGCCGTGAAATTCCGCCAGCTGGTGGATGCCGAACTCGGCCACAACCTCGTGAAGGGCATGAAGCCCGAAGTGAGCAGCGTGCGCGGCAAGAAATGGGGCGCAGCCAAGATGACCGACGGACGCTACGACTCCTACTGGGCCACCCCCGACGGCACCACGACCGGCAGCTTCACCTTCCGGTTCAAGCAGCCTCAGCGCATGAACCGCCTCATGCTGCAGGAATACATCCCCCTGGGCCAGCGCGTGAAAGCATTCAGCGTGGAATGGCTCGACGAGGCCGGAAAGTGGCAGCCCGTGAAGCTCAACGAAGAGACCACCACCATCGGCTACAAGCGTCTGCTCCGCTTCGAAACGGTGCAGTCCACCGCCCTGCGCGTCAGCGTGAGCGACGCACGCGGCCCGCTCTGCATCAATGAAGTGGGCGTGTACGATGCCGGCAAGAATGCCGACGTGAGCTATGCCGAGAATCCCACCCGCCTGCAGGGCTTCCCCTTCACCCTCGTGGGCATCGATCCCGCCGAAGCAGCCAAAGCCACCGACCACAACGAGCACACCACACTCTTCGTCGAAGGCGACCGCGTGGTGATCGACCTCGGACAGCAGCGCATGGTGTCGTCGCTGCATTTCCTGCCCGACCAGGGCGAGCCCAACCGCGGACTCGTGTCGAACTTCGAAATCTGCGTGGGCAACGACAAGGACCACCTCACGCAGGTGGTGAAGGCGGGCGAACTCTCCAACATCAAGAACAACCCCATCCTGCAGAGCATCTACTTCACCCCCACCCTGGCCCGCTACGTGTCGTTCCGCGCCACCCGCATGATCCAGAGCGGCGAGCCGATGGGCTTTGCAGAAATGGCCGTGAAGTGATCCCTCCGTACCCACCAAAGAAGAAGAAAAATCCAATGAAAAGTCTGCTGATCAAAGACACCACCACCGAGGAGCGCATCGAGATCGTGCGTTCCTGCATGGGCTATGGCGCTGCCGACTGCGAAGGCATCGACATGGACGACATGTACGACGACTACATCTACGGCCTCAAGGAGCTGGCCGACATCAACCGTGAATTCAGCGAGCGCCA
>DAIRWG010000263.1:0-2457 GCA_036802405.1 Alloprevotella sp.
GATAGTGCAAGGTGAGAGAAAAACGCCAAGCTTGCTTGAGCGTTCTTCCGAGCCGCAGCCTATCTTATGCAAAAATAGTAAAAACTTGGCAGATGCAGGCCATCCGTGTACCGACAAATCAGCGTGTCATGTCCAATTCCAGCACACCGCCCCGCTCCAGTTGCTCATGGGTGAAGAAGGGGCGGGCAAGGCGTTGGCCGTTGAGGCGCATGGAGCGCACGTGGCAGCGGTTGGCAGCATTGTGTCTGGCCCGGATGGTGAACGTGCGGCCATTGGGCAGGTGGATCACCGCTTCGTCGAGCAACGGCCGTCCGATGCTGTAGACGGGACGACCGGGGCACACTTGGTAAAAACCCATCGCGTTGAGCACATACCAGGCCGACATTTGTCCGCAGTCCTCGTTGCCCGCCAGTCCGTCGGGGGCGGCCGCGTAGAGCGTGCGCAGCACACGGTCGGCGAGTTCCTGCGTACGGCGCGGACGGCCCACGTAGTTGTAGAGGTGGATGATGTGGTGCGAAGGCTCGTTGCCGTGGGCATACTGGCCTATCAGTCCCGTGATGTCGGCCGACACGTTTTCGCCTTCCACTTCCGAAGGAGCGGCAAACAAGGCATCCAAGTCGGCTGCAAACCGTTTCGGCCCTCCGTGCAGGGCCACCAGCCCGTCCACATCGTGCGGCACAAACCAGCTCCATTGCCAGGCATTTCCCTCGCAGTAGTCATCGTTGCGGTGGTCCGAGCGGGTGGCTGAGAAGGGAGTGCGCCATGCTCCGTCGCCCAAGCGTCCGCGCATCATCCGTGTGGAAGGATCGAAATAAGTGCGGTAGGCTTGTGCATAGCCTTCGTAGCGCGAGGCACGTGCCGTGTCGCCCAAGGCTACGGCCAACTGACTGATGCACCAGTCGTCGTAGGCATATTCCAAAGCCTTGGCCACCGATTCCTTCTCCCGGTCGGCCGGAATGAATCCGAGTTCGGCCTTCCATCGGCGCGCCTCGGGCATGATGTAGGGATAGAGCCATCGCGGCACAGCCGGTGCAATGCCCGTCGTGTCGTATTCCGCCAGGCGCAGGCATGCCTCGTAGGCATCGCGCACGGCAAAATGGCGGTGCCCTTTCACATAGGAGTCAGCCACGAGCGAAGCCAGATGATAGCCGATCATGCATCCCGTGTAGTTGGCCGCACAATCCCATTTTGGCACCAATCCGCCGTCGCGTCCCTTTTGCACCAGGGCGCGGATGTAAGCCTCGTTTTGTTCGGGAGCAATGATCGAAAGCAGCGGATGCAGCGCGCGGAAAGTGTCCCACAGCGAGAAATAGGTGTACATCGTTTCGCCCTTCCGGCCCTGGTGCACCTTCAGGTCGTTGCCCAAATATCGGCCGTCCACATCGCAAAACGTGGCCGGAGCGATGTGGGCATGGTAGAGTGCCGTGTAGAATTGCCTGCGCACCGCTTCGTCGTTGGTGCGGATGTCGATGCGTGCCAAACACTCGTTCCATCTGTTCTCCGCCCGCCGCCGCGTGCCTTCGAAGTCGAATGCCGGTTGTTCTGTCAGCAGGTTGCGCAGTGCCCCATCCGCATCGCAGGCCGACACGCTTGTCTTCACCATCAGTGGTTCATCCGTCGCGCTCGGGGCAAAGGTCAGCACAGCTTTGCAGCGCGGTTCCCGCCGTTGGCCCACGGTCAGTGTGTCGCGCACCAGATGCATGGCCGCGATGGGCTCCGAACATTGCATGGCCAGATGAATGTCCTGCCTGTAGGCCCACCACTGGCTGCTCTTGAAGGCCGTGAGCGTGACGGAGTCGCTCAGCGAAGCCTCCATTTTGAAGTTCGTCTGTTCCTGAATGTTGTAGTCGAGATCGAGCACCAGACACCGTTTCTTGCACCCTTTCGGGAAACTGAATCGGAAAAGTGCCGTGCGGGTGGTTGCCGTCATTTCAGCCTTCACGCCATAGCGGTCGAGCATCACGCCATAGTAGCCCGGCGAGGCCCATTCGCGTTCGTGGCTGAAGGCCGAGGCATAGGCCACCTGTTGCACCGAGTCCTTCTCGCCCGAGTAGCGCAGGTCGGGATCTCCCGCCACGGGCATCAGCAGAAAGTCGCCGAAGTCCGAACCACCCGTTCCGCTCAGGTGCGTCTGGGCAAAACCGTTGATGTGCGTGTCGCTGTAGTGGTAGCCCGAGCACGCATCCCATCCGTGGATGCGTGTGTCGGGGCTGGGCTGCACCATGCCGTTGGGCACCACGGCCCCCGGAAAGGTGTGCCCGTGTCCGCCCGTGCCAATGAAGGGATCGACCCATCGGGCCAACCCCTGCGGCACCACTTGTGCCGCAAGGGTCAGTCCCGTCAGAATCCATCCGCCCAGCAGACAGAGGCGGCGAATGCCAAGTGACTTGTTCATGGCTATCATCCGTTGAGTACAGTAATACGTGAATCCATTGCGGAAGCAGGTTGGCTTCCACT
>DAIRWG010000264.1:0-2423 GCA_036802405.1 Alloprevotella sp.
AACCCAGGGCGTTGCCCTGGGCTGAAAGCAACAACTGGGCTTTCAGCCCGCCCATGACGCATGCTATATGCGAACATCAAAAAATACTCGCCACCTCATTGTTTTCCTCCCCCAACCTTCCAGTCGGCAACAGTTCCTGTTTCCGAAGAAATGTTCACACCTATTTTGTATATCGTCTTGCCCGATGCCAAGAATTCATTGGCATATCCCCTGTCATCTATCTGCTTTAAGGCTTCTCCGGCCGAGCCATCGAGTGTGAACTCAAAGATATAGATATACTTGGGTGTCTGCACGCAACAATCCAGCCGTCCATAGCTCTGCTCTTTTTCGACATAAGTGATATAGCAACTGGCTATACGGAAGATCAGGTAGAGCGTATAGGTGAAGTATCTTTCTTTCTCCGTTTCATTCTCCTTACGACGAGCTGTATAAGGGATGCTGGCCAAGAATGAAGTGAGAAGCATCTGGAACTTGTCCAATTCTCCACGTTTCAAGGCTATAACCGCACTGCGAACCCATGAGCCCGCATCCTCCCTGGTGGAGAAATAGCTATTGGCAGTCATCGTGACAAAGCCGTTTTTCACCTCATCATTTGGAAAATCAAGCAGGTAAGTCTCCATCTCACGGTCATAACCTTTGATTGTGAGATAGCCGCTCTGATAGATCATAGGAAGTGGCCTTTCTCTGTCCGCACGATAATCCACAAACTCGCTCTCGTCATAATACTTTCCTGTGAGGTCGTTGAGATTCTCATGGTTGTCCTGCAAGAGTCGGACCAAATAGGTAGGTGTGCCCGTACGGAACCAATAATCACGAATCATCATCTTGGAAAACGTGTTGAGAATACTAAATGGATTGTAAACCCCTTTCAATCTCGGTCCGAAATGGTAGCCGTCAAAACGGCGTCTTAGCAAATGCTCCATTTCTTCAAGGGTATAGCCATTCGTGTCAGCCAACACTTGCATTTGCTCATGGAAATAGCTTTGCAACTCCTCGCCGGTAATGCCACAAAGCGTGTCGTAGGTGTTATCCATACTGATGTCATCAGGCTGATTGAAACCACTGAACACACTTATCTGCGAAAACTTCGTAACGCCTGTGAGCAGCACAAACTGCAAGTCTGCATCAGCAAGTTTGAAGGTTGAATAAAACCCCTTCAGCATGTTGCGATGATTCTCCTCCAATGTAATGTCCACATGATTGACACGGACGGTCATAGGCAATCCCATTACATCGAGCAACGGCTTGTCGTATTCATCGACCAACACCACGCAACGAAGCCCCGTCTGCTGATGGGCAGCCTTCAACACATAGGCGAAACGCCTTCCCAAACTAAGGCTGCAATCCGGCTCAACATGATAGCGCTTCTCCCCATCCGCCACAAACCTCTCCAAGGTGGCCTGCAAGGTGTGGGCATTCATGAAATTGTCGCTATTGAAATCCAGATGAAACACAGGATAGCTTTTCCAGTCCTTCTCCAAGGCATCTATCTTCAAGCCTTTGAAGAGTTCCTTATTGCCCAGAAAATAGTTCTCCAGCGTAGAGACAAGCAGACTCTTTCCGAAACGTCGGGGACGACTCAGAAAATAAATCTTGCCACGGGTAAGTTGATAAATCAGATCTGTCTTGTCAACATACACATAGCCATCCTTAATGATTCGCTCAAACGACTGTATTCCTATAGGATATTTCATATATCAAGCACCTTTAAGTAGGTGTTTAGAATAATTTTTATAGTATCTCGCTCTGACTACTTTCAGCTTAGAAGCACTTTCTCGGGCGCATCTTGCTCCTTGACTTTCAGTCACATAGCCCGCTATGCTCCCGAAAGCCAAGAAGCAAGCTGCATCCTTATACTTCCGCAAAGATATGAAAAGGAAACAAGGACTCCAAGCTTTTCATCAGAAAAAGCAGCATACAAAGAAATATAGAGGTTCTACAAGAATTTGTGTGAGTTAAGGCACCAATTGGAGTTTAGTTGGCCATGGCTTGTATGTATTCTCTTCTTTGGACTATGCACAGATTGTTTCTTTATAGTCAAGCAAAAATGGTTTTGGAAAAGTCAGCCACGTTACCTTTCGTATGACTCACCCCATTTGGGGTGACCTGCGGCATGGAATTGGGATGAAGAGAGCAGATGCTACGCCCCATGGATTATACTTCAGGTTTTCCCAAACCATTTTTGTTTGACTATAAACCTCCTCCGCAAGGCTTTGTGCCTCTTCATGTCCTTCGTGCCCTTCATTGTAAACCACTCATCCGCATGGTCTTCGTGTCCATTCGTGCTTCTTCGTGGCAAAAACGCCGCCGCATGGCCTTCGCGGCCTTAGCGGCCCTTCGCGGACAAATAAATAGGGTGTACAGTTTATTGTTCGCATTATTGATTCAACGAGCATCCGAATGAGTGGGCATGGAATGGGCGG
>DAIRWG010000265.1:0-2399 GCA_036802405.1 Alloprevotella sp.
CCAGCACCTACGTGACGCACACGGAGCAGCAGCAGAGCCAGGGCCGTGCCGACTGCGTGATCGAAACCGACCGCCACGTCTACATCTTCGAATTCAAGCTCGACAGTTCAGCCTCCGAAGCCCTGCAGCAGATCGAGGCGCAAGGCTATGCCCGCCCTTATTCCAACGATTCCCGCCAGGTGCACTGCATCGGGGTGAGCTTCTCTTCGGAAACGGGCACTGTGAGCGATTGGGCGGAAAAATGATTCATTAGGAAACAGAAAATTACATACGCACATGAAATATCCCATTGGAATACAGTCTTTTGAACGCATGCGTGAAGACGGGTTCGTTTATGTTGACAAGACAGCTTTGGTCTATGATTTGGTGCAGAATGGAAGCATCTATTTTCTGAGCCGTCCGCGTCGTTTCGGCAAGAGCCTGCTGGTGTCGGTGCTGGAGAACTATTTTCTCGGTCGGCGCGAACTGTTCGAAGGACTGGAGATGGAACGGTTGGAGAAGGAGTGGAAATGCTACCCGGTGTTTCATGTAGACTTCAATTTGGGTAACTATCGAAACATCGGTTCCTTGGAAGAAGCGCTGGACCTTTCGTTACGCAAATGGGAACGGCAGTACGGCGTGGAGTGCGAGGCTCAGGACTACGGTCGTCGTTTCTGCGCCATATTGGAAGCTGCACATGCACAAACGGGGTTGCGTTGTGTGGTGCTGGTGGATGAATACGACAAGCCCATCCTCGATGTGATGGACACTGATGCGCAGACGGATGTGCAAGGCCATTCCGTATTGCTGGAAACGCATAATCGTGAATTGCTCCGTGCCTTCTACTCCACTTTCAAGAGTGCCGACCCGCACTTGAAGTTCGTGCTGCTGACGGGCGTGACGAAATTTTCGCAGGTGAGCGTGTTCAGCGGCTTCAACCAGCCCAACGACATCAGCATGAACCCGAAGTACGATGCATTGTGCGGCATCACTGAGCAAGAGCTTGTGGAGCAGTTCCGTGAACCGTTGCAGAGCATGGCAGCAGTTTACAAGTGCTCCGTAGATGAGATGCTGGCTTTGCTGAAAAAACACTATAATGGCTACCATTTTTCGGAGGAAATGCTTGGCGTGATCAACCCCTTCAGCCTGCTGAACGCCCTGTCGGCACAACGAATCCGGGACTACTGGTTCAGTACGGGCACGCCATCGTATCTGATCCGTCTGCTCCGCCATTTCAATGAGAACATGGACGAGCTGACCTCCCGCTACTACGAGCCTCAGGAGTTTGTGGACTACAAGGCCGACGTGGAACGCCCCCTGCCGATGATCTACCAGAGCGGCTATTTGACCATCAAGGACTACGACCCCGACATGCAACTGTTTCGGCTGGATTACCCGAACGATGAGGTGAAGCGCGGCTTTGTCACGTTGCTGGCCAACAATTATCTGGACAGTGCACAATCGGCAAATTCCTGGGTTGTTACAGCTGTGATGGCCTTGAAGCAAGGCCGTCTCGACGATTTCCGCCGGCAGCTCACGTCGTTCTTTGCCAGCATCCCCTACAGCATGCGTCGCAAGGAGAACGAGCGGGAGCGCGAACGCTATTTCCACTACACCTTCTACCTCCTGATGCGTCTGGCCAGCACCTACGTGACGCACACGGAGCAGCAGCAGAGCCAGGGCCGTGCCGACTGCGTGATCGAAACCGACCGCCACGTCTACATCTTCGAATTCAAGCTCGACAGTTCAGCCTCCGAAGCCCTGCAGCAGATCGAGGCGCAAGGCTATGCCCGCCCTTATTCCAACGATTCCCGCCAGGTGCACTGCATCGGGGTGAGCTTCTCTTCGGAAACGGGCACTGTGAGCGATTGGGCGGAAAAATGATTCATTAGGAAACAGAAAATTACATACGCACATGAAATATCCCATTGGAATACAGTCTTTTGAACGCATGCGTGAAGACGGGTTCGTTTATGTTGACAAGACAGCTTTGGTCTATGATTTGGTGCAGAATGGAAGCATCTATTTTCTGAGCCGTCCGCGTCGTTTCGGCAAGAGCCTGCTGGTGTCGGTGCTGGAGAACTATTTTCTCGGTCGGCGCGAACTGTTCGAAGGACTGGAGATGGAACGGTTGGAGAAGGAGTGGAAATGCTACCCGGTGTTTCATGTGGACTTCAATGCCGACCGCTTCCTGACAATCGGCACCCTGGAGCAGACGCTGGAGGGCTATCTGTCGAAATGGGAGGCGCAGTATGGCGTGACGCAGAAGGCCTACGGCTTCGGCCGCCGTTTTGCCGCCGTACTCGAAGCGGCACACGAGCAGACGGGGCTACGTGCCGTGGTGCTGGTGGATGAATACGACAAGCCCATCCTCGATGTGATGGATTCGGGATTCAGTGTGGATTTCCAAGGGCAGCAGA
>DAIRWG010000266.1:0-2342 GCA_036802405.1 Alloprevotella sp.
AATGACGACATCATCATTCCCCGTCAAGACCACTACATGATAGAATCGTTTGTCGACGGTTCATTCATGACTTTGGCTGATGCCCCCTGGCCTGGCCTCACCCCCGACCTCCTGAGCGTACTCATCGTGGTGGCCACCCAAGCCCAGGGCTCTGTGCTTTTCCACCAGAAGATGTTTGAAAGCAGACTCTTCTTTGTGGACAAGCTCATCGAAATGGGAGCACAAATCATCCTTTGCGACCCACACAGAGCCGTAGTGGTCGGCCACAACAACCAGATTCACTTGCGTGGCCGGCGCATGGTGTCGCCCGACATCCGTGCGGGCATTGCCATGCTGATTGCCGCACTCAGTGCCGAAGGCGAAAGCCAGATTGACAATGTGGAACAGATCGACAGAGGATATGAAAACATCGAGCAGCGACTCTCGGCTCTCGGCGCCCACATCACGAGAATTGATTGAAACAGTCCCTCACACCGCATTAACCAGCTATTAACCCCATCCTAATTCAACTCATACAATGATTCGATCCGATGCCGTATTCAAAATCGGTCATATCACCAAGCACCGCGGGCTACGCGGAGAAGTGGAAATGAACTTTACCGACGATTGCTTTGACACAGGTTCTGCTGACTATCTCGTACTTGACATGGATGGAATCATGGTACCATTCTTTTGGGAAGAATACCGGTTCAAGAACGACGAAACGGTCATAGTCAAATTCGCCGACACCGACACAGAGGAACAGGCACGCAAATTGGTCGGCCACAGCGTCTACTATCCGAAAGACAAAGTCCTGACTGATGAAAACGCCGCCTTGTCATCCTATAAATCCCTCACCGGTTTCACGGTATTCACAGCCAACGGACAGAAGTTAGGAAGGGTGGAGCATGTGGACGATTCGTCGTGCAACATCTTGCTGGATGTGGCAGACGAAGAGGGAAAAGAAACCATGATACCTTACCACGACGACTTTCTTGTTCATTTCGACCTTCACAATCGCACGCTCACATTGGAGCTTCCCGAAGGACTACTCGATCTGAACTGACCAAGCCGGCATATTTCAAAGCATACATAATGAAGAGACATATAGCCATTCTCGGGTCCACAGGTTCCATCGGAACACAAGCCCTTGATGTCATTCGCCAGCACCCCGACCTATTTGAAGCCACCGTGCTGACCGCAGGTTCCAATGCATCGCTGCTTGTGAAGCAGGCACGTGAGTTCATTCCTTCAAGTGTGGTCATTGCCAACACCGCGCTCTACGACAACGTGCAGGAATCCTTAGCCGATTTACCCATCAAAGTGTATACGGGAGCCGATGCCTTGTGCGAAGTCGTAAGGCAAGCAGACATCGACATGGTACTGACTGCCATGGTGGGATTCGCCGGACTGCGCCCAACCATCAGCGCCATCCGCGCACACAAAGCCATTGCTTTGGCCAATAAGGAAACCTTGGTTGTGGCAGGCAGCATCATTCGCTCGCTTTGCGAAAACGAGCACGTAGCGATTCTGCCCGTTGACAGTGAGCATTCAGCCATTTTCCAATGCCTCAACGGTGAAACGAACAATGTAGTCCGTCGCATACTGCTGACAGCATCCGGTGGCCCGTTCAGAAAGTTCAGCAAGGAACAGCTCACCCATGTCACCCCCGAACAGGCACTATGCCATCCCAATTGGAAGATGGGCGCAAAAATCACGATTGACTCTGCTTCCATGATGAACAAGGGCTTTGAAATGATTGAGGCCCATTGGCTTTACAATGTGGCACCCTCAAATATTGAGGTAGTCGTACATCCCGAAAGCATACTGCACTCCGCCATCGAGTTTGACGATGGTGCCATCATAGGCCAAATGGGCATGCCCGACATGCGTTTGCCCATCCAGTATGCTTTCTCCTATCCCATGCGATTGCCGCTTCAAACCCAACGTTTAGACCTCACCGCACTCGGAAAACTCACATTCGAGAAACCCGACCTCGACAAGTTCCCTTGCCTGTCCCTTTCCTACGAAGCCATCAAGCAAGGAGGCAACATGCCTTGCATTCTGAATGCGGCTGGAGAGATTGCGAATGAAGCATTCCGCAACCATCGGCTGGGTTTTATGGACATGCCGGAATTGGTCGAAAAAGTCATGGCCAGAGCCACATTCCTTCCATCCCCTACGTTAGACGACCTCTTCAGCACCGACGCCGAAAGTCGCGAGATGGCCAAGAACCTCATCAACTGATTACGCGCGTGAGCTCAACGCAATCTCGGTTGTCCCACGCGCAAAGGCGCTGATTTCAACCCTTTATCACAACACAAAAATTACGCATCGACTTTGGAAACTTTCTTAATCAAGGC
>DAIRWG010000267.1:0-2314 GCA_036802405.1 Alloprevotella sp.
ACTTCAACAGCCCCGTGCCCTACGAGGCCACCGGCGAACCGCAGTTCCGCTTCGGTTCGTTCACCACGATGGGTGAGCTGTGCATCGGCACGGGCATCGACGAGAAGGGCGTGACGCACTACCGGCGTGCCCTGTCGGTCGACTCGGCCTATGCCGATGTGAGCTTCACGGCAGCCGATGGCGTGAACTACGAGCGCCGCACCTTCATCTCCTATCCGGCCAACGTGATGGCCATCCGCCTGCGTGCCTCGAAGCCCGGCCGCCAGAACCTGCTGGTGGACTACACGCCCAACCCCGTGAGCGAGGCCGAACGCACCGAAGTGACGCTGCGGGGCATCAACTATGTGGGGCGGCTCGACAACAACCGCATGCAGTATGCCGTGCGCATCGAAGTGCTGCCAAAGGGGGGCACGGTGAATGTGGACGACGGCAAACTGCACGTCACCGGTGCCGATGAGGTGGTGATCCTGCTCACTGCCGACACCGACTATGCACCCAACTACAACCCCGACTTCAACGATCCGCATGCCTACGTGGGCGTCAATCCCGTGCAGACCACGGAAGAATGGATGAAAAAGGCTGCCAGGAAGGGCTTCGACCGCCTCTTCCGCGAGCACTACAAGGACTATGCTTCGCTCTACGGACGGGTGCATTTCAACCTCGGCGGCCCCTCTTCAGCCAAGCCCACCAACGAACGCCTGGCCGACTACCGGCAGGGCACCAAGGACCAGGGCCTCGAAACGCTCTACTACCAGTACGGCCGCTACCTGCTCATCGCCTCCTCGCGTCCGGGCAACCTGCCGGCCAACCTGCAGGGCATGTGGCACAACAATGTCGACGGCCCTTGGCGAGTGGACTACCACAACAACATCAACCTGCAGATGAACTACTGGCCTGCCCTGCCCACCAACCTCACCGAGTGCACCGAACCCCTCACCGACTTCATCCGCCTGCTTGAGAAGCCCGGTGAACGCACGGCCAAGGCCTATTGGGGCACACGCGGATGGGCGGCCGGCATCTCGGCCAACATCTTCGGGTTCACCGCACCGCTCGAGGGGGCCGACATGTCGTGGAACTACAACCCCATGGCTGCCTCCTGGCTCGCCACCCATCTGTGGGACTACTACGACTACACCCGCGACCTCAAATTCCTCCGCCACACGGCCTATCCCCTCATGAAGGGCTGCGCCCTCTTCTGCGAGGACTTCCTGTGGCGCAAAGCCGACGGCACGCTCACTGCAGCGCCTTCCACTTCGCCCGAGCACGGCCCGGTGGACGAAGGCACCACCTTCACGCATGCCGTCATCCGCGAGATCCTGCTCGACTGCATCAGTGCCGCCCAGGCACTCCACACCGACGAGGCCGAGGTGGAAAAGTGGCAAGGCATCCTCAAGCAGCTTGCTCCCTACCGCATCGGCCGCTACGGCCAGCTCATGGAGTGGAGCCGCGACATCGACGACCCCAACGACCAGCACCGCCACGTCAACCACCTCTTCGGCCTGCATCCGGGCCACACCATCTCGCCGCTCACCACGCCCGAGCTGGCACAGGCCTCGCGCGTGGTGCTTGAGCACCGCGGTGACGGTGCCACCGGCTGGAGCATGGGATGGAAGCTCAACCAGTGGGCCCGCCTGCACGACGGCAACCACTCCTATGTGCTCTACGGCAACCTGCTCAAGAACGGCACGGCCGACAACCTGTGGGATGTGCACCCGCCCTTCCAGATCGACGGAAACTTCGGCGGCACCTCCGGCGTGACCGAAATGCTCCTTCAGAGCCATGCGGGCTGCATCGATCTGCTTCCCTCGCTGCCCGACGCCTGGGCCAAGGGGGCGATCAGCGGATTGCGGGCACGAGGCAACTTCGGCGTGGACCTCAGTTGGAAGGCCGGCCGCTTGCTTGAAGCCCGCATCAACTCCGGCTCCGGCGAAACCTGCCGCGTGCGCTACGGCCGCCTCACCACCGAATTCCCCACCAAGCGTGGCCGCACCTACACGGTGCGTGTGCTCGACGGACGCTTGAGCGTGACGGAGTGAGGCGCGCACACTTACGTTTGCTCCCCGCTTCATGAGCGGATGCAAGCACACCACAGCCTCCCCACTTTCTCTCCGCCTGCAGCGGAAGAAGGTGGGGAGGCTGCACTTTTCCCAAAGTCTGCAAACAAAAAAACGGGCCAAATGTTTGTTCAAATCCAAAGTTTGTCGTAATTTTGCATCCAACAAATTGCGTTTCGCCCTCACCGCGCGATGCACAATGCGTCATCGGACTTGTAGCTCAGTTGGTTAGAGCAACAGACTCATAATCTGGAGGTCCT
>DAIRWG010000268.1:0-2233 GCA_036802405.1 Alloprevotella sp.
CCTCTACTCCATAATGTTTTCCAATTTCATCAGCAATATCCGTCCATACACTTTCCCTTTCAGAATCACTTAAAGGTTCGTCCCCAGGGTTTGATTCAGCGTAACACCTCCCTATGCCTTCCACCTCAGTCACATAGCTTCCCCAGCCATAAGCCTGCGCGCCTTCTCCTTCACCCATGTGCGAGTGGTCAAACGCATCGAAGTCCGCACCGCTGCCATGGTACACGCGCATTTCCCTTGCAGCGCCGTTCACCAAGTCCAGCACCCTCTGCCCTTCCTCTTCGCTCAAGCTCACGCCAATGCCGCTCGCGCGCAGACGGCCAACAAGGGCATCGCGCAAGGCTCGCTCGGCGGACTGGTTGGTACGTTTGGAGAATTTGGTCTTTCCTTGAGGCAAATTTTTGCTCTCATCAAGTAAATTCTTGCCTTTGTCGTAGGATTTTTCGACACCTTTCAGTAACTTTGCAGCAGATATAGAGTTGGTTGATGTCATTGCCAAAGGACTATTGGGAGTTTCGGTTCCCGTAGTGGGCGCATCAAGCAGCTCTATTTTTGTAACCTCATAGCTATGAGGCTTATTTGCAGAATCATTTCTGAATTCTTGCATGGTCGTTTTTACACGATAGATGGTTCCATCAATTTTGACAGCACCATACAATCTGTGTATAAGGCCATTTTCATTGACCACATTCTCATTGCTGCGCAAACCGTCAGAGCCTTTCTTGTAGTCAGGATGGATTTCCGCCTCAATACTTGCATGAATTACTTCTTTCAGTTTCTTGAGAACAGCCAAATGGACTCCCAAATTATCACTCAAATACCATGATGATGGGTCAAGGTATTTGTTAATGGCTCTACCATTAATAGTATAAGGAGTTCCATCACGCATAGTAGGCAATTCTTCACCATCTTTTGTTTGAAGATTGGACTTTGCCCATGCTTTCGCCTGTTTGCGCGCTTGTTCGCCATTACCTGTAAAATCATGTTGCAGAACATCAACCACTTCCACCATTTCTTTATTCAAATTCGGCAATACAATACCATTCTCAGCAACGGCCCTATCCCTTACCGCATCAAAATCCTCTTTTGTGTTGCTGAACGTATGGCCAAGTTCCATCACCCTTTCCGACCGCTTCACCCCTTCATCCATCTTTCTGGTGAATTCATCAGCCTGCTCCTGCGTGAGCTTGCCGTCCTCCACGGTGCGCTTGACAAACTCGTCTATCACATCACGATGCATAGATTCTTCGCGATCCCTTTCAGCAGAAAATCTCTCCACTGCATCCCTCGCTATCTCTACGGTATTATCCGGCAGCCTAAACGAACGGTTGCCGTTTTCATCAATGTAGCCAATAGGACGATGCGGAGAATACTTGCCGGTTTCCGGATCTGTCATTCCGTAATCGCACCAAAGGGAATAGTAGGCATCACTGTCGACGGGAGACCATCCATTGCCTTCCACCCATCCGAGTTTCGGATGATGCGGATCCACATGGGCATCGGCACACATCCTCTGGAAGGTGGCATCGTCCAATCGGAAGTCGAATCTCGGGATCAAACCCATATTCGGGAGCAGGTCAAGATAGAAGTCGGCAGAATCCTGATAGGCAGTGTCGCCACCGATTTCCCTTGTCTTGTCGTTGTAGTCAATGTAGTAGCGAATGCCCACCTTCTTCTTCAGGCCATTCTTGTACTTCGTCCATTCCTTTCCGCTCATGGAATCTCTCCAACCGCCCTTCATCAGATTTCTCTGTTCGGGAGTAAGGTCGGCATCACGCACGAACCATGAGCTGAACAGATGTATTCCGAGTTCCTCGTTGTAATAATGCGAACCTGCCGAGAATTCCAGTTTATGGCCTTCCTTCACATCGGTTCCGGCATTGCTGCCTTCAAGAATTGTCCATCCCTTTCCGAACCTGTCGTTCTGCACATCTTCGAAATTGGTAACACCCTTTCCGTAATCCGTGTAAGCCTCCTCGGCAAACGAATGGCCGACACCGTTCGCACGTGCCATGCCGAGTCCCTGGCGTGCAAGCTGGCCAGAATCTGCTCCTGAGGAATGAAACGGAATCACCGATCCCCAGATGCCTCTTCTGTCCTTCACTGTAGGCACATCCGTCAAGACTTTAATGAGATGTGGCACTGAGAACACCACGGTAGACAACGATACGTTCTCGTTTACATAGGGCGTTTCAGAAAAAGCTATCTATTTGATTCTCAGTTCGGAATTTTA
>DAIRWG010000269.1:0-2224 GCA_036802405.1 Alloprevotella sp.
CCACCCCACGCTGCGGCATCCAGCGCTACACCTTTCCCGCCGACGGACGGCAGCGCCGCGTGCTGCTCAACCTGGCCAAAGCCACCAACTGGGATGCTACCCTCGACTCCGACATCCGGCAAGTGGACCGCCACACAATTGAGGGATACCGGTTTTCGACGGGTTGGGCCCGCGGACAACGGGTGTGGTTTCGAACACGTTTTTCGCACCCCATCCTCCGCATGCAGCTGAAACGCGCGTCCGTAGGCAAGCAGGGCAAAGGGATGGTGGCTGAAATCGAATTCGACGACTCCTGCCCCGACCCTCTGGTGGTGGCAACTGCCCTGTCGGGAACCGGAACAGACGGTGCGCGCCGCAACCTGGAAGCTGAGGCCACGGATGACGATTTCGACCGCTATCGCCAGCGTGCCCGGCTGCTGTGGAACCGTGTGCTGAACCGCATAGAGGTGGAAGGTGGAAACCGAAAGGATGAAGTGACATTCTACACGGCTCTCTATCATGCCATGCTGGCTCCCACGCTCTTCGGCGATGTGGACGGACGCTACATGGGGCCCGACCGCCGTGTGCACCAGGCTGATGGATGGGAAAACTATTCCACCTTCTCGCTGTGGGACACTTACCGGGCAGCGCATCCGCTTTACTGCCTGCTTTGCCCGCAGCGTGCTGCTTCGATGGTGCGTTCGCTCATGGTCTTTGCGCAAGAGAACGGACGGCTGCCGGTGTGGAACATGTGGGCTTCGGAAACTGACATGATGATCGGCTATCATGCGGCTTCGGTGATGGTGGAGGGCGTGGTGAAAGGATTGCCGGGCATTTCGCCCGAAGAGGTGCTCAATCTGTGCCTGCAGACGGCACGCCGCGACGATTACCGAGGCATTGGACTCTACCGCAAATTGGGCTATGTGCCTTACGATGCCAAGGACTCCACACTCAACGATGACTGGGCCTTGTCGCGCACCTTGGAGTATGCCTACGATGATGCGTGCATTGCCTTGCTGGCCCGACGGCTGGGGCAAATCGGGGTGGCTCGTGAATTCGAGCAGCGGGCCAGAAATTACCGCAACGTGTATAACCCCGCCACCACTTTCATGCAGCCGCGCCGCACCGACGGAACGTTCCAGCCCGCGTTCTCGCCCGAGGCTTACACGCCACACATCTGCGAAAGCAACGCCTGGCACTACATGTGGTCGGTGCAACACGATGGCAAGGGGCTGATCCGGCTGGTGGGGCGCAAACGATTGGAGGCAAAGCTCGACAGTTTCTTCACCTTCACGCCCCAAGGTGCGCATGAGCTGCCCATCTTCAGCACGGGCATGATCGGGCAGTATGCCCACGGCAACGAACCTTCGCACCATGTGGCCTATTTCTATAACTTTCTCCACCGACAGGACGAAACGCAACGGCGCGTGCACCAGATCATGCGCCAATGCTACGATGACTCGCCTGCCGGACTGTGCGGCAACGAGGACTGCGGACAGATGTCTGCCTGGCTGGTGTTTTCGGCCTTGGGTTTCTATCCGTTCTATCCCGCCGGCGGGCAGTATGAAGTGGGACTGCCGCTTTTCCCCAAGGCTGTCGTTCACCTGCCCGAAGGGCGCACACTGGTGGTGACGTCGGCCTGTCCGAATCCGCAGAAGCGTGCAGCCCGCACGATTCGTTTCAACGGCCGCAGGCTGCGCGGCACGAGCCTCACGCACCAAGAGCTGATGCAGGGCGGGTGCCTGAGTTTTGAATAATCCATGTTCATTTTCCCCTTTTAGGGCGGGCCGAAAGCGGCAACAGGGCTTTCAGCCCGCCCTTTTCGCTTTCACTCACACGATTTCTTGGATGCAGTCATTTTGAACGCCTCTTTATGATTATCTTTGCACTGCGTAAAGTTACGCATCACAGTGCGTAAAAATACGCAGTGCACTGCGTAAAATGTAGAGACATGTATAGAAGACCTGAATATCAAACAATTAAGAGCCGACTGGAAGAGCCGAGAAAGTTCATCCAAGTCGTGATGGGGGCACGGCAGGTGGGAAAATCGACCGTTGTGAAACAAGTGCTGAAGGACTTGTCCATCCCCTACCAGTTCTCTCGATGAACATATCGAAGTTATTCTAAGGAGCCACAAGCATTTGGCCGTGCTTGATGCATGATTCCTTATCATCGTTTATGCAAGCAAGAAGTGGAAGCCAACCTGCTTCCGCAATGGATTCACGTATTACTGTACTCAACGGAT
>DAIRWG010000270.1:0-2218 GCA_036802405.1 Alloprevotella sp.
ACGAGTGAGCGTTCAGTCGTATGATCTTTACGGTTCTGCTTCATGTGCTCCGTCAAGTGGGCAATACGGTAAGAGAACAAGGCTACCTGGCTCTCAGCGGAACCGGTATCCGAATTAGACTGTCCGTACTTGCCAAAGATCTCTTTCTTCTTTTCAGAATCTAAGTACATTGTGTAAGTATGAAAATAGATGATTATATGGAGTGTGCCACGCCCTCAGTGAGGCGTAGCGGCTGCAAAGTTACGAACTTCTGGCGGATGGTGCAAGGGTTGTGGGGCGTTTTTGCGCGATTTTTCTGATTTTCAGCCTGATTGGGCTGCTTTCTGGCTCTATAACGTTTCGTGTGGGCAGTCAAATCGGACATCATTCTTCACTGGGGGGTACCACAAAGGGCTACGAAGAGGCACGAAGCCTTGCGGATGATTGGCTTTACCACGAAGGGCCACGAATGAACACGAAGCCTTGCGGCGGAGAGCTTTACCACCAAGGGGCTACGAAGAGGCACGAAGCCTTGCGGATGATTGGCTTTACCACGAAGAGCCACGAATGAACACGAAGCCTTGCGGCGGAGAGCTTTACCACAAGGGGAACGAAGAGGCACGAAGCCTTGCGGAAGGATATGACTGCAATGGCTATCGGTGCAATGCTTTTTTGGGGGGCATTGGTTACCCACACGTAATGTTGCAGAGCCTGTTTTCTTTGCCTTCGGGGCAGCGGTGTGCTGCAGCTGCTTGCCCGAAGGGGCGTTTGAGATACGTAAAAAAAGCAGCAACGACTCAATAAGGATTGAATCATTGCTGCTTGGCAATTCAGTCGGGGTGACTGGATTCGAACCAGCGACCACACGCCCCCCAGACGCGTACTCTAACCGGGCTGAGCTACACCCCGAATTGCGAGTGCAAAAGTACGACCTTCTGACGAGACGACCAAATAATTGGCACACTTTTTTCGCTTTTTTCTTGAAAAATCCTGCTTTCGGCCCGTTACGGCCCTTCTGCCCGCCCCTGGGAGCGGGACAAGAATCCATGCGCCGATGCACGAAAAGCGACGCTCGCGTTGCCTCATTCGGCCGGAAAACGTAATTTTGCACCGTGCCACGGCAGGTGCCGAGTCCGCCTCGCGATGTGCCGGTGCTTTTGCATTCCCGGCACGGCCGCTTCACCACTCCATATATAATATGCCATTATGAAACATCCTTCCCTCCGCCTGCACCTCCTGCCCGTGCTGCTGCTCAGCCTCGTGCTGGGGAGCTGCGAGCGCAGCAAGCCCCGCTACCGCATCGGCGTGTCGCAATGTTCCGACGATGCCTGGCGGCGGCAGATGAATGCCGAAATGCAGCGCGAAGCCACCTTCAGCAAGGACATTTCCCTCGACATACGCTGCGCCCACGACGACCGTGTGCGCCAGGCCGCCCAGATTGACAGCCTGTTGGCCGAGGGTGTCGACCTGCTCATCGTGTCGCCATCCGAGGAGGTGGCCCTCACGCCCGCCGTGGAGGCTGCCAGCCGACGGGGGGTGCCCGTGGTGCTCGTCGACCGCCGCGTGAAGACCGATGCCTACACTGCCTTCGTGGGTGCCGACAACCGGGCCATCGGGCGCGATGCCGCCACCTTCATGGCTGCCCGCCTCAGCGGACGCGGCTCGGTGGCCGAGTTTGCCGCACCGCTGGCCTCCACCGCCGGGAGCGAACGCCACCAGGGATTTGTGGAGGGACTGAAACGCACCCCCGGCATGCACCTCATGGCCACCGTCATGACCACTTGGGAGGGGGAGCGAATCGACCGCCAGGTCGATTCGCTCGTGCGTGCCGGACAGGTGCCCGACTTTGCCTTTGCCTGCAACGACCGCGTGGGCGTGAAGGTGCACGATGCCTTCAAGCGCCTGGGGCACGAGGTGCCCGTGGTGGGCGTGGACGGCCTGACTTCGCCCGGCGGCGGGCTGGAGATGGTGGAAAAGGGACGTCTGGCCGCCTCGCTCATCTATCCCACCGGGGGCGACAAGGCCCTCATCCTGGCGCAGCGCATCCTGCAGGGACAGCCCTACAAGCGCGAAACGGTGCTCCACTCCGCCGTGATCAGTTCGCTCACCGCACGCATCTTCCGCATGCAGGCCGACGAGGTGAACGAGCGCACGGCGCGCATCGATTCGCTCAACCAGCAGATTGACCGTTTCCTCTCGCGCTCCTCGCTGCAGAACATGCTGCTCGTGGCCCTGTGCA
>DAIRWG010000271.1:0-2163 GCA_036802405.1 Alloprevotella sp.
GCCGCATGGCTTCGTGCCTCTTCGTGACCCTTCGTGGTAAAGCCAATCCGCCGCAAGGCTTCGTGCATCTACGCGCCGCTTTGCGGTAAAGCCTCACCACTTCGCGCGCACGCGCACGCGCGCATATACACCGCAATCATGTTTTTTACTTTCATCTGTCAGCGACCCTTATTTTCAGACACTTTCCAACAAGTCCAAGGCTTTTTCAAACTCTTCCGTGGTACTCTCGCCACACTACCACGGTACTCTCACGACACTACCGCGGTACTTTCACGGCACAACTGCAGCGCTGACAGATGAAAGCAAGATGTGCAATTACGCTGTAACGCGCGCGCGTAGAGGGACGATGCACACTGTCAGCGGCCCATCGTGTGACAATCGTACAGAAACGCGACAGATAATTTGACAGTCTCAGAAAATGTTACTATATTTGCAAGAGCAAAACAACCACTAACCTCCACGCCCCATCGTCCGTGCGTAAATACCCCACAACCGATGGGAAACGATAAAAAGAGACGAAGATGAAAAACAACCCCCTACCCTGCCTACACTGCCCGATACTGGAAACCGCGCTCCAGAAAGTGGGAAAAATGCTGGCATGCAGCGTCTGCCTCATGGTGGAAATGGTGATGGCCGTTGCAATCCGGTTGCCCGAAAGCTGCATTTGGCCGCACATGGCCCTGGCCTGCAGCCACCCCCATGTGCGGCACAAGGAACGTGCGGGGAAAGTATGGCCGACAGTGCGTTCCACACCTAAGAACAATCCGCACACCTACGGCGTGCCTCATCCTCGGCAGCATGTGCCGCAAAAAACCAGGCATGCGGAGTGCCTCCGCATACCTGGCTATCCAATTTCACCCCTAACGGGGTGAGCAGGAATGCGGAAAAATCAACAGGAAAAACATAACGGGCTATTGTACTGAGTAACCGGCAAAACAAGCCGCTTCTTCCTGCTATCGTGCAAAGCATTGTGAGGCAGTCAAAACAATGGCCCGCCTCACAATGGGGCGGGCCTAATTCAATGAGACGATTGCAAGGCAAACGGCAGCTTGCTCCTGCTGAACGGTAAGGCTATTGCTCCTCACACTTCTGTTCATCGGTCAAAAGGGATGGGAAGTTGGCTGACCCCTCGGGATAAAGCGCCAACGATTGCATCCATTCTTGGCCCGGCCTGTGGTGGAGGTATTTGTCGGCCTGTTCCTTGTAAGTCTTTATCCCTTCGATGCAGCGGAAAGGTAACATAAACCGCATACTGACGATGGAGATTTCATCATGCCTTGGGCCGTGGCGATTGAAAAAGAAATAATGGCAACTATACGTGGAATTGACGGCATGTTCCAATGCTGCTTCAAGCTTGTCAGCAAAGCGCTCAAGGGTGGGATTGTCGCCAGCAGAAGGCACGGTCACAAAAATAAAGAAGTGGTTGACCGCGCCAAGGAAGTTTTCATTGTTTCGCAGAACAAGACGGTCCTGCTCAGGGTCAAGCCGAAGATAAACTTCACTGTTCCGTACAAGCGAGCGGGCAAAACTTTTAATATCCCCATCACTGCACAGTTGCTGCTCGAGCCGGGCGAGAACGTTCATACCGAGTATCCGCAGATTGGAATCGACCCTCTCCTCGTGCTTGGTGCGGATGATTTCGGCCAATTTCGTGTCGAAGGCAACCGATATGTCACGGGGAGTGATTTCCGAAGCCAAGCGCCAGAAGGATTGGGAGTCTTCAGGGAGAATCTGCCGACGCATCTCTCGGGCGATGTAGGTTATTTCGAATCTGTTGCTTATCAAATCCATGGCGAACCGACTTACGGCTTCGCCATCGCACAAGTCTACGACGGGGCCACGCATATCGTCGCCCCATCCGTTGCCGTTGATGCGCGATGTTTCCACGATTCGGCGGGTTTCGGCAATGGCCTCGTTGATGCGTATGACGAAAGCGGAGATACCTTCTTCAAGCCGTTGGAAATCAATGAGCAATCGGACAGCAAGTCTTTGGGCAAACTCCAGGGCCACCAACCTGGTTTTTGAAGTGTAATAGTCGGTCAGAATGCTTTGGTGTTCGACATAGCGTCGGGCGCCGTGTCCCAGCATACGCTGCAGCAATCCCAATCGGCTCCACTCGTTCAAGTTGGCATGACGATTTTTGTCGCACTCTCCATAATTGTC
>DAIRWG010000272.1:0-2144 GCA_036802405.1 Alloprevotella sp.
CGCCGCCGCGGACTCGACGAGGTGTGAGGGCAACACATTTCCCCCATGACGGCCTCGTCGTCGTTCAAGGCATACCGCATCACCCACCAGAAATCATCAAATGAACGGAAGAAAATACCCTCTCGGCATACAGACCTTCGAAACGATCATTCGCGAAGGTTACGTCTACGTGGACAAAACTGCCCGCGTATACCAACTCACGCACGACAACAAATACGTGTTTCTGAGCCGTCCGCGACGGTTCGGAAAGTCCTTGCTCACCACCACCATCCAAGCCTACTTCGAGGGCAAGAAGGAACTGTTCAAAGGACTGGACATGGAAGGGTTGGAGCACGAATGGCGAAAGCACCCCGTGCTGCATTTCGACCTCAGTTGCAACAAGTACTTCAGCATCGGCCACTTGCACAGCACGCTCAACACACTGCTCGAAACCTACGAAAAGGACTACTGCGTGATGCGCCACAGCGAAGACACGTTTTCGGAACGCCTCCTGCGCATCATCCGCGCAGCCAAAGAGCTGACAGGCGAAAATGTGGTGGTGCTGATTGATGAATACGACGCCCCTATGCACGATTCCCTGGGGCAGTCGCCACTGCAGGAAACCATGCGCAACACCATGCGCAGCTTCTTCAGTCCGCTGAAATCAGAAGAAAGAAACCTGCGCTTCGTATTCCTCACCGGCATATCGAAATTCTCGCAGCTTAGCATATTCAGCGAACTGAACAACCTGACCAACATCTCGCTGACGGATGACTACAGCGACATCTGCGGCATCAGCAAGGAAGAACTGCTTCGCGACTTCCGCCCCGACATGGAAGCACTGGCCCTGCACCAAGGCCTCAGCACCGACGAAGCGGAGAAGGAGCTGAAGGCCCTCTACGACGGCTACCATTTCAGTGCCAGAGGAAAGGACATGTTCAACCCCTACAGTCTGCTTCACACCTTCCAGAACAACGAATTCGGCAACTATTGGTTTGCCACCGGCACGCCCACCTTCCTCATCGACCTTCTTCAGAAACACGGCATCAACCTTCTTGAGCTCGAGGACATCGAATGCACCGCCGACCGCTTCGACGTGCCCACCGAACAGATGACCGACCCCGTGCCGGTGCTCTACCAGAGCGGATACCTCACCATCAAAGGCACCCTGCCCGGCATCCGACCTTACTTGCGGCGCTACAAGCTGGGATTCCCCAACGAAGAAGTGAGACGGGGATTCTCCAATAGCCTCTACCGCCACTATGCCCCCGACGGCATCGGGCAACGCGATGCCGTGTGCCGAGCCTACATGGAT
Source organism: Alloprevotella sp. (assembly GCA_036802405.1). GTDB lineage: Bacteria > Bacteroidota > Bacteroidia > Bacteroidales > Bacteroidaceae > Alloprevotella. The sequence continues at coordinate 1,295 of DAIRWG010000272.1, forward strand.
TACCTTGTGACGCCTCCCCATGAGGACATGGAGGGCTTTCTGCCACACTTGCAGACTTTCTACAAGAAATTTCCTTATCCGTTGGTCAACAACAACGAACGTCACTACCAAGCGGTGCTCTACACCATCTTCCTACTTCTCGGCTGCGATGTCCGCCCCGAAGTGCCCACCGCCGACGGACGCATCGATCTGGTGCTGCGCACGGCACGGAGCATCTACGTGTTTGAGTTGAAATGCGGGCAGAACGCAGAATCGGCCATGAAGCAGATGGCGCAAAAAGACTACGCTGCGGCTTTTGCCGATGAGGGGAAAAGCATCTACGAAGTGGGCGTGAACTTCTCACCGGACCATCGCACGATGGAAAGCTGGAGCATCCGCGCCCTCTGACAATCCGCCCGCATGTGGCCTGCGAGGCCTCCAACGGCATGGTGTGAAAAGACCAAGGCACGGCCGTTAACCGCCCTTCCTCAACGCCACCGCCCCTCGGCAGCTGTTCGGCAGCCGTTCGGCAGGCCATCGGCGCTTCTCTGCACGCCGCTACCAAACGAAGGCACCACCCTGCCGTTACGCTCTCCTCCATGAAGGGAGAGGGTGAACGGCAAGGTGGTGCCTTCTGTCATGCGGGGGGTGGGAAACGGCCTTTAGGGCCGCTCCCACCGGTAGGGATTAGTCTTCTTCATCGTCATCGGCCGACTTCCAGGAGTTGTGGCCGGTGCTGAGGATTTTCTGGCTGAAATTGTCCTCGTCGATGATGTCGTCGTCGCTGCCGAAGCTTACTTTGCCGGGGCTGGCCGTGAGGCAGCTGCTCTCCATGTCGAGGCTGATCACCTGGATGGAGGGAGTGATATAG
>DAIRWG010000273.1:0-2134 GCA_036802405.1 Alloprevotella sp.
TCCTTCATCATGATCGTGTGTGAATAATGTATGATTGTGTTGTTGAAAGGTTGTTTGCCCATTTGGGGAAAGGGTATAGAAAACAAAGCCGTGCGGCGTATGGCCACTCATGTGAGCGGTGCTTTGTTGATGCAGCAAAGTTACGAATCTTTTCGGAGGCACGCGTCCTTGCGGGACGTTTTTTGCCGCTAAGAATGCCTTGGAGCCGCGGTTTCTTGAACACTGACGCGCTTTTGCCCACTAATTCCACGAGCGGACACGGATTCTTGCTGGGATGGCCTTGCGCAGACCTATCACCCATTTGCGTCCGAATGCCTCTCTGCCTGAATGAAGGAAACGCAAAATCGCCCCCAAGCCTGTGTGGGCTTGGGGGCGATGGTCTCTAGTGCTTCAATGCTTCATTGGAAGTTGAAGGTTGGGAAATGGGTGGTGTCGGTGATGCTATTGGGATTGGCTTTGTCGTAGCACATGCAGGCAAACTGCGACTCATTGGCCTGACCGCTGTGGAGGCCCCTGACAACTGTGCCGTTGTAGGTCACGTTCTTGCAGTCGACGTAGAGTCCGGCAAATTGCTTGCGACCGGCCTGCAGCTCGGCAGCCGTGCTGGTGTAGTCCTCAAAGAGGAAGAAACCGAGCCACTTGCTCAAGGCATCCGACCACTCGTGGTAGTTGTAGTTGCAGTTGGTGGCTTTCACCGTGAAGTGGTTGGCATTAGTGCGGTTGCTGATGCGCACGGCCGAAGCGCCGTCGGCCAGTTCGAATTGGCAATTCTCCACGTTCACCACACCCTCCTCCTGCATGCCGAACACGAGGATGCAGTTGTTCGAGAGTCCCTCGAAGGAGCAGTTCTTCACCGTCACGTTCTTGGCGGGTTCGCCCGCACTCTGCAGGTTGATCTCGATGCCGTTGTAGCGGCCGGTGTTGGTGCCCGTGAAGTGCACCCCGTCGATCACCACGTCGCCCGGTGTGTTCACGCTGATGCCGGCGTTGCTGTTGGCCCTTGGGAACTCACCCGTCAGCGTCACGTCCTTCAGTGTCACGCCTTCCTCAGCCTTGAGGTTGAGGCCGGTGGCATCCACGGTGCCGTTGCTGATGGCGATGCTCTTGCAGCTGACCGTCACGATGTTCTTCTGGGCGGCATTCTCGTTCTTCAGCGTGCCTTCCTGCAGGTCGACGTTGAGGTTGGTCTGTGCCAGCTCGCTGGCCGGTGTGTTGGCCACAAAGTCCTGCAGTGAGGATGCGCCCTGGAGGTAAACCTCATAGTCGGGTTGCTTGAACTGCGGGTCGATGATCACGTTGAAGTCGGTGGTGTTGGTGAGCAGCGAACCGTAGATGTTGGTGCGGTAGTTGCGCTGAATGGGCACGGAGGCGAAGGTGCGCTGATGGGCTTCCTGCACCTCTCCGACAACGTCTGTGCTCTTGGCGTAGTCGAAGGTCACTTCGGTGGTCACCTTGTCGTTGCCCACAAGCACGTAGTTCATGGCCAGATACTTGTTGCCGTCCACGGGGAAATGCTCTTCGTCTGTGGGAATGCTGGCATAGGTGTAGGTGTATGTCTCGCTGCCCGTCACGCTGCCGTCGAGTAGCTTCATCACGTTGGGCACTCCGCTCACGCTCACCTGCGTGGCGGTGGGAGCAAATCCAGCAGCCGCAGCGACTGCATAGTCGTTGGTGCCGATGTTGAGCTGGGCAAACGGACGGGTGAGGGTGACGCTCTGCTGCGAGTCGCCCGTCACCACCACTTCTGCAGTGCCGTAGAAGGCATCGCCTGCCTCATAGTTGCTCTCCTGCTGTCCGACCGTCATGGTCTTCTCTTCCCAGTCGATCTCGTAGGGAGAGCCTTCTGCGGGAGCGGCCCAGAACACCACCTTGTAGGTGTTGCCCTTCACGAGCTTGAGTTCCACGCTGGTCACGTGGTTTTCAAACGTCTTGTGGTCGCCCGTGCCGGGCGTGCCGAGGGCAGTGATGAGGTTGCCTTCCTTGTCGTAAACGGCATAGCTCAGCTGGTTGGCCGTCAGTCCGTTGCCATAAGTACGGGTGGCGATCCCGTCGGGAGCCTGCACTGCGAAGCTCACGGTGGATTCTCCTCCAGAGCTGGGATTCACGGCAATCTCGTCCTGCGAGCAGCCGGTGG
>DAIRWG010000274.1:0-2121 GCA_036802405.1 Alloprevotella sp.
TGCGGGCATCCGGCCCGACGGAAGAAGAAAAAACATTTCGCCGGAGAAGGCCATGCATTGAACAAAAAAACGTACTTTTGCCTCGTTGCATCCAGCCCGACAAACCGGCCGCCGGAATGCTTCACGAACTCCCCCTCACCCCCCCAAAAAAGAAAATCTGAACATGAAGAAAAAGATTGTCATCCTCACCGGTGCCGGAATGAGCGCCGAAAGCGGCTTCAGCACCTTTCGCGATGCCGACGGACTCTGGGAACACTATCCCGTGGAGAAAGTGGCCACGCCCCAAGGCTGGGCGGAGGACCCCGACCTCGTGACCGACTTCTACAACGGGCTGCGCCGCCAACTCGTGCTGGCGCTCCCCAACCTGGGACACTACCTGCTGGCCAAACTCGAGATGAACTACGACGTGCAGATCATCACGCAGAACGTGGACGACCTGCACGAACGGGCCGGGTCGAGCCATGTGCTCCACCTGCACGGCGAGCTGATGAAAGTGTGTTCGTCGCTCGACCCCAACGACCCGCGCTACATCGTAAAGCTGCCGCGCGACTACGTGGAGGTGTCGGCCGACGACCGGGCCGGCGACGGTTCGCGCCTGCGCCCCTGGATCGTGTGGTTCGGCGAAGCGGTGCCCAATCTCGAACCGGCTGCCCGACTGTGCCAGCAGGCCGATGCCTTCGTCATCATCGGTTCGTCGCTCAACGTCTATCCCGCAGCCGGACTGGTGAACTACGTGCCCAAACGCGTGCCCGTGTTCGTGATCGACCCCAAACCTGTGAAGGTGCCTTCCGACCGTCCCATCGAAACCATCGAGCAGGTGGCCTCGGAGGGAGTCGGCACCCTCATCAGCCGACTCGAAGAAACGCTGGGCACGCGCTGAAAGGGGCGTTTGAACCCGGCAAAAGCCGCGGGCAACGGCCAATTGCCCCTTCGAAACGTTAAAATCAAGCCGTTTGCACCTCAATCCTCACGAATGTTGTATTTTTGTAGGAATTTAGGTGGAAAACGGCTTGATGCATCCATTGCACAGCCATGTGTCCGCCCGAACGAACTGACTTTCAGCGCAATGAACAAGAATAAGAGAAAAAGACGCCATGCCGGGCGCTTCAGCACCATAACCACCTGCATCAGCACCACGCTGGTGCTGCTCCTGCTGGGCACGGTGGTGCTCTTCGTGAGCATCGGCACCAACTTCAGCCGCCAGCTGCGCGAGGGACTCACCGTGGAGGTGCTGCTCAACGACAGCATCGCCCCCGCCGACCTGCTGCACACGCAGACGGCCCTGCGCCAGGCCCCCTATGCACGCAAGGTGGACTACATCTCGAAGGAGCGCGGCACGCGCGAGATGAACGAGGCCCTGCAAAACGACGAGGACGACAACGAGCTGCTGGGCGGAAGCCCCATTCCGGCGGAGTTTGAGGTCTATCTGAAGGCCGACTATGCCAACCTCGACAGCCTGCGCCGCTTCGAACCTACGATCAAGGCCCTGCCGGGCGTGGACGAGGTGAACTATCCGCACGATGTGATGCAGAGCCTCGACCGCACCATCCCCACCGTGGGACTGGTGATGCTCATCGTGGCCGCCCTGCTGGGCATCGTGTCGTTCTCGCTCATCAACAACACCATCGGCATGAGCGTCTATGCACGCCGCTACAACATCCACACGATGAAGCTCGTGGGCGCGCGCTGGAGCTTCATCCGCCGGCCTTTCCTCTGGCAGGCGTTCCGCATCGGCCTGGTGGCCGTGGTGGTGGCCGGAGGCGTGCTCGGCGGCGGCATGTACTACCTGCAGTTCATGGCCGGCACGGGCAACATCTATTTCAACCAGCTCATCACCCCCGAGGTGTGGGCTGCCACGCTGGGCGTGGTGGCCGTGTGCGGACTGCTGCTCACCCTGTTCTGCGCATTCGTGTCGGTGAACCATCACCTGCATCTGCACGGCAACGACGTGTACTTGAAATAACCCTCCCTGCCAAAGCCGTCGGCCCCACCCACTTCGGGCAGCACGGGGCCGGGCCTTGCGCGCTCCATCATCGCTCAAACAAAAGAATCATTCACACATACAATTCCTGATATGTCAAAGAACAACCAGCACAAGGTTTTTGCATTCGACCGCATGAA
>DAIRWG010000275.1:0-2094 GCA_036802405.1 Alloprevotella sp.
GCCCCCGTTTCACTCAAGGCACAGCCGCTTGCAGGCGCTTCGGCGGTCTACCTCTCCTGGAGCGCTCCTGTCGTGAAGGACGCCAAGCCCACGGGCTATGAGCTTTTCCGCAACGGTCAGTCCATTTATTCCGGCACTGATCTCAGTTATGTAGATCTCAACCAGCCCGAAGGCACTTACACCTACACCGTGAAGGCCCTCTACTCCGGCACCGCTTCCGAAGCTTCCGAAGCCGCCACGGCCACCCTCAGCAACACGCTCGCCGCCACAGCCCCCGCCGCACTGCAAGGCATGCAGCGTGGCTACAACAATGTGGCTCTCGCTTGGGAAAAGCCCGCTCCGCTCACGGCATCCTATGCCCTCTCACCGGCCAACTACGCCATCTACGGCATGACCGGCGGCATCTACTCCTTCGAGTCGGGCGTGCGTTTCGACAGCAACATCCTCGCTGCCTACAGCAGCAAGGGCCAGGTGGTGAAGGGCGTTTCCTTCTATCCCATGACCCCCATCAAGGGATGGACACTCAACCTCTACGATGCAGCCGATCTCCAGACGCCGCTCTACACGCAGCCCATTGATGCCTCCAACTTCACTTACGGCCAGGCCAACTTCGTGGCCCTCAACACGCCCTTCACGGCTCCTGCCGGCAAGGACATCGTGGTCGGCATCGTGTCGGAGGTCGACGAGAATGCCTCCAACACTTCCGTGCAGGGCTTCACCTACGGTTGGGCACGTCCGGGCTACACCGACCTCATGCACCGTGTCAACCTCACTGCCACCACCGAGAACTTCTATTCGCTCCACGACTATGCGCTCACCGAGGGTGGGGCTGACAACAGCTTCATCTACGACATTGCCTGGCCCACCGCCCTCTGTTTCGGCGATGCCAACACGGCCACGGCCGAGGCGCAGTCCTATGCCGTCTATGCCGACGGACAGAAGGTGGCCACTTCGGCCCAGCCCCAATGCATCGTCAACAACCAGCCCGATGGCTCCCACACCTATGCCGTGGCTGCCGTCTATTCCAACGGCACTGAAGGTCCCAAGGCTGAAGTGGGCGTGACGGTGGCGAAGAATACCACTGTCTACCAGCCCCGCATCCAGAGCATCCAGACCAACGGTGCACACGTCAAGGCCACTTGGGATGCCGTGGATGCCGACCGCAACCGCACCAACATCCAGTACTGCGATGACACCAGCGCTGGAGGCATGCTTGGTTCGGAAAGCAACAACTGGAGCTATCTTGTGCGCAGCATCTATTCTTCCGACATGATCCGCCCCTTCGACGGCAACCAGATCACCGCACTGCGCTTCTTCCCCTTGGCCAAAGCCGACTTCACCTTCACGCTCCACAAGAATGGCGAGAAGGTGGCCGAAGTGGAGATTCCCAGCTACGAGCTCAACCAGTGGAATGAGGTGAAACTCCCCACGCCCGTCACGATCAGCCGCAGCGACGAGTACACCCTCACGCTCGACATGTGGGATGTGGATCTCGGCAAGGCACCCCTCGGACGCGACAGCCGCGTGGCACGCAGCGGCGAGTCGGACCTTTACTCGCTCGACGGCGAAACCTGGAAGTCAGTGATGGATGAAACCAACACCACCACCGGCAACTGGATGATCGGCCTCGTGGCCGAAACGTCCGAAGGCACGCCCCTGCAGGTGAACGGCTACAATGTGCTGCTCAACAACCGTGCTGTCAACGAGGCACCCCTTCAGACCACCTCTCACGAGTTCGACGTGGCGAATGCCGGCACTTATTCGCTCAAGGTGCGTGCCCTCACCGACAATGGCAATTTCACCTCCGCCACCAAGTACTTCACCGTCAACCTCAGCGGCATCAACGACCTCAAGTCCGACGTTGCCCTCCACGTCAGCCGTGGCACCGAGGCCATCCGTGTGGAAGGTGCTGAAGTGAAGGCGCTCACGCTCTACAATGCTCTCGGCAAGGTTGTGGCACAGGCACAGGGCAACACGCTCAGTACCCGTGGCATCGGTTTCGGCACTTACGTGCTGGCCATCACCACGGCCGATGGTCGCCAGTCCAGCCAGAAGCTCGCATTCTGATCCCGCATTTTGCCCAAAGGCAAAGCC
>DAIRWG010000276.1:0-2023 GCA_036802405.1 Alloprevotella sp.
GCATCAAGGGGAATGACGTATTGTTGATGTCCTGCGAGGTCAGGCCGAAATGGATGAACTCCTTGTATGCGTCCAAGCCCCCCACCTTGTCAAACTGTTCCTTGATGAAATACTCAATGGCTTTCACATCGTGGTTAGTGACGCTTTCGATTTCCTTCACCCTTGCGCCGTCAGCCTCAGAGAAGCTCTCGTAGAAGCCGCGCAACGTGCCGAACAGTTCGTGGGGAAACGATGCCAGCTGCGGGAGCGGCAGTTCGCAGAGCGCGATAAAGTACTCGATTTCCACGCGAACCCTGTACTTCATGAGTGCATATTCCGAGAAATAGGGTGCGAGGGATTCAGTTTTTGAACGATACCGTCCGTCAATCGGCGAAACGGCTGTAAGGATGTCCAGATCCAACATGAGGTGTAGTATTTTGTTTATTGAGGAATATTCGTTGCATTTCCTTTTACGTTGCAAATTTACAAAAATGTCGCGGAACAGACAAACTTCTGAACAAAATAATTGCGCGCGCACGCGATTAGCCTTCACCAGGACATGCAGCCACATCTATCAAGACTCAAGAGCCGAATGGCTGATGCCGTTCTTCCTCCGTATTGACAGAAACGATTCGGCATTTCAGAAAATCCGACAAAAATGCCAATTTTACCGCATGACTCATTGGACTCTTAACGTTAACACATTTTACAGTAGTCCCAAAGTCCCAAAAGTCCCAGCGTTTATACAAGGTATATAAAGAAGAATGAAAAGAAGGTATCTTATTGATAATCAATAACAGTCTAAAAATCCGTCCACCGCTGGGACTTTTGGGACTTTGGGACTTTTGTGGGACAAACGCACTGTTTGCGGGGAAATACCCCTAACGTAGCATCAAAGTGTGATGTGGGACAATCCGAGAAAATGACCAATTTGCTTCTTCGCATACCCCGATTACGCAGCACGCTCCCCTCCACAGGAAGAAAGGGGCAGAAAAATATCGCCGGGAAGCATTGGCCGCCAAAGACCAATGCACCCAGCGATACACAAAGCAGTCATAAGAAGCAGGAGTCGACAACCCACGCATTGCGCTTCAGAAAATAGCCATTCGCAGCGCAATGAGCTACTATATGTTGTTTATCGCTCGCCTACGGGCACGTAATCGCGCAAATCGGCCACGCAGCGATAGGCGGGGCGGATGATGCGACGACCCGAGAAACAGAGTTCCTCGTTGCGGTGAGCACACCAGCCCACAATGCGGGCCATGGCGAAGAGCGGTGTGTAGATGGAGACGGGCAAGCCAATGAGGTCGTAAACGAAGCCGGAATAGAAATCAACATTTGCACAGAGCTTCTTTCCATCGCCTTTCACCCGGTGAATGGCTTCAACGGCCAGACGTTCCACGCGCTCCATGAACTCGAATTCCGCCGTGCGGCCCTTCTCCTGGGCCAGTTGGCAAGCCATGCCCTTGAGCAGTACGGCACGTGGGTCGGAAAGGGTGTAGACCGCATGCCCGATGCCGTAAATTAGCCCGGCACCATCATAGGCCTGCTTGCGTACGATACGTTCAAGATAGGACTCTATTTCAGCCTCATCGGTCCAGTTGCTGATGTTTTGCTTTAAGTGCTGCATCATGTCGTGAACGCGGATGTTGGCACCACCGTGCTTGGGCCCCTTCAGCGACCCGATGCCTGCCGCTATGGAGGAGTAAGTGTCGGTACAGGTGGACGAGGTGACACGCACGGTGAAAGTGGAGTTGTTACCGCCGCCGTGCTCGGCTTGCAGAATGAGCAGGAGGTCGAGCGTACGGGCATCAAGCGGCGTGTAGTTAGAGCCGAGCAGCATGTAGAGGAAATTCTCGGCCAACGAGAATCCCTCCTGCGGGTGGCGGATGTGAAGCGACTTGCCCTGCGCCTTGTGACGCAGCATGTTGTAGGCGTAGGCAATGATGGTGGGAAACTTCGACACCAGCTGCACACTCTGCCGCATGAGGTTGTCCCGTGCTATGTCGTCGGGGTTGTTGTCGTAGGTGTAGAGTTCAAGCAC
>DAIRWG010000277.1:0-2009 GCA_036802405.1 Alloprevotella sp.
AAGTGGGACTGAGCGGCGAGATACGCCCCGTCACACGCATCATGCAGCGCATTCAAGAAGCGGCCAAACTCGGATTCAAGCGTATGCTCATCCCGCAAGGCAATCTGAAGGGGCTGGAGCAGCAGACCTACGGCATCGAAGTGGTGGCAGTGAGCAGAGTGGAGGAAGCCCTGCGCGAACTGTTCGGATGAGAAGGTTTTCCACAACAGTTTTCCACAGCAGTTTTCCACAGCTGTTTTCCACAAAGGCATTTCCTCCATTTCCCTTTATTCCTCTATTTCCCCATATTCCTAAATTCCTCATTTCCCCATTATTTTCATGAAGAAATTCAAACCACAGGCACCCGGCCAATGGTGTGCCGCTACAGATAAATCCACACGCCGGGAACAGCGTGCCGACAAGGCATACCATCGCCCGGAGCGCCTCATTCCCCTGCCCGGCTCACGCGAAGAGACGGCAGCCAACGACACTTCCAGCGACGGTGCCCGCCAGCTGAACGTGCGTGTCACGCCTGACGTGGCTGCCAGCGAGGACCGCCTCAAGCGCTATGCCGCCGAGGAGCTGCGCATCGATGTGCGCACCATCCACGGCATGCGCATTCGCAAGCGGAGCATCGATGCCCGCCAGCGCACCATCTTTGTCAACCTTTCGCTCGACCTCTACATCAACCGCCCGGCACCGCAGGTGGACTTCCTGCCGGTGGAGTATCCCGACGTGAGTCATGCACCGAGAGTGATCGTGGTGGGGGCCGGCCCCGGCGGCTTGTTTGCTGCCCTCAGGCTCATCGAACTGGGCAAACGTCCCGTGGTGCTGGAACGCGGAAAGGACGTGCACGAGCGCCGCAAGGACATTGCCCGCATCTCGCGCGAACACAAGGTGGACCCGGAGAGCAACTACTCCTTCGGCGAAGGGGGAGCCGGAGCCTTTTCCGACGGAAAACTCTACACGCGCTCGAAGAAGCGCGGCAATGTGGAGAAAATCCTGCGCGTGTTCTGCCAATTCGGGGCCAGCACCGACATTCTGGTGGATGCTCATCCGCACATCGGCACCGACCGCCTGCCCCGCATCATCGAGGGCATGCGCCAGCAGATCCTGCGCAGCGGCGGCGAAGTGCATTTCCAAACGCGGGTGGACCGCCTGATCGTGGAAGACGGGGAGGTGAAAGGGGTGGAATGCCACACGGGCGAGGCTTTTCACGGCCCGGTCATCCTGGCCACGGGCCACTCGGCCCGCGACGTCTACCGCCACCTGCATGAAGCGGGCATCCGCATCGAGGCCAAGGGCATTGCCGTGGGCGTGCGTCTGGAGCATCCGTCGGAGCTGATCGACCAGATACAGTATCACAACCCGGCCGGACGCGGCAAATATCTGCCTGCTGCTGAGTACAGCTATGTGATGCAGAGCGGCGGACGAGGTGTCTACAGTTTCTGCATGTGCCCCGGCGGCATCGTGGTGCCGGCGGCCAGCGGCCCGCAGCAGATCGTGGTGAACGGCATGAGTCCCTCGCTGCGCAACTCGGCGTGGAGCAACTCAGGCATGGTGGTGGAAACGCGGCTGGAAGACCTCGACGGCGAGCTGCGCCCTTTCCTGACCGAGGCCATGGCCGACGGCACCTTTGCCGAAACGCATGCCGACATCAACGATCCCGACAACCCGCTGCGCATGATGTATTTCCAGGAAGCCCTGGAAAAGGCCGTCTGGCAGCAAGGCAACCGCAGCCAGACGGCTCCGGCACAGCGCATGGCCGACTTCGTGAACCGCCGCCTGAGCTACGACCTGCCGAAGTCGAGCTACTCGCCGGGCCTGGTGTCGTCGCCCCTGCACTTCTGGATGCCGAAGTTCATCACCAACCGATTGATCGACGGATTCAATGCCTTCGGCCGCCGCAGCCACGGATTTCTCACCAACGAGGCTGTGGTGATCGCTGCAGAAACGCGCACCTCGGCTCCTGTGCGCATTGTGCGCGACCCGGCCACTCTGTGCCACGTGGAAGTGCGCGGCCTTTACCC
>DAIRWG010000278.1:0-1969 GCA_036802405.1 Alloprevotella sp.
CGGCAAACATGCCATGCATGTTTGTGGAACAATCCGCACACCTACGGCGTGCCCCGTGGTGGAATCACGAAAATACGGAAATCCAGGCATGTGTCGAGCCAAGCTCTCCACATACCTGGCTACACAATTTCACCCCTGACGGGGTGAGTCATACGAAAAGTAACGTGGCTGATTTTTCCAAAACCATTTTTGTTTGACTATAGAATGGCTCACTATTTCGCGAAAAGGGCTGACTCCTGCCAATGGAGTCAGCCCCTTTTTTTCCTAAAGTCTCGAATTTTTATCGGACACCAATAATTGTTTTCACTTCGCACTGAAGCGGAAGAAGTTTTGCAGTCCCGTCCTTACTGCCGACGAACGGGAATAGCTGAAGTTCAGGCAGTCGGCCACGCTGTCGTAAGGCACAAGTGCATGATAGTCATTGTCGTTGATGGCCGAAATCTGCCAATTGTGGTAAGTCAGCACCACCCCCTCGGGCAGCAAGGCCAGATGCGTGAGCGGAAAATCTGCTTCGGTGAAAGGCACTTCATTGTAGCCCTTCCAACCGGCCCAGCCGTCGCACACATACATCGCTATCAGGGGTGTCAAATGCTTTGTCCCTTTCTGGGCTTGCTCGTCCTCGTAGGCGGAGGAATGGTAGGAAAAAATCTCATCGGTGAATTCCTTCCAAGAAAGTTTGCTCTCCCGATACGCTTCAAACTGGTCCTTCAGGCATTCCAAAGCCTTCCGGCGAAAGCGATTCACGAGGGCGGGCTTCACGGCGTTGTCGGCATGGAGAAAGCAGTTGCGGTGCTTGTCGTAGGTGATGTAATAGCCATACTTGTGCGGATTCCATGCGTCGCTTACGATGCAGCAGTGGTAATGGTAGGTCGTGTAGTCCGCGCAGTCGGCCACCTTGTTGACGCTGATGCTGATGTCGGCATTTCCACCGGTGGTGTCCTTCTCGAGCACTTCGCGGAAGTTACGGCTCCACCAGTTCACCACCTGGTTGAGCGAAGCCTTGGCATCGTCCAGCGTTTGGCCTTTCGGCACGGGACGCTGCAACGACTCCGGCAGTCCGACGGCCAGGTCGGCCACCACCTCTTTCTGCATCCATTCACGCACTGCCCGGTCGGCCTGACTTTGCCCCTTGGGCAGTTGCAGGCCCAGATGAAGCGTGCTGCGGTCGGGACCGAGCTTTTCCTTGTGGTCATCGGGGTGCAATGGTTCAAGCATGTGGTGGAGGGTGATGCATTCCACCGAAGCATCCGTTTCCTTCACGGGTGGCATCGTGGCATCGTGCAGAAGTTTCAGCGGCACGCACTGCCGATAGGCTCCCGCCGTCACTTGAAGTTCCTCGCTGCCCTCGGGCAGGAAGCACGTCACATTGTCCTGAAGCGGAACGGTTTTCCCGTCGGAGAAGAGCAGGTGGTCGTCGTTCATGAACAGTTGCAGGCCGTTCCATTCGCCCAAACGCCTAAGCCCGCACGTGTTGACGGAAGTGGTCAGCACCACTTCGCCGCGGTCCAAGTCGTAGAGCAGGCTGTCGTCCTTCCCCACATAGCGGCTGGAATTGTCGATGAGCGAAAGGCGCTGGCCGCCCACCTCGGCATAGTAGCGGCCATCGGGCCTGAGCCTCACCACATAGTAGGGTGTAGGGTCGTCGGGGGCACCCGTGTGATAGATCACCCACAGGCTGTCGCCGGAATTTTCCTCATGAATCGGGAAAGAGTCGCCGTTGAGAACCAGCACCCCGTTGTTCTGGTTTTTCCCCTCCATGCCTTTTCCGATCAGCAGTCCGTGTCCGTCCTTGGGGCCTGCCGCGCAGCAAAGCAGCAGCAGGGGTAGCAGAAAGCAAATAATTTTTCTCATCTTGGAATTGATTATGAGGTCGGGCCAAAACAGTCCGTAATGTAATCAGAGTGAGATAATATAAAATATAGTCAAGCAAAAATGGTCTTGGAAAAGTCTGTCACGCTACTTTTCGTAT
>DAIRWG010000279.1:0-1932 GCA_036802405.1 Alloprevotella sp.
AGATGCGCCCGAGAAAGTGCTTCTAAGCTGAAAGTAATCAGAGTGAGATACTATATGAAATAATTCTGAACACCTACTTATTTCACCACCTTGTGAGCCTTGCCGTCTTTCGTGCGGACGATGTTTACGCCGCGCACGGGAGCCGCGAGGCGCTTTCCGTCAACCGAATAGTACGTTTCAGCCTCGCCCTCGTTGGCCGTAACCGACGGGATGCCCTCCAGCACGGGGTCGACAATGATGACCTGGTCGCCGCCGACGTGGAAGTCCGTTTTGCCCGAAGTCACCGCGCCCGTCGACGATGACAGCGTGTACCACTGGTAATCGCCTTCGGCCAGGTAGACCACGATGGCATCCACGGCATTGTCGTCCGTCTGATGGCCCTCGATGGCATGGGTGATGCTCTCGTCGTAGAGGAGGGCATCGCCGTGAAGCCCGATGCAATTCTTTTTCAGGAATCCGTGGCGGGCCTTGAACGTCACGGCGTGCACCTTGCTCAGGTCGAGCAGGTCGATATGCTTTGTGCTGCCGGCTTCGGGCAAGGGGATTTCCACTCCATAGAGCGATTCATTGGCCTTCCAAAGCGTGTCGTTGTACTGCGCATAGAGGTTGACCTGAGGCGTGATGGTCACCTTAGGCGCCACGCCGCTCACCTTGAGGTGGTAAGTGAGGTCGTTGCCTTCGCTCGTGCGCGACACCTCCTTGAAGCGGGCCAAGTCCCATTTGTCTTCGTCGGGGAAAGGGTAGTGCTTGAAGTCGTAGAAAGCTTTCACATTCAGGTCAAGCACATTGGCCATCGGCGCGCCGCCCTTGATGGTGAAGTACACGTCGCGAGGGTCGCTCGTGCCCATGATCACATCTTGGCAATCGCCTTCCGCATTGATTTCCACTTCCTTCACCATGAAAGGCGTGGGGCAATTGTAGGGGGCGAGGAAATTCTCGTCGGGCGTGTTCCATTCGTACACGTTGTAAATCTCAAGGTTCAGCTTGCTCCCCGGCAGGGCATACGTTTCGACCCAGTTGTAATAACTGTCGGATTCGACCACCTGGTTGTCGAGCCGCATGCCGCCGTAGTAGGTGCCCCAGCCCCAATTCGAGGAGTTGTCGGTGTAGAAAGTGCATTGCAGTTGCGGATTGACCATGCCGACGTAGCCCTTGCCGTCGGCCACAAAGAGGCGCAGACGCTTGGCCTTGCTGTAATCGGCATCGATGCTTTGCGGAGCATCGTCGTCGCTTACGGCAAGCTGGCACACTGCCAAGGCACAGTCCGTGTCGTCGGGTTTCAGCACATATTCCATTGTGCTGCCCTTGTCGGCAAACACCGTGTAGGTTTCGAACTGCGTGAGTGCGCCGATCTTCACGCCGTTGACGAGGCGCTTGCTGTAGTAGGAATAGATGCCGTACTCCGCATTGGGGAAGAATGCGCAACTGTTCACGGCCTGGCCGTCACGTCCCTTGACGGGGTTGACGGTAATGCACTTCTTGCCTTTCAGCAGGTCGAGGTGAACCTGATTGTTGGCATCGGCTGTGGTCAGGTCGATCATTCCCTTCTGCACATCGGTGAAGTGGGGGGAGTAGAAGCGGTAGTAGATCACCGGCTCTTTTGTTCGGTAGCTGAACATGACCTTCCCGAATTGGTATTTTGCATTCACCTTGCTGCAAGTGAAGCCCAAGTCGGTGGTCGAACCCATGTTCGACAGGTCCTTCTGGTTGTCGGTAGCCTCGAAGTCAAGCAGTTTCTCGCTCTGCGAGAGGTCGAACCTGAGGTTGTTGTAGTCGGGCATGTTTTCTTTCGTGATGCCGTCGAGCACGATGTAGTAAGTAGTGTTTTGTGCGCAGAGCGGAAGTGCGCACCACAATGCCGACAACACGATAGCTGAAAAGCAACGGCGTAGTAGTTTTTTCATAAATGTGGGTTTATGGGGTTGTTAAGTA
>DAIRWG010000280.1:0-1892 GCA_036802405.1 Alloprevotella sp.
TGACGGAGCACATGAAGCAGAACCGTAAAGATCATACGACTGAACGCTCACTCGTGAAGATGGTAGGTAAGCGCCGCGCGCTCCTCAACTACCTCAAGCGCAAGGACATCGAGCGTTACCGTGCCATCGTGAAGGCTCTCGGCCTGCGTAAGTAATCCCACGCATCCCGCCTCCACATCAGGCAAAACAACAAACAAGAGTGCATCTGAAGCCCCACGGCCTCGGATGCACTCTTTTTTTGGATTCTACGAGAATCCATGTGAGTCAACAAGAAGTGGAGAGCACTGTCGCATTTCTCCATTTTGCGTACGTCAAGGGCTTTCAGCAAGGGCGATCAAGTTAGCCCTTATTCTCCAAAATCGCCGATAAGCTGCGAAAACATGCATTTTTGCCCATACTTTCGCAGCTTATCGGCGATTTTTGTGTTTTTGGCCATATGGAGAGGGGCTTCCGTGAAGGGTCACGAAGCCTCGCGGCGAAGCATGCTTGGGGAGCCGCGGCTTCCCAGCCGCGGGCTCTGGGTGTGCTTATGGAGACCTCCCACACGCAGCGTTGCAGAGCTGAAAGAGGCCCCCGAAAGCCGGATTTGGGATTTTGGAAGATTTTTCACAGAAAATGGGGTGCTGAGGGTTACATCGAGGGGAAGTAAAATCATAAAGTGTAGGTATCCGGCGGTTTCCTAACCTGCCGTGCCGGCCAACAACTTCAATCTTAACCCCACTATCAGACAAACCAACCGAAGGAGAATCATCCAACAAATTATCAAACCATAAAAACAGAACAACAAATGAAGAGAACCTTATTGATTCTGTCACTACTGATGACAGCGCTTGTGGGATTTCTGTCCTGCAGTAGCAGCGACGACGGCGAAGAGAAAAGCGGAAAAGTGACGACCGACAAAACCACCATCACCTTCATGGCAGAGCAAGGCGTACACGAGTCGCTCAACATCATTGCCAGCAAGGAATGGACCATCAGCGGCGTGCCGGAATGGCTCAATGTGTCGTCGACATCCGGCCGGGGCAACAGCACCATCACACTGACCACCAAAACGGCCAACAACACCGCCGACGAACGACGCGCCGAGCTGACGATTCATTCGGGCAGCAACGCCACCTACGTCACCGTCACCCAGGAGTCGGCCCTCGCAGCCAACTGCACGGTCAAGCCCACCAACATCGTGACGCTGGCCACCGGCACGGCATTCGACTATTCCTACGGCAGCAAGGTGGCCTATTTCTACCGGGGCATCTACCTCCCTTCGACCACCGAACGATTCACGGAAGAAGAAATCATCGCCGCCGTCACGTCTGACATCAGCAACCGACTCACGCCCAACGACGACTTCGTGACTTCGAAAACGGGTATGACGCCGCTCACCAACTACATCATCTACACCATCGGATTCGACAAGAACGGCAACCGCGGCGAACTGGTGAAGACCGAAATCCGCACCAAGAAAGGCAACAACCAGGCCGTGGCCGAGATTTCCGATGTGAAATACGACGACTCCTTCTGGTACTGGCACACATCGCCCGACGGATACACCGAGCGCTACTACCAGTGGTTCATCAGCAACGAAGACCTTTACGACGCAACCGATCCGGCCATTGCCTGGTTCTTCACCCAGGCCATGAAGTCGGACTCGAAAGGTTCCGACTTCGACCCCATCGTGAAAGCACAGGGCTGGCAGCGAAAGAGAAGCGGCAACGTGTTCCACCTGATGACATGGGCCAAGGATGTCGACGGTGCATTCTCGGGCGTCATCGACCGCTGGGCCGGCACGGTGTCAACCGACGAGCAGTCGGTGCGCATGAAGCACATGCCGCACAAGGAAAGCGACAAGACGCAGGAATTCAGAAAGTCGGACTACAAGGCAGTGAAATAACTGC
>DAIRWG010000281.1:0-1887 GCA_036802405.1 Alloprevotella sp.
CGCCAGGCGTGTCGCTTGAGCGATGAGAGCCGGCTCTGGCGGATGTCGGCCATGTAGCCGAGGGTGAGGCCCGAACCGAGAATGGGCAGTGTGGCCGTGGCCTGCAGACGGAGCGACGGCACGTTGGCCGGATGGGTGAAGTGGATGATGCCCGAGGTGTGGCCGAGCGAGAATATTTCGTAGTACGACTGCCCGTATTGCGGGGCAAACTGTGCACCCACGAGGGGCAGTTCGCAGAGCAGGCGCGCCTGGGCCTGACGGCCGAAGAGCGGGAAACGGTAGTCGGCGCGTGCCATGGCCTGCAGCTGCAGGCCGAAGCGTCCCTGCGCGGGGTTGTTGCCGTTGCGCGTGTTGTAGGTGCCGCCGCCCGAGGCTTCCAGTTGCGGTCCGGCCATCAGGCTGAAGCGGGGTGAGAGTTTCCACTCGCGGGCCAGCGCGGCGGCCGCCGTGAGCTCGGTGTCCCATTCGCGCCCGTCGTCGGTGGGCGAGGAGAGGTAGGCCAGATGGGCGGTGTAGTGCGCGGCCACTTGCCATCGGCCTTTGCCCCATCGGTTTTTGTCCCATCGGGCGGCCCGCTCGGTGCGGTGGTCGATGAGGAGGTCGGGACCGGTGTAGTCCTGCGGCGTGAGGTAGGTGTCGAGCACGTTGGCCCGTCCTGCGCCCCACAGCCATGTGCGCTCCACGGTGTGGACGGGGGGCGAATCGGCCTGCGTCTGCGCCGCGATGGGAAGGCTCAGGGCGAGGAGGATGGCTGCCAAAGCCCCCAAAGCCCCCCTCAGTCCCCCTAAAAGGGGAAAGGGCCATGCGGAATGTGGAAAATGGGAAGAGGGCATAAGGGTGAGTTAGGGTGGGGAGGGTGAATTAGGGGGACTGAGGGTGGGGTAGGGTGAATTAGGGCTTTGTTGAAAGGGGACTGGATCGGCCGGATGGATCTTCCCCCTTTTAGGGGAACTGAGGGGGGCCTTATTGAGGGGGCCTTTATTGGGGTCTTTTATTTCCTCCCCTTCCACACCAGCACGCCGATGGCGATGGCAGCCAGGGCCAGGATGACGTAGCCGATCTCGTGGCTGTAGCGGGCAGCCAGGTCGGCCACCTCGCGGGTGGTGGTGAGGTGCGTCTGGGTGTGGATGATGTAGCCCAGGAGGGCCAGCACCGAGTTCCACACGCCGGCACCGAGGGTGGTGAAGAGGAGGAAACGCCCGATGGGCATGCCGGCCAGTCCGGCGGGAATGCTGATGAGCTGGCGCACGGCGGGCACAAGGCGGCCGAAGAAGGTGGAGGCAGCTCCGTGCTGGCGGAAATAAAGTTCGGCGTGCTCCACTTTCGCGCGGTCGATGAGGCAGAGGTGGCCGAAGCGGCTGTCGGCGAAGCGATAGACGATGGGACGGCCGAGGAAACGCGCCAGATAGTAGTTGACCAAGGCACCGAGGTCGGCTCCGAGCGTGGCCACCACGACCACCACGAAGATGTTCATGGGATTATCGTCCATCAGGGCGAGGAAGGCTGCCGGAGGCACCACCACTTCCGAGGGGAAGGGGATGAAGGAGCTTTCGATGGCCATGAACACGAACACCCACCAGTAGTTGAGGTTCTGAAGCACGAAGTCGATGAGGAATTGCGTCATTGCAGTGTAAGGGGTTGGTTGGGAATGTTTCTTCTATATATATAATATGGAGTAGGGAACTGCACCCCGCCTCGCCCTGCGGCAGAAGGGGACACAAATCCGGCGGCAAAGTTACGGATAAAATCACAACTGCGGTGCTTTTGCTGCCTTCATCTGCCTCAAAACCACGCTGGCGGGCGGTTTTTCTGCCTTCCCGAGGCGTGAAACGGGGCAAAATGTCCCATCGTGTGACGCGACAGTGCCCATCGTGTGACGCGAGGCTT
>DAIRWG010000282.1:0-632 GCA_036802405.1 Alloprevotella sp.
CCTTGCGGTTGAGGGTTGACCACGAAGAGGCACGAAGGGACACGAAGCCTTGCGGCGGTGGGTATTTGCCGCATGGCTTCGTGTTTATTCGTGGCCCTTGGTGGTAAAAACTCTGCCACATGGTTTCCGTGGCACTTGGTGGTGAAGGCGGGGTTCGCGCGCGTACGCACGCATTACGTATACAGTGCAATTGCGTTTTTTGCTGTCACTCTGTCATTTTGGTGGTGGATGGTGGGAGGGGATGGGTTTTCGGCGGCGAAGCACCGCGGTGAAAGAGTCTGGGACTTTTTCAAATTCTACCGCGGTGGTGTAAAAATTCTACCGCGGTACCGTAATTACACTACCACGGTGCCGTAAAAATTCTACCGCGGTGGTGTAAAACCAACGAAGGGTGGCTGAAAAAAGGTCTGGGAGTGTCGACAGATGGTTGACAGGTGACAGAGTGACAGCAAAAAACGTGATTGCAGTGTATATACGCGCGTGCGCGCGCGAAGGTGAAAAAAGAATCGGTACAGGCCGGAGCTTGCACCGATTCTTCTTGCTTGTAATCAAAATTTGCTGTCACTTGCTGAAGCTTGCTGTCACTTGCTGAAGCTTGCTGTCACTTGCTGAAGCTTGCTGTCACTGGCTGA
>DAIRWG010000282.1:732-1864 GCA_036802405.1 Alloprevotella sp.
AGCTTGCTGTCACTGGCTGAAACTTGCTGTCACTGGCTGAAACTTGCTGTCACTTGCTGAAGCTTGCTGTCACTGGCTGAAGCTTGCTGTCACTGGCTGAAACTTGCTGTCACTGGCTGAAACTTGCTGTCACTTTTGCCAAGTTCCCAGCATCGGGCAAGGACTTCACGGCATCAGGGGAGAGCCACTTTCACACTCTGTCCGTCCACCTGCAGGATGTAGGTGCCGGCAGGAAGCGACGAGGCATCGAGCGTGACAGTACCCAGATCGGAATGCACAGGCTGCTGACGGACAAGGGCACCCGTGGCAGAATAAAGGCGCAAAGGCGTGTGTGCCGATGCGGTGGCAAAGAGCACATCCAACTTGCGGTCGGCCGTGCGACGCACACTGAAACGCGTGGGAGCTGCTACCGACGGCGACTGAATGCCCACGGTGCGCACCACATAGTCCAAACCAGCCCAAGCATCGAGTTTCCCACGTCCCCAATGGGCGGGATCGGCCTCGGTGTCGGCAGTCGTGACGCAAGAGTGGTCAAGCACGTCGCGCACCTGCTCGGGCGTGAGCGTGGGATTGGCCTGCAGCCACAAAGCCACCGTGCCAGCCACGAAAGGTGCTGCCATGGACGTGCCTTGCATATAACCCCAATAATGGGAATGGCCTTCGAAGGTGGTCCAATCGGCAATGATTTCACTGGTTAAATAGGCAGAGTTTCCGTTGAGCGCGGAAATGATGAGACAGCCCGGAGCCGTGACATCGGGTTTCATGCGGCCATCAATGGCAGGGCCAGCCGAAGAGTAAGACCAGATGCTGCCCACCGTTTCCTCAATGGTGGTGGTAGTGGTGCTGCCCGAAGCCTGATAGTCATTGCGCGTGGTGAATGCACCGACCGAAATGATGCGTTTGCCCGTGCCGCCGATTTCAGCCAGGGTGTTGTGCGTGTCGGGTTTGTCGAAGGGTTCCTTGGCATCGGTGCTGAACTCGAGATAGGAATCGTCGGTCCAGGCATCCACGCGATTGTCGGTGCCCTCGGGCACGATGTGCAGCACCAGCCCGTAGCCCGTACGGTAGTTTCCGATGGCCAGATTGACCAACGCATGCGGACGGCCGTTGAGGGGATTGACCTCGGTGGTGA
>DAIRWG010000283.1:0-1858 GCA_036802405.1 Alloprevotella sp.
CGCAGTGCCTTGTGGAAGAACGAGGGCATGCGGAATTTCCATTTCATGAGGTTGCCCATGAGCATCATCAGCTCCTGCGAGAAGCCCTGGAAGAGGAACAGATAGCTGCGCACATCGTTCACCGAACGGCAATGCTTTTTGATGCTGGCATCGATTTCCTTGAAGAAGAATTCCTCCATGCCGTAAATCTCCATGAGCATCTTGCGGCAGCGGTTCTTCTCGCCCAGCCCGAGTTTGTTGTTGACGGTCTGCACATGAAGCGTCTGCTTGAACACACGCAGGTCGGGCAAGGCAGCCAAGTTGCTGATTCCGAGGTTGGCAGCCATCACGGCCTGATAATACACCCGAATGAGCATCATGAAATCTTCCATGCCACCTACTCGCCAACCGGCCTCGGTCTCAGTCTTTTTATGCTTGAATATACTTGATAAGAATCCCATATTGAATTTATTTGCAAGCAAAGTTAGCAAAATGTGGCCGATAATGCAAGCATTTCTTATTCTTTTTTCGTTACGCGAGGTGAGAAAGGCAAAAAGCTTGGATTAGAAGGCCTAAGGCATGGCAGTTTTTGTAACTTTGCGTCCAGCCGGGGCACGCTCCACGCCTGCCGCCGGCCTCCACCTGGCCCGAAGGGGGCTGCCAGCGTTCCGCCACGGGAGGGCAGTCACCAGCGAAGGCCACAATCACACACCGCACACCTCAAACCACCTGCATATGCTCCTACAGCCCAACTGCAAGATCAACATCGGACTCAACATCGTGAGCCGACGCCCCGACGGATACCACAACCTCGAAACCGTTTTCTACCCCATCCCGCTGCGCGACAACCTGGAATTCCGCCAGCTGCCCGACGACGAGTCGCCGCGCCTCGCCTGTGGCGGATTCCGCATCGATGGCGCACCCGAAAAGAACCTCGTGATGCGCGTTTACGAAAGTCTGCGTCAGGAATTCCGCCTGCCGCCGCTCGAAGTGGAACTGCGCAAGAACATCCCCATGGGAGCCGGACTCGGGGGAGGCAGCAGCGATGCGGCCTTCATGATGAAGGGACTCAACGAAGCCTTCCAGCTCGGGCTGAGCGAGGAGGAAATGGAGTGTCGCATGGCCCGTTTCGGGGCCGACTGCGCTTTTTTCATCCGCAACAAGGCAGCCTATGCCACCGGCATCGGCGACCAGCTCACGCCCCATCCGCTTTCGCTGAAGGGCAAATGGATCGTGCTGGTGAAGCCCGACGTGTTTGTAAGCACCCAGGAGGCTTATGCCCACATCACGCCCCGACGCCCCCAAGTGCCACTGGCCGAAGCCATCCGCACTCCCATGGCCGAATGGCGCCACACTGTAGTGAATGACTTTGAGGATTCGGTGTTTCCGCAACACCCCGAACTGGCTGCGGTGAAACAAACGCTCTACGACATGGGGGCCATCTATGCTGCCATGAGCGGCAGCGGCAGCACGCTCTACGGCATTTTCGACCGCCCGGCCGACGAGGCCAAACGGGTGTTTGCGCAGCATTTTGTGTTTATCAAACCTCTGGTGCTATGATTTACTGGTATAGCGGAACGGGCACCTCGCTCCGTGTGGCCCGCCTGCTGGCATCGCTCACCCACGACGGGCTGACCTGCATGGTGCCGAGTGCCCCAACGGGCGACTGCCAAGCCTGCGCCCCACTGAACGGTTCGCATAGAAGCATCGGACTGGTGTTTCCCGTCTACGGTTGGCGCCCGCCCCGTGCGGTGGAGGAGTTCATCGAACGGATGCCGGCCTACTCTCCAGCGGAGTATGATTACGTCTACGCCGTGCTGACCTGCGGCGACGACATCGGACGCACCGACCGCGTGCTGCGCAAACTGCTCCAGCGGAA
>DAIRWG010000284.1:0-1849 GCA_036802405.1 Alloprevotella sp.
CTTTGCGCCGGGCCAATCGCTCGCAGAAAGTTTCGTAGTCCAAGGCCTTGAAGGCTTCGCGTTCCGAACGCGGCACATATTCCCACCAGTAATTGCCGGTCAGCACGGCTTCCCAAGGAGCAAAGATGGTGACAGGCACCTCATGACGTTCGAGCACGGGCAGCAGCTGCAGGTTGCTCCGCCAGGCATCGTCAAGGGTGAGCACCACCCACTTGCGGCCCATGGGGCATTCGCCCGACAGGCATTCCAGCAAGGTGCGGCAGGAAATGAAACGGTAGCCCTTGGCCTGCAGCCAGCTGAGGGTGCGCTCCAGCTGAAGGGGCGAAGGGGAATGGTAGTAAATGGACTTAATCTTCGTCATGGCTCTGCGGATAGGTTTTGACCACCCGCCCGGGATGGCCGACTACGAGGGAATAAGGCGGCACGTTCTTCGTCACCAGCGTTCCGGCCCCGACGATGGCCCCTTCGCCAATGGTCACTCCGGGCAGGATGATGCTGCCCATGCCGATGTGGGCACGGCGGCCGATGTGGATGGGGCCTTCCACAAAGGGCAGTTCGTTGACATCGTCGCCCCAGGCATAACGGCTCATGTCGCGCTTGTGGCAAAGCAGCAGGCAGCGTGAGGTGATCCATGCCCCTTCCTCCACCGTGATGAGGTGGGCATGGGTGGCATCGAAGTAAACGTCGTAGCCGATGCTGACCCGGCCGTGGATGTGCGCACCGCATTTCTGCCAATACTTCTGCCTCCTGTGCTGGGCCGGATCGAGCATCCAGTTCTTTTGATAGGCCATGTAAAACCATTTCCGGCGTTTCTGACAGAAAACATAGGCCCGATAGAGGGGTAGCAGCAGAAAGTCGGCCAGGAAGCGGGTGGACGGACGGGACTGCAATCGTGACTGCAAGGCACGCAGGCTTTTTTCACTCATAAGCAGATCGGTTATTTTCCCTTCTTCATGCGCACATACACGAAACGTTTGAGCAGAAACCAGCCATCGGCTGCCGTCAGATGCCTGCACGCATAGCCCAAGGAACCATAAGGCAGCAGGTCGTGCTTGCGAAGCAACTGCCGGACTTGGCTGACGGGAATCCGCTCCATGTAGAGTTCGAAGATGGCTCGCGTGATGCGCCTTTGCAGCAAAGGACGAAGCGCTTCAAAAGGCCACACGGTGCGTGCAACGATCCGAAAGGCCATGATGACACTCTCGGCTTGGGGCACCCCATAGGGGCGGAGCGAGGAGGACGCGGTGTTCTCGTAGTATCGGTAAACGAATCCGTCGACCGATGCCACCTTGCCGGCCCGGGCCACCAGCTGATAGAGCAGGCAAGCATCCTCGGCAATGGTGAGGTGGTCGGGCGCCTGCATTTCGTGCTTCCGCAGCAGTTCGGTGCGGAAGAGTTTGCCGCAAAGGCTGTGGATGATGTTGCCCTCCATCAGGGCAGCCAGCACAGTTTCAGCCTCAGCGGTGTGCGGCAGACTGCCCAAACGGCGTTCGGTGCGGCCACTGACGTAGAGTTTGAGCAAATCGCCCATTACGATGTCGGCCCCCGTGAGCCGCTGCTGGCGCATGAGGCGCTCCGCCGCATCGGGGGGCAGGGCATCGTCGGCATCCACGAAGAGGATGAAACGGCCCGTGGCCTGCCGATAGCCATCGCGCCGTGTGACCATCAGTCCTTGGTTAGCCGTGTGCCGGACGATGCGGATGTCGGGATGGCGCTCAAGGTAATGCTCCACGATGGAGAGCGAACCGTCGGTGCTGGCATCATCCACCACAATCACTTCCAGGCCCTGCACGGTTTGCGCCAGCACCGAGTCGAGACATCGGGCGATGTACGACTCCATATTATATAG
>DAIRWG010000285.1:0-1826 GCA_036802405.1 Alloprevotella sp.
GCTGCAGCTTCTCCTCGGAGACCGGCACCATCAGCGAGTGGAAGGAGGTGTGAACTCCTGCCGTTCGAAGCGGCAGCACTGATACATTTTGGAAAGAAAAATCACAAGCCAATCATCCTATGAAATATCCCATTGGAGTACAATCGTTTGAACGCCTCCGTGAGGGTGGCTACATCTATGTCGACAAGACCGACCAGATCTATTCCCTCACCCACGAGGGCAGCATATATTTCCTGAGCCGTCCGCGCCGGTTCGGCAAGAGCCTGCTCGTTTCCACGCTGAAGAGCTACTACGAGGGTCGCCGCGACCTCTTCGAAGGTCTGGCCATCTCCGGCATGGAGCAGGAGTGGAAGCACTATCCCGTGTTCCACATTGACTTCGGCATGGGGTCCTACACCACAGGTAATGCCTTGGAACAAGTGCTGGACAGATGTCTGAGCAAGTGGGAGGCACAATACGACATCGACCGGGAAGGTTTTACCGATTTCAGCGTGCGTTTCTTTAGGGTGTTGGAGGCAGCGCACCGTCAGACGGGCCTCCGTGCCGTGGTGCTGGTGGATGAATACGACAAGCCGTTGCTCGATGTGATGGATCTCAACTCCAAGGTGGAACACTTGGGTGAAGAGATCACGCTGGAAACCTACAACCGCAACCTGCTCGCGGGCTTCTATTCCACGTTCAAAGCTGCCGACGAGCACCTGCAGTTCGTGCTGCTCACGGGAGTCACGAAGTTCTCGCAGACCAGCGTGTTCAGCGGTTTCAACCAGCCCGACGACATCAGCATGTCTGTCAAGTACGATGCCATCTGCGGCATCACGACCGAGGAGATGCTCTCGCATTTTTCAGAACCCATACACGAGATGGCGCAGTTCTACCGCTGTACGGATGAGGAAATGGTGGCGAAACTCCAGAAGCAGTATGATGGCTATCACTTTTCCGACCGCCTGAACGGCGTGTTCAATCCCTTCAGCCTGCTCAATGCCTTTGCCAAAGAGCGGATGCAGGACTACTGGTTCCGCACGGGCACTCCGACCTACCTCATCCGCCTGCTCAACCATTTCAATGAAAACCTCAACGAGCTGACCGGCAAGTACTATTCCCCCGACCAGTTCATCGACTACCGTGCCGACGTGGAGCGTCCCCTGCCCATGATTTTCCAGAGCGGATATCTCACCATCAAGGAGTATAAACTCCGCAACAACACCTTTCTGCTCGACTTCCCCAACGACGAGGTGAAACGCGGATTCGTCACCCTTTTGGCCAGCAACTACCTGAAACCGAAGGAAAGTGTCGACAATCTCATTTTGCAGGCCGTTGATCAGCTGGAGGACGGCCATCTCGACGAATTCCGCGAGCAGCTCACGTCCTTCCTCTCCAGCATCCCCTACACGATGCGCCGCAAGGAGAACGAGCGCGAGAAGGAACGCTATTTCCACTACACCTTCTACCTCCTGCTCCGCCTGCTGAGCACTTACATGGTCTACACCGAGAAGGCACAGAGCCAAGGCCGCGTGGACTGCGTCATCCAGACCCCGAACTACGTCTACATCTTCGAGTTCAAGCTCGACGGCACGGCCGACGAGGCTCTCCGCCAGATCGAGGAGAAAGGCTATGCCCGTGAATTCTCCACCGATCCGCGCACCGTCCGCCGCATCGGCTGCAGCTTCTCCTCGGAGACCGGCACCATCAGCGAGTGGAAGGAGGTGTGAACTCCTGCCGTTCGAAGCGGCAGCACTGATACATTTTGGAAAGAAAAATCACAAGCCAATCATCCTATGAAATATCCCATTGGAGTACAATCGTTTGAACGCCTCCGTGAGGGTGGC
>DAIRWG010000286.1:0-1799 GCA_036802405.1 Alloprevotella sp.
AACCGGGTGACCTACGGCTTGGGATTGGGATGAAGAGAGCAGATGCGACGTCCCATAGATTATGCTTCAGGTTTTCCCAAACCATTTTTGTTTGACTATAGTAGCCAGTCATTTATGTTTGCGCTATACACGCAGCATAATCAGCATTCCGCAGCAAAGCAAACCGCTTTGATGGCCGTATCTCAATAATTGTGCGTATATTTGCAATGAATCAAAAGCACCCCAGTAATGATGACACTCCCCCTCCGCCGGCTGCCCGTAGGCATACAGTCGTTCTCGAAAATTCGGGAAGGACATTTTCTTTATGTCGACAAGTCCGACATCGTGTGGCGACTGGTCAATAATGGAAAACAGTACAACTATCTGAGCCGTCCTCGTCGGTTTGGCAAATCATTGCTTGTCGACACGTTGAAGTGCTACTTTGAAGGTCGGCGCGATCTCTTTGAGGGGCTGAAGATTATGGAACTGGAGAAGGAGTGGACTGTGCGCCCGGTCATTCGCTTCGACATGAGTCGAGGCGGGGCCGATGAAGCAGCGCTGCGTGCTTATTTCGACTCCGTTTTTGCTGCCTACGAAGCGCAGTATCA
The DNA here is from genome assembly GCA_036802405.1 of Alloprevotella sp. Classification (GTDB taxonomy): domain Bacteria; phylum Bacteroidota; class Bacteroidia; order Bacteroidales; family Bacteroidaceae; genus Alloprevotella. The sequence goes on from DAIRWG010000286.1 coordinate 588, forward strand.
CATAGAGCCGCGTAGCAATTCTTCACTGCCCGTGCGCTTTGATGCCATCATCCGCACCGCTTGCCAAAGCACAGGGCAGCAAGTGGCCATACTCATCGATGAATATGATGCTCCGTTGCAGCATTCGTGGCACACCCCCGATCATGAGGCTTGCACCGCCGTGTATCGTGAAGTGTTTGCCATTCTCAAGGCCGACGATGAATACGAACGTTTCGTGTTCATCACGGGCATCACAAAATTTACGCAGATTTCGCTCTTCTCCGTGATGAACAACTTGAGCAACATCAGTTTTGATGCCGAATATGCCGACATCTGTGGCATCACCAAGGAGGAACTTTCCGACTGCTTCATGCCCGAGATCGAGCAGATGGCAGCGGCCAACGGTTGGACTGTGGATGAGGCGCAGCAGCGGCTGAAGGCACACTATGACGGCTATCATTTCAGCATCGACAGCACGGTCGGCGTGTTCAATCCGTTCAGCCTGGTCAATGCCCTTGCCGACAAGCGTCTGCGCAACTACTGGAGCACCTCGGGTGCCACGACGCTGCTGCCCAAGTTTGTCGACAACATGGAGCTGCGGCTCAAGGACTTCGAGCATTGTGCTGTGTTGGCCACAGTCATCGAGGCCACTGACGTGACAGGTGGAGGAGCCGAGCTATTCCTCTATCAGTCGGGCTATCTCACCATCAAGGGCTACGACGATGGTATCTACCTGCTTGGATTTCCCAACCACGAAGTGCGGCAGGCTTTGTATGAAACCGCACAGTCGTAGGGCTTGCGGTGGAGCTTGACAGTGAAGGAAAGGGCCTTGTCGACCGGAAAGAGGTGGCAAGGATGAATGGAAAACCACATTGAGCCCCCATGAGGGCGGGTGCATAAAGGGCGGGCTGAAAGCAGCAATTTGGCTTTCGGCCCGCCCTTTATGCGCAGAAAAACGAAGCCCCTCAGAGCCCGTGGCTGTAAAGCCGCGGCTCCATTCCGCCGCAAGGCTTCGTGCCTCTTCGTGTCCCTTCGTGGTGAATCCACCCATCCGCAAGGCTTCCCGTTTCTTCGCAGCCACTTTCATCCGCATGGTCTTCGCGGCCCTTAGCGGCCCTTTGCGGAAAAACGAAGTCCCCGAGCTCGCAGCTCACCAAGCATGCTGCTTCCAAGAAAGGAATTAGGGCGTCCAGTTTGATGTTCGCATTTTTGATTCAACGAGCATTCGTGTGA
>DAIRWG010000287.1:0-1758 GCA_036802405.1 Alloprevotella sp.
ATATGGAACTACGCAGCATTTTCCAATCCATCATCGCCCTGCATCAGGAGGAGATGCCCCTTCCACTGCAGGAACGCAGCCTCCAGTTGCCGCTCGGCACAGGACGCATCGTGACCGTGACGGGCATCCGCCGATGCGGCAAATCATCGCTGCTGCAGCTCACCATCAACCGTCTGCTGCAAAGGGGCGTGGGCAAGGACCAGATTCTCTACGTGGAATTCGACGACGAACGTCTGGCCACCATGGGTGTGGAGGATTTCGACCAGATTCTTCAGGCCTACCGCGAAATGTATCCGCAAAGGCCGCTGAAGGAGGTGTACATGTTTTTCGACGAAATCCAGCTCGTGAAGGGTTGGGAGCTGTTTGTGCTGCGGGTGTTCAAGAATTACTGCCAGAACATCTACATCACGGGCAGCACGGCCCAGATGCTTTCGGGCGAAATGAGTTCGGCCCTACGCGGATGGCCCGACGAATATGTGGAGCACCCCCTGAGCTTCAGGGAATATGTGTCGTTCCGGCAGCTTGATGCCAACCGCTTCAGCGAAGCCGGCGCGGCGCAGCTGGCCCATGCATGGCTCAACTACTGCAGGGAGGGGGGATTTCCGCAAGCCGTTCTGGCGCGTGAGCAATCGGAACGGACCAAACTGCTGCAGTCCTATTTCAACACCATGCTCTTTTGCGACCTCATGGAGCACTACCAGATCACGGCGGCGCCCTCCACGCTACGCTATTTTCTGAAACGCGTGATGAACAACCTGACCAAGCCCACCAGCATCAACAACATCTACAACGACCTCAAGTCGCAGGGCATCAAAGTGAGCAAGGATTCGCTCTACCTGTGGCTGGACTATGCGTGCAACGTGTTTCTGCTGCAGCGGGTGCCCAAATATTCGAAAAGCCTGGTGAAGCAGAACAACTCGCTCAACAAATACTATGTGGCGGACTTTGCCCTGCTGAAGTCGGTGCTGATGCCGCAGAGCGACGAACGCGGCAAGGCGCTCGAAAACATGGTGTACTGCACGCTGTCGGCACGCTTGGGAAACGACGGACAGATCTTCTACTTCAACGAATCGGTGGAATGTGACTTTGTGGTGGTGGAGCAGGAGGAAGTGAAGGAACTGGTGCAGGTGTGCTGGGAACTGGACGAAGAAAACATCGGTCGGGAAACGGCCGGCCTGAAGGCCGCCGCCGCATTCACCCACTGCACGCGAGCGCGCATCATCACCTGCAATCAAGAGCGCACCCTCACGAAGGAGGGGCTGAACATCGAAGTGCTGCCGGCATGGAAGTGGATGTGGGACTGAAGAAGCCCGGCATTTTCCCTCCATCTGCCCAGAAAGTAGTAACTTTGCCGACGAGGCCGCGGTGCATGCCCTTCGGGCTGCCCGGCCGGGGCCTCGTCCACTCCATATTATATATATAAACTGACACAACCCTACTCATCGCCCCGCCTATGTCCGACTCCATCACCATCCATCTGCAGCAGGAGCTGCGCCGCCGCATCGTGCTGCCCACATCGAAGAGCCTGAGCAACCGTGCCCTGCTGCTGAGCGCGCTGAGCGGCGGCGGGTCGGACGTGGTGCGCCCCTCCGACTGCGACGACACGCGCGTGATGCAGCGCGCGCTGAGGGAGCGCACGGAGTGCATCGACATCCAGGCGGCCGGCACGGCCATGCGTTTCCTGACGGCCTATCTGGCCAACTGCCCGGGCGAGGGCCACGTGATCACGGGCACGGAGCGCATGCGCCAACGCCCCAT
>DAIRWG010000288.1:0-1740 GCA_036802405.1 Alloprevotella sp.
GGTTGTCCCGTGCTATGTCGTCGGGGTTGTTGTCGTAGGTGTAGAGTTCAAGCACGCTGCGAGCCAGGATGTTCATGATGTCGCTTCCTTCCAGCTCAATAATGTTGAGCGTCGTTTTGGGCATGAGGGGCATGTTGCTCACCAGCAGCTGGCGAAACTCCTCCAACTCCTCGCCATCGGGCAGGCGGCCCGAGAGGAGCAAATAAGCCACTTCCTCAAATCCGAACCGTTTCTCGGTGAGTACAGCATGCACCAAATCAGCGATTTCATACCCCCTGTAGTAAAGTTTTCCTTCAATAGGCTTCAAGCCCTGCGACGTACGTTCGTAGCCCACCACATTGCCGATGTTGGTCAGCCCGACCAGCACGCCGGTGCCGTCTTCGTTGCGCAGTCCACGCTTCACGTCCAGACGGCGGAAGAGGTCGGCGTCAATCTTGATGCACCCCTTCATGTCATCGGACAGCTTGTAGACGAGATATTCTTTTTTCGATTCCATGAGCGTTACGTTTTTGCGTTTGACGAGTAGGCTTCAGCCATTGGTGGAGCTTTTATGGCTATACAAATACTCCAAGAGCACGTCTGCAAACTCCTGTGTGCCAAGTTCATGTCCGTTTGGCATCAAACGTGCCAAGTCAGCAGTTGCCAGTCCCTGGCCAAAGGCATTCTCCAATGCAGCTTCCACGAGGTCGGCAGCCTCAGCCCACCTCATGTCGCGCAGCATCATGACCGCCGAAAGCAACATGGAAGAAGGGTTCACCACGTTTCGTCCGGCAATGTCGGGTGCCGTGCCATGGGTGGCTTCGTAAATGTATCGGCCTTCGTCGAAGTTTATGTTGGCGCCCGGGGCAATGCCAATGCCACCCACCTGAGCTGCCAGCATGTCGGAAATGTAGTCACCGTTGAGGTTGAGCGTGGCCACCACGTCGTAATGATCGGGCTTGAGCAAGGCATTCTGCAGGAAGGCATCGGCTATGCAGTCGTCGATGCGCAACGTGGAGGGGAACTCCTGCTGCGCCACGTCATAGCCCCAGCGGCGGAAGCCTCCTTCGGTGTATTTCATGATGTTGCCCTTGTGCACCAGCGTGACGTGGTTTGCCCCCGTGGCGGTGGCATAGCGGCAGGCAGCCCGCACGAGGCGCTTCGAGCCCTCCTCCGACACCGGTTTTACACCAAAGGCTGAGGTGGCTGGAAATCGTACCTTGTCCACGTGCATCTCGTCATGCAGGAATTCATAGAAACGTTTGGCCTCGGGACTTTGTGCCTCCCACTCGATGCCGGCATAGATGTCCTCCGTGTTTTCGCGAAACACGGTGACGTTTACGCGCTCCGGGTGCTTCACTGGCGAGGCAATGCCCTTGTACCACCTGACAGGGCGAAGGCACACATAGAGGTCAAGCCCCTGACGCAATGCCACATTGAGCGAACGGATGCCACCGCCCACAGGAGTGCAGAGAGGACCCTTGATGCCCATGCGGCAGGCGGCAAAGGTGCGTATGGTGTCGTCGGGCAAATAGCTGCCGCAGGCCTCGTAGGCCGAGGTGCCTGCCAACAGGTCGACCCACTCGATGCTTCGGGTTTCGCCATAGGCAGCTTGCACCGCCGCTTCGGTCACGGTCTTCATCACAGGGGTGATTTCCTTCCCCACTCCATCGCCTTCCACACAGGCTAATTCCACATGGTCGGGCACAAGGAGCCGACCGTCTTTGAGTTCTATTCTTGCCATGGATTGTTTGTCGTTTT
>DAIRWG010000289.1:0-1730 GCA_036802405.1 Alloprevotella sp.
CGCTCACACGAATGCTTGTTGGATTAAAAATGCGAACATCAAACTGAACACCCTAGTTACTTGGCGGGCTCTACGGCCACCACCAGCGTGCCGCTGTCGTCGCGGCTGATGATGTAGTTCAGGTCGTAGCTTTCCGAGAGCTTCTGCATCAACGTTTGCTCCTTGCTTTCGTCCACACCGCGGATCTGCTGCCTGAGCGTCTTGAGGTTTGAAGCCCGCTTGTCCGTGTCGATGGCCATGCCGCCCAGCCTTCGGGGTCGACACATTTCATGTTGGAATAGATGTTCATCCACTCGAAGCAAATGGGCTGATAGGCTTCCACGTAGTAGAAGGTCGGGTGGTTTTGCGTCGGTGGGGACGGTGGGGTCGGTGTCGGGTCATCATCGCCGCAGGCGGTGCAAAGGGCCATGGGGCAGGCGAGGGCCAATCCCAGAAGCAGGCTTGATGTCAGATTCTTGTGCATAATGCGATGTTTGTTTTTGAGCGGGTGCCTGTGCAGGCCGTGCTTGAAGCAGGGTAGGGCTTGGGCGCTTCCGTTTTTTCAGAAAGCAAATGTACGCAAATATTCCAGTATGTGCAGGTGCTCGGAGTGACTTTGGGGATAGAAATGCAGGAAACTGGAGGTTTTGAAAACAGGATGCCGCACTTTTTTGCGCGCAGGCTGATAGAAACGTGCGGCCATCGTTGCTCTCTATGGGCAAACGGCAAACGCAAGCGAAGCCGTACCTCCAGCAATGGATTCACTCACCCCTCAAAAAAACAGCAAACAATGGAAACGAAAGAAGAAAAGAAGTCCGCACCGAAAACCAAGGTCTACAACGTCATCATCCTCGACCGCAGCGGCTCGATGTTCACCATCCGTCAGGCAGCCATCGATGGCTTCAACGAAACCCTCAACGGCATCAAGAAGGCCCAGGAAAAGTTTGGCGACACCCAGGAGCACTACGTCTCGCTCCTCACCTTCTGCTCCTGCTCCATGCAGCAGGTGATGGACAAGGTGCCGGCGGCTGAAGCCCGTCAGCTGACCCTCGACGACTATGCCCCCTGCTGCTGCACGCCCCTCTACGATGCCATGGGCCAGACGCTCACCGCCATGCACCGCCACGTCAGCGGCATGGACGATGTGGCCGTGGTGGTCACCATCATCACCGACGGCATAGAGAATGACTCCCACGAATACACCGCGCAGAGCATCAAGATGCTTGTCAGCATGCTCCGCACCGAAGGCTGGTCGTTCACCTATATGGGAGCCAACCAGGATGCCGAATCAGTGGCCCAGTCGCTCAACATCCGCAATGCCCGCAACTTCGAATACAACTCCGACGGTGCCCACGAAGCCATGCGCAAGGACACCAGCACCCGCATGAACTACTTCCAGCGCCTTTGGGGCATGCGCCAAGCCCCCGGATCAGCCGAGATGTCGGCTTCCGAGCGCCGCAAATGCTACAGCAAAATGGCCGATGAGGCCTTCGACGAGGAAGAGAGCAAGTAAGCGAACAAGCCATTTGCCAAGCAAGTTGCGGAAGCGCCACCACCTTCGATGTATGAACTCCGCCGCAAGGATTTGTGAAAGGAACTCCGCCGCAAGGCTTCGTGAATCTTCGTGGCCCTTTGTGGTAAAGCCAAAGCAATAGTACGGAAAAGAGCAGTCTCGTGAGAGACTGCTCTTTTCTTTTATAGTCAAGCAAAAATGGTTTTGAAATAGTCAGCCACGTAACCTTTCGTGTGAC
>DAIRWG010000290.1:0-1722 GCA_036802405.1 Alloprevotella sp.
GCAGTCATCAGCTCAGACCGACGATTTCGCCGTCGACCAAATCGATGTGGTTGGCCTGCGGGTCCTTGGGCAGTCCCGGCATGCGGAGGATGTCGCCCGCAATGGCCACGATCATCTCGGCACCGGCATTGAGCACCACGTCCTTGATCAGGATGTTGAATCCGCTCACGGCACCGTACTGCTTGGCATCGGCCGAGAAGGAGAACTGCGTCTTGGCAATGCACACGGGGAAGTGGGCCATGCCGTGGTCCTCAGCCAGCTTGATGCGGTTGAGCGCGGGTTTGGCAAAGGTCACACTGGCTGCGCCGTAGATGTGCTTGCACACCTTCTCGATCTTGGTGCGGATCGGGTCGGCATCATCGTAGGTGAGGTGCAGCGGGGCCGAAGGATGCTGCTCGATGGTGTCGACCACGAGCTGCGCCATTTCCACGGCACCCTTGCCGCCCTCGGCATAGGCACGGTTCACCACGAAGGGTACGCCCAGCTCCACCTCGCAGTGCTGGCGCAGGAGAGCCATTTCGGCATCGGTGTCCTCGGCAAAGAGGTTGAACACCACCACCACACTCTGGCCGAATCCCTGCAGGTTCTTCACGTGGCGGTCGAGGTTGGCCAGTCCCTTGCGCAAGCCCTCCTCGTTGGGCTTCTTGATGTCGTCGAGAGGCACGCCGCCGTGCATCTTCAGTCCCTGCGCCGTGGCCACGATTACGGTGAGGTCGGGCTGGAGGCCCGTTTTGCGGCACAGGATGTTGTAGAACTTCTCCGCACCCAGGTCGGCACCGAATCCGGCCTCGGTGATGGTGTAGTCGGCATGCGACAGGGCCATGCGCGTGGCAATCACCGAGTTGCAGCCGTGGGCGATGTTGGCAAAGGGGCCGCCGTGCACGATGGCCGGCGTGTTCTCCGTGGTCTGCACGAGGTTGGGCTGGATGGCATCCTTCAGCAGCACCACGATCGATCCGGCCACGCCGAGGTCGCGCACGGTGAAGGGTTTGCCCTCGTAGGTGTAGCCCAGCAGGATGTTCTCCACGCGGCGGCGGAGGTCGGCCTCATCGGTGGCCAGGCAGAGGATGGCCATGAGTTCGGAAGCCGGCGTGATGTCGAATCCCGACTGGCTCACAATGCCGTTGGTGGCAGGGCCGATGCCCGTGACGATGGAGCGGAGCGAACGGTCGTTCACGTCGAGCACCCGCTTCCAGAGCACCTCCTTCAGTCCGAAGCCCTCCTTCTGGTGCTGGTAGAGGTAGTTGTCGAGCAGTGCGGCAATCATGTTGTGGGCCGAAGTGATGGCATGGAAGTCGCCCGTGAAGTGGAGGTTGATCTTCTCCATCGGGAGCACCTGGGCATAGCCGCCGCCGGCAGCGCCGCCCTTCATGCCGAAGCAGGGGCCGAGCGAAGGTTCGCGCAGGGCCACACAGGCACGTCGGCCGATGGCGTTGAGTCCGAGCGCGAGTCCGATGCTCACGGTCGTTTTGCCGATGCCGGCGCGGGTGGCGGTGATGGCCGTCACGAGGATGAGCTTGCCATGTTTCTCCTGCTCTGTGTGGAGCAGCGAGAGGGGAAGTTTGGCAATGTACTTGCCGTAGTGCTCGATCTCTTCGGGGTCGATGCCGATCGAAGCGGCCACTTCATCAATGCGCTTGAGTTGCGTGCTGTGCGCAATTTCAATATCCTTCATCATGATCGTGTGTGAATAATGTATGATTGTGTTGTTGAAAGGTTGTT
>DAIRWG010000291.1:0-1712 GCA_036802405.1 Alloprevotella sp.
CACCTGCTCCACTTCTTCGAGGGGACGTTCGTACACCTCGGCCAGCTTCTGGATGACGAGGGGCACGTAGGCAGGTTCGTTGCGCGTGCCGCGATGGGGCTCGGGGGCGAGATAGGGCGCATCCGACTCCACCACGATGCGGCTGAGGGGCACTTCGGCATGCAGCACGGCGGGGAGGGTGGACTTCTTGAAGGTCAGGATGCCGCCGATGCCCAGTGCGAAGCCCGGGAAGGTGTCGAGGAGTTCGCGCGCCTCTTCGGCAGTGCCTCCGAAGCAGTGGAACACGCCGGTGAGCTGGTCCTTCATGGGGCGGAGCACTTCCACCACCTCGCGGTGGGCATCGCGGCAGTGCACCATGAGGGGCAGGCCGTAGCGCTGGGCCCACTCAGCCTCACGCTTGAACACACGGATCTGCTCCTCGCGCTGCGACTGGTCCCAGTGGAGGTCGATGCCGACCTCGCCGATGCCCACAAAGGGGTGCTTGCCGCTACGGAGCATTCCCTCGATCAGGTCGAGGTCGCTGTCGTAGTCGCCTTTCAGTTCGGTGGGATGGATTCCGATCATGGGTGAGCACTTGTCGGGAAAGAAGAGGCATATACCGATCATCTGGAGGGCGGAAGGGCCGTCGATGTTGGGCAGGATGAGATGTTTGGCCCCGGCTTCGAAGGCTCGTTGCATCACATCGTAGCGGTCGGGCAGGAATTCATCGGTATAGATGTGGGAGTGGGTGTCAATGTATTGCATGATGATGGGGATTGTGTTGTGGTGTCATTTGTTACGGCCAAGGAGCGACTGGGCGTAGAGCCAGAGGGGCTGCCACTGCGCCTCGGGCAGGGTGAGGGTGGCGATGAGGCGGTGGGCTTCGTCGTAGTAGCGGTTGATGGCCTCGAGGGTGAGTTGGGGAATGCCGAGGCGGTTGTAGATGTCGGTGACGGCCTGCACCTTCTCGGCAGCGGGGAGCTGGCGGTCGGCCAGGAGGTCGAGCAGCACGGCGCGCGTGGCGGCATCGGCACGCTGGTAGGCGTTGATGAGGAGGAAAGTCTTCTTGCCGCAGAGGATGTCGCCTCCGATTTTCTTGCCGAACACGGCGGGGTCGCCGTACACGTCGAGGTAGTCGTCCTGCAGCTGGAAGGCCAGTCCGATGCGCTCGGCAAAGCGGTAGAGCACTTCGGCATCGGCATCGGGCGCTCCGGCGGCGAGGGCACCGGTCTTGGCGGCGCAGGCCAGGAGCACGGAGGTCTTGAGGCGGATCATCTCGATGTATTCCGCTTCGGTCACGTCGGTGCGGCTCTCGAAGTTGACGTCGTACTGCTGCCCTTCGCAGATTTCGCGTGCGGTGCGTGCGAAGAGCTGCAGGATGTCGGCCTGGCGGGGCGTGCGGCACTGCATGACGAGCTGGAAGGCCATGATGAGCATGGTGTCGCCGGAGAGCACGGCCGTGTTCTCGTTCCACTTGCGGTGAACGGTGGGCTGGCCGCGGCGCATGTCGGCATGGTCCATGAGGTCGTCGTGCAGGAGCGTGTGGTTGTGGTAGGTTTCGAGTCCGATGGCGGCGGGAATGGCTTGCTCGAAGTCGTCGCGGTAGAGGCTGTAGGAGAGGAGCACGAGTGTGGGCCTCAAGCGTTTGCCGCCCATCGAGAGCACGTATTCGATGGGCTCGTAGAGTCCTTCGGGGCGTGCGGGATAGGGTATGTCGCGCAGGGCGGCATTGA
>DAIRWG010000292.1:0-229 GCA_036802405.1 Alloprevotella sp.
GGTGAACAACTTCAACGAGGTGGCCAAGTCGCCGATCGAGGAGTGGATGCAGTACTTGAAGGAAGGCACCATTCAGAAAGGAACGAAGGCACCGGGCCTGGAGGAAGCACGCGAGAAACTGCTCTACTACAGCATGAGCGATGCCGAACGACATGCCTACGACGAACACGTGAATGCTATCATGATCCAGAACGATGTGCTCGGCAATGCACGCGAGGAGGGACTGGCC
>DAIRWG010000292.1:329-1698 GCA_036802405.1 Alloprevotella sp.
GAAGGACGTGCCGAAGGACGTGCCGAAGGACGTGCCGAAGGACGTGCCGAAGGACGTGCCGAAGGACTGGCGGAAGGAATGGAGAAAGGTATTGCAAAAAACAAAGAGGAGACAGCCTTGCGACTTTGGAAAATGGGACTGCCACTGGAAATGGTGGCACAAGGATCGGCGCTTTCATTGGAAGAAGTGAAGGGCTTGATTGAAGAATAAGATTTGCCGCCATGGGGATTTCCCGTGGCGGCAATTTATGTTTCCTATCAACACACTTCATGAAGCACCGTCCGTAAGAATCCATATGAAAAAACGGCTCCTGAAAGCTTTTGCGCTTCGCGATTTTCTTATCCCATTGCAATGCCTCATGCCTTTCCAGAACAGGAATCTAATGCCAGTCTCCGTTAGCCGCACGGTCGCTTATAGAGGCCTCTTTCATGTACACCTTCATTGGCCACTCTTCGGCCCGAACACCTGCCCCAGCAGTGTATCTCTGTAGGTTTGGAAAATGTTTAAGCGTACAGGCACATAGTCGGGCAGACTTTCCAGATATTCCAGATCGAACACCAAACGAGGAGTCCGGTCATCGCTTTCTGCATGAATCTCCGCCTTCGTGCCAATGCGGGCAATGCGAATGATATAAAGGTCGCGAACGCCACGTCCCTTGATGTAGGGCATGAAGTAGTAGAGCTTGTTGAGGGCTATGGTGGAAGGGAATGATTTCACCTTACCGGTGTAGTAGATTTTCGATTGTCCTCCGTCCAGAAAGTAATCTGTGTTGTCAGGTTTGACAAATCCTATGAGCAAGTGCTTTGCATAGTCCAGCTTGCAGGACTTGCGCACGGGATTGCATTTCACGGGCTGGTCAAGGTCGGCAAAGAGGTCAAGGCTCAAGCCCGGCTGTGCATCACGCTTCATGTCGATCGGATGCAGCGACACGGGTTCTTCCCCACGGATGAAACGATAGAGGCTTCGCCCGATGGCTTGCACGATGCCGCACACCAGTGCATTGCCCATGAGAAATGCCCTGCGGCCATCGCTCACATCGGGATGAAGCGTGTGGTTGTCGGGAAACATGTTCAAGCGCTCCAGTTCCAAGGGAATCAAGCGGCGGTAACGCCCGGATGGCGTGCGCACCACGTGCTTGAAGCGCGAGGCCGACGGGCCTCCTTCGCCCGTGATGATGGTGCGCGAAGGTCGGTCGAGCGGGTCGGGAAAGGCCATTCCGCCCTCTGAAAACACATAATTGTAGCCTTCCTTCGATGTGCGTTCGATTTTTTTTGCCCCTTTCTCGTATTCCCATTTTGCCATTTCGGATTCGGATATGAAGTATTCCTCCGGCACCATTGCTTCATCCACCAAAATGCCGCCGAGCAAG
>DAIRWG010000293.1:0-1689 GCA_036802405.1 Alloprevotella sp.
CTTGAATTCGATCCGAACGGCTACTATATCGTGCAGTTTGACAATCCGCCAACCGAAAAGAAGCTGATTGACAGTTACACCGAAGCGGAGCTGGATGCCATGACCGGGCGATCGAAAGAGCAAGGAAGCCGAAGTGCGAGATAGGGCATTACGCGCCATGGATAGCGCGAGGTCTGTCTTTACCGGGCGCACTCCCAAGGAAGAACAGCAGCTGCGAAGGGAACGTGAGCGAAAATTCAAGGAGGAAACGAAAGAATTGTACGAAAGAGTTTTGGCAGGAAACTTCGATGCGGTAACTTTGCAGCAGATATATGACTTTATTAACCGAATAACCCCCAACAACCCATATGCTCGACCCCTTTCTAAACGACTTCCAAAGAGAACACTACTTAAAGTGTCAGAAGGAGAACGAACGAGTCGCATCGATGCACTTTTCTCACGAATATCTGAAAGCTCAGTCCCAGCGAATGAACGAACTCGTCCAGAAGCAAAAAGAAGAATTGAGGAGAAAAAGAAAGAACTCCTCAAGGGATGGGCAATAGCTTCGGGCAATTGGCACACCGATGTGAGAGATTTTGTAGATGATACAAAGCCAATCGGTAGTGGAAAAGTTTCCGAAGTGTACCATAGCAGGGACGGAAAGAGCGTAATCAAGGTATCCAAAGGAAAGGATAACCTGAAACGTTTCCGTCCTGACATGGACAATGTGGCCTTGTTTATAGTCAAACAAAAATGGTTTTGGAAAATCTGAAGTATAATCCATAGAGTGTAGCATCTGCTCTCTCCATTCCAATCCCATACCGCAGGTCACCCCTAACGGGGTGAGTCATACGAAAAGTAGCGTGGCTGAATTTTCCCAAACCATTTTTGATTGGCTATAAATGAGTACACCAAACTGGATACCCTATTTGTGAGGTACCCCCCCCCGAACAATCACATTTTTTGCTGTCACCCGTCACTTTTCCGCAAATCGGATGCCCCGAAACAAGTCCCAAGCAAATTTCAACAAGTCCCGGACTATTTTGAAATAGTCCGGGACTTGTTTTCACAAGCCTTAGGCTTGTTCCGCCGACTCTCCCAACCCTAAAAAGTGACAAGTGACAGCAACGTGCACATTTCCCTGTAACGCGCGCGTAGGCGCGAAAACTTGCTGTCACCACGTCCCATCCTGTGACATTCGTATCCTTAACGCGACAATTCGTTTGGTCGTGTCGGAAATTATCACTACCTTTGTAAGGTCATTCAAACACAAACCTAAAGAACCAATCACTCCGAATTGAAGAACCGAAAGGGAACCGATGCCGCCTTGGCTGGCATCGTCCAACAACCGAGAATCGCCCATCCTGTGCGAACCATGATTGGAACTTATGAAACAGATGAAAATGGAAAACAACCCTACCCCCAAGCAGAATGCCCCCACGCTGAAGGACATTCTCCGAAAAGTGAAAGAAGTGCTGGCGCGCTATGCCCACCTCACCGCCGAAGCGGTGATAACCCTCATCCGGAAGCTCATGCAGAAGCTGCAGGAGCGCGGCATTTGGCCATCGTCAAGCAAAGGCTCTCAGCCTGCATTGAGCGAAAGCATTCAGCCCCACCGTGCCGACACCGCGAAATTCCCCAAACCTTCCCACGCAGAGAATGCCCCCGTCCCCTCCACCTACGGACAGCAGCTGCAGGCCAACACCGCAC
>DAIRWG010000294.1:0-1627 GCA_036802405.1 Alloprevotella sp.
GCGGCGACGACATCGGACGCACCGACCGCGTGCTGCGCAAACTGCTCCAGCGGAAGGGATGGCCACTCCATGCCGTGCACTCCCTGCAGCAGCGCAACACCTACGTCTGCCTGCCGGGATTCGATGTGGACACCGCCGAAGTGGAGGCATCGAAGCGCGCCGGGGGCGACCGACTGATCGAGCAACGCATCGTGCCATCCATCCTGAACCGACGGCCTTTCACTCCCGACTGCATCACCCCCGGAAGCATGCCCGGACTGAAAACCTACGTGCTCGGATGGCTCTTCCGTCATCTGCTGACCGCCCCGCACCGATTCAAGGCCACCGGCCACTGCACTGGATGCGGAAGTTGCCTCCGCAGCTGTCCGCAACGCAACATCTCGGCCGACAGCAGCGGACATCCGCATTGGGGCGACCATTGCAGCCACTGCCTGGCGTGCTACCACGTGTGTCCGCACCAGGCCATCGCCTATGGGCCGTTCACCCGAGGCAAGGGTCAGGTAAAACTCATCCGTTAAGCACCGCTCCACGTCGGCTACACCGCATGCGCACCATGAATCCCGCACCGAGGAGAAAAAGAAAATCCGACAAATCTTCCAATTTCAGCACACTGATCCACACGAATGGCCCATCGGGCTGAATGTCCCAAAGTCCCAAAGTCCCAAAAGTCCCAGTCCTATATAAAAAGAGAGAAAAGAGCTAACTCACTGATAATCAATGATAGCATAAAAGTGTCCCACCCCCTGGGACTTTGGGACTTTGGGACTTTCGCGGGATAAACTAAAAAATATAAGATGCTTTCACATTTTTGAACACCGCAGTTTACTCGGGCAAAATCCGTGAAATAGAACAATTGCAAGAATCCCTTCCGCACACATCCGACCCACGCACCGCCCTGCTTCAAGCAAAATGACGGCGAAGTGCCGCCACAGGGCGCACCACCCCATCGGCCTCTCGCGTGGATGCCTTGGCGCATAAACACCGATGCACCCCATATCAGCAAAACCGACAGCATCAGCAAATCCGACAGCATCAGCAAATCCGACAGCGCCAGCAGGCCGGAAAGGAAACAAAATCGCGGCCCAAAACGAGGAATCATAAAAGATTTTGCTAACTTTGCCCGTTCAAACGACGCAATACGCAGACTTAACTACTCAGAATCAAAACATACACACATCGACGACATGAACAAAGAATGGTTTGAATGCAAAGTGAAATATGAAAAGACCATGGAGAATGGTCTGGTGAAAAAGGTGAACGAGCCCTATCTGGTGGACGCCCTCAACTTCACCGAAGCCGAACGCCGCATCATCGAGGAAATCACCCCCTTCATGACGGGCGAATTCGAAGTGAGCGACATCAAGCGCGCCCGCTATGCTGAGCTTTTCGAGGCCCCGGGCGACGACAGCGCCGACCGATTCTTCCGTGCAAAACTCGTGTTCATCACGCTTGACGAGAAGAGCGGAAAGGAGAAGAAGAGTTCGCAGAACGTGCTCATCCAGGCTTCCGACCTCCGCGACTCCATCAAGCGCCTGGACGAGGGCATGAAGGGCTCGATGATGGACTATACCATCGCCAGCGTAACGGAAACGGCCATCATGGACGTGTACCACTACGTGCAGACCAA
>DAIRWG010000295.1:0-1590 GCA_036802405.1 Alloprevotella sp.
ATCTTCTCGCCCTTGCCCGTACGGTCGAACTGATGGGAAAAATCTACCCCCCCCCCAAAGTTTTGCCGATTACGCCATCGAGCAGGCGGATGACGTAGTCCTTTGTGTATTTTCGAGCATCGGAAACTGCCATATCATGCAAAGAAGTTGAACGTTGAACGGGTATTCAAAACAATGAAGCCAAAAGTGTAAAAGCCTACAAATTTAGTAGATCATCTCATTTGCGCAAAGTATGTGGCCAAAGGTTTACGATTCTTTAGATCAAGATCTGAAGAATGTGAAAGCCCTAAGGACTGTCAGTTTCAGAAAATGATGCGTGAGGGTAAATGACAGTCTGGGGGGCAATAGGCTGTCGTGCTGCTTGGCCGTTTCGTCAACAGTTGCTATTTTTGCATATCGTTGTTTCCTCCCCCTACAGCCAGAGAAAGTGCGGGGGAGGGGAAAACAGGCCATGCCCAAAGAATTGCCCCCTTCAGCTTCTGCCTAGCGAACACGGGGTGGGGCCATGCGGCCATCTCATTTAATTTACTTACACGATACATCTCACTTTCCCATGAAGCACCTCTATCTCGTTCTCTCGGCCTTACTCTGCGGCCTGACAGGATGTTCTTCCCTGCAAAAGCAGGATGGCTATGAAAGCCTGGACGTGGAAGCGTTCAGCCGCGCGATAGCCGAACCTTCGGTGGTGCGTCTGGATGTGCGCACGGCTGAGGAATATGCCCAAGGACACTTGCCGAATGCACTGAACATCGACGTGACGAAGGACGACTTTGCCAAGCAGGCCAAGGCACGGCTGCGCAGGCACGCGGTCATCGCCGTGTACTGCCGGAGCGGCAAGCGGAGCAAGAAGGCAGCCGCGCTGCTCACGGGCAAGGGATTCAAAGTGGTGGAACTGGCCACCGGATTCGTCGGCTGGACCGATGCGGGAAAGGAAACTGCCACAAACTGACCATTCTCATCCCCTTACACACACGACATGACGGAAGAACCCCAACTGAATGCGCACCACAAGAGTGAACATGAACCCTCGCACACGGCCGAACATCTGCTCAACCAGACGATGGTGAGGATGTTCGGATGCGAACGCTCGAAGAATGCGCACATCGAGCGTAAGAAAAGCAAGATCAACTTCGACCTGCCCGAATGCCCGTCGGCAGAGCAGGTGGCGGAGATTGAACAGACCATCAACCGCCTGATTTCCGACGACCTGCCCGTGACCTACGAATACGTCACACGCGACACGATTCCCGAAGGGGTGAAACTCGACAAGCTGCCCGATGATGCCAGCGAAACGCTGCGGCTGGTGCGCATAGGCGACTATGATGTGTGCCCCTGCATCGGCCGCCACGTGGAGTCGACGCGACAGATCGGAGCGTTTCGCATCACCAGCACCAGCTATCGCGACGGATCGTTTCGCATCGTGTTCAAGGTGGCTCCGCCGGCAGAGCAAGTATCCTGATTTCTTAACCAATCCACTCAGAAAAAAGCTATGGAAACATTCAACGACGTGATCCATTCCGACCGCCTCGTGCTGGTCGACTTCTTTGCCACCTGGTGCCAGCCCTGCCAGATGATGCACCCCGTGCTGGA
>DAIRWG010000296.1:0-1494 GCA_036802405.1 Alloprevotella sp.
TGCTTTTCGGCATCACGCTGTGGCTGTGCGGCTGCCAATCCGCGCAACGCTCCGACCGCGAGGTGCTGAGCGTGAGCATCGAACCGCTACGCTATGTGGTGGAAGCCATTGCGGGCGACAAATATGAGGTGCACACCCTCATGCCGCAAGGCGCCAGCCCCGAAACCTACGAGCCCACGCCCCGGCAAATGATGGAACTCAACCACAGCGTGCTGCTTTTCCGTGCCGGATCGCTGGGATTCGAACGCACCATCCTGCCAAAGATGGCGGAAAATGCGCCCGAAGTGCAGATGGTGGACCTGGGCGAAGGCATCCGCCCCATCTACGATGCCGACCACTCGCACGATGGAAGCGACAGCATGGATCCGCACACGTGGATGTCGACTGACAATCTGAGGACAATGGCGCAAAATGCCTGCACGGCCCTGTGCCTTCGTGACTCGGTGAATGCGGACTATTTCAGGCAAAGGCTGGCCCTGTTCGACCGCAGCATGGACCAGCTCGACACGGCCTTGGCCACCGAACTGAAGCCTCTGGAGCAGCGCGCCTTCCTCATCTACCATCCCGCCCTGGGCTATTTTGCCCGTCAGTTTGGCCTGCAGCAGCTTTCGGTGGAGCACGACGGCAAGGAGCCTTCCGCCCACCGCATGCAGCAATTGCTCAACACCTGCCGGGCGCGGGGCGTGAGCGTGGTGTTCGTGTCGAAAGAGCACCGGGGCGAAGCGGCCCGCCGCATGGCTGACGAGCTGAAGGCAAAGCTTGCGGTGATCAACCCGTTGGACTACGATGTGCCCGCCCAGATGCAAGCCATCGCAAAAACATTGAATCATGAGTGAGAATCTGCACGATGATGTGCTGCACATTCACAATGTGTGCCTGAGCTACGGCGAACGCCACGTGCTGTGCCACATCGAGGAAACGATCAAAAAGTACGATTTCATCGTGCTGACGGGCCCAAACGGTGGCGGCAAGACCACCCTGCTCCGCCTCATTGCGGGACTGCTGCCGCCCACCCGTGGCCGCATCGAACGCCGGAAGGGCGTGGTGGTGGGCTACCTGCCGCAGTACCGCCACATCGACCGCCAGTTTCCCACCACGGTGGAGGAAATCGTGCTCTCGGGACTGGCCTGCCGCAAGGGGCTGCTGCAGCGGTTTACGGCGGAACACAAGGCGCAGGTGAAAGAGACGCTCCGCACGTTTCACATTGCCGACCTGGCCTCGCGCCCCATTTCCGACCTGAGCGGCGGACAATGGCAGCGCACCTTGTTGGCCAGGGCCTTCGTGTCGAAACCCGACCTGCTGCTGCTTGACGAACCCGAAACGCACCTTGACGAAGCTTCCCGCTCCGAACTTTACGACATGCTCAGAGGCATGGCGCAGCATTGTGCCATCGTGGTGGTGAGCCACGACGAGCACCAGTTTCCTCACATCGCCTCACGCCGCATCTGGCACGTGGAGGACCGACAGGTCACGGAACGCGAGGAATGGTGAACC
>DAIRWG010000297.1:0-1400 GCA_036802405.1 Alloprevotella sp.
GCACGCGGGTCGGGATGCTTCACCAGGCGGTCGATGAGCTGGCTGTCGCGCTCGGAATCAATCTGCCCTGCTGCCACCCGACGGCGATATTCCTCATCGTCGTCGAGTTCGCGTCCCACGTGGTTTTGCACGAAGGCGGCTACCAGTATGGCCACCAGCGAGGCGGGGATGCACACGAGCATGATGTCCTTCAGTTCCACGCCGTGGCAGCCGAGCAGGTCGGTGCTGATGAGAGCGGCCGTGGCGGCCGACACGGGGCTGCCCGTGATGCCGAGCGAGGCGGCAATCGTGGCCACGCTCAGCGGACGCTCGGGGCGGATGCGGGAGTTGGTGGCTATCTCCGAAATGATGGGCAAGAGCGAGTAGCTGGTGTGGGCCGTGCCGGCCACGAGGCAGAAGAGCCAGGTGGTGAGCGGCCCATAGTAGGTGATTTTCGAGGGATGGCGGCGCAGGAAACGGGCAGCCTGCCCCACCAGGTAGTCAAGTCCGCCGGCCGCTTGCAGGGCCGCGGCTGCCGTGATGACCGACACGATGATGAGCATCACGTCGACGGGCAGATGGCCGGGTTTCATCTCGAAGCCGAACACGAGGATGAACACCCCCACCATGCCGTAGATGCCGAGGCCGATGCCGCCCACACGGGCGCCTTTGAAGATGAGTGCCATGACGATGGCAAACTGGATGAGTATGAGTGCGGTGGTCATAAACGAGGGTTTTGCTGTTCGGAGTGATTTCTTAATTGAGGGGAAATGCACGCTTTCATCGTGCCTTGCGGCTCAGCCAACGGCGGAGAGGACGGTCGTAGCATATCAGGCACACCCAGGCCAAGGCCACACTGGCCAGGACCACACAAAGCGCCACGGGCCAGGTCTGGCTGAACGTGTTGCGGCCGGTGTGGATCATCCAGAGGTAGAAGGCATACATCAGCGGATAGTGCACGATGTAGAGCGGGAAGGAGAGGTCGCCCAGAAAGGCGCAGATGCGGGTGCTCCAGCGGTCGGTTGTCGTGCCCGAAGCGGCCAGCCACACCAGAAGGGGAAACACTCCGATGATGCACACCGACTCAAACACGCCGTTCCAGCTCAAGTGGCTGCTGCCCTCGATGTAGGGCACGAGGAACAGGGCCAGCAGCACCAACGTGCAGAGCCAGAAGGCGCCGCGCACCCTCAGGGGGCGGAAAATGCGCGCCGAAAGAAGTCCGAGGGTAAAGGGGCAGAGCATGCGCAGCGAACCGCCCAGGAGGTTGACGGCATCGGCCGTCCAGCCCACGCCGATGGAGCCGTAGCCCGACTGGTCGGTCGTGGCAAACCATGCCAGACCGCCCGAGAGCAGCACGGCGAGCACGGCAAGCGCCCGAGTGGGCAGGCGGCGGAGCAGCAGGGCGTAGAGCACATTGCCCA
>DAIRWG010000298.1:0-1350 GCA_036802405.1 Alloprevotella sp.
CGTGCTGCGGATAGAGCACCACGCGGCCGTTGAGGTCGTAGTAGGTTTCGCTTTGAGCGGCATTGGCAGCAGCATCCTCGATGCCGGTGTTCTGGCCGAAGGAGAGGCTGAGCTTAGAGAGGCCGTTGCTCAGTTTGGAAGCAAGGAAGTAAGCCTTGTTGGCGGGCACCCAAGTGAGGGTGGACTTCAGCAGGGCAGGCTTATCGTCATTATTGCTCTTGCCGAGCAGATAGGTGTCGCTTCCGGCAAAGCCCTCACGCTTGGCAGTGGCTCCGCTGAAGTGGTTATTGTCAAGGGAGGCGGTGGCGTCGTTCGTGATTTCGAGGTTCACGGTGGTAGCCCCCTCCATATTCACGAGGAACACACCCTGATTGGCGGGAATCACATTGCCCTCCACTTTATTCAGCTGCAGACCATCCGTGGTCGTATTCTCGGCATAGTAAGCCTTCACCGTGCTCTCAGCAGGAATCGTCACTGCGAAAGGATAGCACACGGAGGTCCAACCGGTCTCGAGGATCTGCACAGGAATGGCAGTCACCTTCTCGAAGGTCCAGTAGCTTCCGGCATCTCCATCGGGATTGTCACCACCATCCCAATACGAAAGATCTGTATAGCCAGGACCATGATAAGCATTCATACGATTCACATCGTTCAAGCGAAGCTGAAGATTGATATTAGCGTTTTCAGTGTTCACACTGGGGAAAGCCTTCAAGGTAAAGGAGCCTTTGGATGCAGCCTCCGTGGTCAAATAGATGTTCTTGTCTTCTCCATTATTGCTGGAGAAATAGGCGCTACTGTTTGCATCCTTCACATAATAGCTTCCATTTTCGTCAGATTCGAACTGCCAAAGCTTGGCCACGAAATTGGAGGAGGCACCACGGTACACATTCGCATCACTCAAAATGCCATCGGTGTTTGCCGTCACTTTATCAGTATGTACATACTCGCTTGTAGAAACGTTCTTGATGAGGTAGTAGGCACCAGCCTCGGGATAGGCGTAGCGAGTGAGCTTCTCATAAGCAGCATCGAGCTGAGCCAGCGTAGTGGCGCTCTGGGCAGCCTCCTTGGCAGCATGCACGGCTGCATCGTTGCTGCCTGCGGTGAGGTAGTTGCCTTGGGCTTCATTCACAGCCGTGTTGTGGTCGAAAGAAGCAATGCCCACGTTGACGATGTCGCTCACGTCGGCCAGTGCAATCTGATAGCAGGAACCTGCATCGTTCTGAGAGTCTGCCTCATCAGTTGTCCACATGCCCAAGTTGTTCGTAGCATGGTCACCCAAATAAGCATTGTCCACTCCCGGATACTTCAAGCTGAAGCCTGTTGAGGAAACGGAAGGATTTGAGGCATTAG
>DAIRWG010000299.1:0-1341 GCA_036802405.1 Alloprevotella sp.
TCACTTCGTGCTTCTTAGTGGTAAAAACTCCGCCGCACGGCTTCGTGTCACTTCGTGCTTCTTAGTGGTAAAAACTCCGCCGCAGGGTCTTCATGCATCATTGTGGCCCTTTGTGGCATAGTCACTTCACGGCGATGCACTCGATTTCCACGCGGGCACCCTTGGGAAGGGTCTTCACGGCCACGGCCGAACGGGCAGGAAAGGGAGCTTCGAAGAAGGTGGCATACACCTCGTTCATCTCGGCAAAGTCGGCCATGTCGGCCAGGAACACGGAAGTCTTCACCACATGAGCCATGGTGAGGCCGGCTTCCTCCAGAATGTGCTGGATGTTGGTGAGCGACTGGCGGGTGAGCTCCTTGATGCCGCCTTCGGCAAATGCACCGGTGGCAGGATCGATGGGAAGTTGGCCGGAAACGTAAACTGTGCCGTTGGCCTCGATGGCCTGGCTGTAGGGACCGATGGCTGCAGGAGCCTGTGCGGTGGAAACGGGATTCTTCATTGTGTTGTATTGTTAGAGAGTAGTATTTTTGCCAAATCGTATTTCAGTCCATGAGCACCAGCAGGATGGCCAACCAATGGGCCACGCTGCCAAGCAGCACGAAAATGTGCCACACGCCGTGGAAGTAGGGACGGCTGTCGTGGGCAAAGAAATAGGTGCCGGAGGTGTAGAACAGTCCTTCCGCCCCGATGGCGCAGAGCGCGGAAGTCGAGATGTTGCGGCACACGGGTTCGGCCATGAAAATGAAGGCCCAGCCCATGAGCAGATAGATGAGGAGGGAAAGTCGCGGGAAGCGGTTGATGGCCGTGATCTTGTAGACGGCACCGCCCACGGCTATGGCCCACAGCAGGCCGAACATGGTCCAACCATAGGCTCCGCCCACCACGCCCACGCAGATGGGGGTGTAGGAAGCGGCTATCATGACGTAGATGCTGATGTGGTCAAGCACGCGCAGGCGCCGCTTGCCCTTGCCGGGCATCCACCAGTGGTAGAGGGTGCTGGCGGCATACATCAGCAGCATGCCACAGGTAAAAAAGGTGACCCCGAAGGCATTCTTCCAATTGCTCTCGTAGCCGAGTTTGAGTATCACCCAGGCCGCGGCCAATGTAAACACGACTCCGGCCAGATGCGTGAGCGTGTTGAACATTTCCTCGCGGCTTCGCTTTCGTAGGTGCATAGGGTTTGTGGTGTTGGTATGTGTGTGCGAAGTTACGAATTGTTTTGCGATTGGGCGAGGCCGGACACGAGATTTGTCCTTTTGCGTTTCGAGGCCAAAGCCAGACAACCAAAGGGCATAAACACAAAAGACCCTCCGCGCTGGTGAGCACGAAGGGCTTTGTATC
>DAIRWG010000300.1:0-1337 GCA_036802405.1 Alloprevotella sp.
TCGCGGCGTTGGGTCACGATGCCACCCAAAGTGCCTGGCCCATCCCCGTCGACGTGTGCCTCATCGGGTCATGCACCAATTCTTCCTATGAGGACCTTGCACGTGCTGCCTCTGTGCTGCGTGAAGGGCTACGTGCGGGCCGGCAGCTCAAGAGCCGCCTCATCGTGTGCCCAGGTTCGGAACTCGTACGTCTCACTGCCGAGCGCGACGGCATTCTGGACCTGTTCCGTCAGGCAGGAGTCATCGTCATGAGCAATGCCTGCGGTCCCTGCATCGGGCAGTGGCAACGGCTTAACGCCGACGGCACTGAGGCCGACAAGTCACGGCCAAACACCATCGTCACCACATTCAACCGCAATTTCGCCAAGCGTGCCGACGGCAACCCCCACACCTGTGCCTTCATTGCTTCGCCCGAAGTGGCCGTAGGCTTTGCGTTTACGGGGCGTCTTGACCAGCATCCCTCGCTCATGCCCGAATGGCAAGGCTTCGAACCGCATGGCCTGCAATTGCCCGACAGCGGCTATCTGCTTGACGAGGCAGCCCGTGTGGCCCCCTCGCGCCACATCAGCCCCGACGAAGCAGTGCGCATTGCCGTCAGCCCCGAAAGCGAGCGTCTGCAGCTGCTGCAACCCTTTCCCGCCTGGGATGGAAAGGACTTCCTTCATTTGCCGCTGCTCATCAAGGTGAAGGGCAAATGCACCACCGACCACATCTCCATGGCTGGTCCCTGGCTGCGCTACCGTGGCCATCTGGCCAACATCTCGCGCAATCTTTTGCTCGGAGCACTCAATGCCTTTACGGAGCATACAGGCCTTACCGCCGACCCCGTGAGTGGAGAGGAATGCCCTGTGTGGCAGGCCGCCCAGCATGCACGCGATGCATTCGGCGGCAGTGTCATCGTGGCCGAGGACAACTATGGCGAAGGTTCCAGCCGCGAACATGCTGCCATGGAGCCACGCCTGCTTGGAGTGAAAGCCGTGCTGGCCAAGAGCTTTGCCCGCATACACGAAACGAACCTCAAGAAGCAGGGAGTGCTTGCACTCACCTTTACCCGCCCCGACGACTACCAGCTTGTGAAGCCCGGATGCCGCATCACTGTGCATGCTGCCGGCATCACTCCAGGGGCACCCGTAAAGGTCGAAATCGAAGCCGCTGACGGCACCGTAAGCACCATAATGGCCAACCATACCTACAACGACCTGCAGATCAGCTGGTTCAAAGCCGGAAGCGCTCTCCAATATGTGGCGAACACCCGCCGGGCTTAAACAACGACATTCACCCAAAAACGACAAACAATCCATGGCAAGAATAGAACTCAAAGACGGTCGGCTCCTTGT
>DAIRWG010000301.1:0-1222 GCA_036802405.1 Alloprevotella sp.
CCAGCAAAGCAGAATAAGCCGAAGTCAACCCGTTAACACGTCCATTCACTCATGATTCAAACCAACAAGATAGCCGTTGTCATACTCAACTGGAACGGCATCGACATGATGCGCCGATTCCTGCCATCGGTAGTGGAACACTCCAGCGAAGAAGGCCTCGTCATTGTGGCCGACAACGGATCGACCGACGGTTCGCTCGACATGCTGAGCCGTGAATTCCCTTCGGTCGTGCAACTGCCTTTGCCCCAAAACTACGGCTTCGCCGAAGGCTACAACCAAGCCTTGGCACAAATCGATGCCCCTTACTACCTGCTTCTCAATTCCGATGTGGAAGTCACGCCCCATTGGCTCAGCCCGCTGCTCCAGCACATGGAGCAGCATCCCGAAGTGGCAGCGTGCCAACCCAAACTGCTGGCACAAACCGACAAAGGGAGTTTCGAATACGCCGGCGCAGCAGGCGGATTTCTCGACCGCTACGGCTATCCATTCTGCCGGGGACGCATCTTCGGCACCGTGGAGCGCGACTACGGACAGTACGACACCCCCTGCCAACTGCTATGGGCCACAGGAGCAGCCCTGCTCGTGCGTGCCTCCGACTGGCGGGAGAGCGGCGGGCTCGACGGACGGTTTTTCGCCCACATGGAGGAAATCGACCTGTGCTGGCGTCTGCGCTGCCGAGGCCGTCAAGTGACCTGTGTGCCCGAGAGTGTGGCCTACCATGTGGGAGGAGGCACGCTCAATGCCGGCCATCCGCGCAAGACGTTCCTCAATTTCCGCAACAACCTGCTCATGCTCTACAAAAACCTCCCGGCCGATGAACTGCGCCCCGTGATGCGGATGCGCACCCTGCTCGACTGGGTGGCCGCCTTGCAATTCCTCACCAAACTCGACTGGCCCAATTTCCGTGCCGTGATGCGTGCCCGACAGGCCTTCCACGACATGCGTCCCGACTTCGAAGCATCGCGCGCGGAAAATCTGCAAAAGGCCATCGATGGCGGCCACAACATTGCAGAAAGGTTCCACAGAAGCATCCTCTGGCTCTACTATGCCAAAGGGTGCCACACCTTCAGCCAGATTCCGCATCACTGACGCCAGTCGTTTTGCGCAGTCAGCCCCCATCCAGCACGTTCACTCCATATATACGTGTACGCGCGCACACACGCGAGGACAAAGACGCCAAGGTGACAGAATGCACATTTTTCCTCAAATAATCGGCAACTAA
>DAIRWG010000302.1:0-1204 GCA_036802405.1 Alloprevotella sp.
CCGCTCACACGAATGCTTGTTGGATTAAAAATGCGAACATCAAACTGAACACCCTTATCAATGGGCACGGGGGGTCAGAGCTTGTAGCCCGCGGTGAACATGAGCGAGTTGCCGGCCATGTGGTACTTGGCATAGGAGAAGCCGAACTGCAGGCGGCTGAGGTTGAGCCCGGCTCCGGCCGAGATGCCTGCGAGGTGCGACTTGCCTGAGGCTTTCAGCTCGTAGGCGCGGCGGAAGTTGTAGCCCAGCGAGAGGTAGACCTGGTCGGTGGGCAGGATGTCGAGGCCCACGACAAGGTGGTTGAGCGCCTTGCGGGTGAAGCCTGGGGCCTTGGCCTCGGTGTCGGGCAGTGCGTAGTAGGAGGTTTTCCAGCGGTTGAGGTCGACAAGGGTGAGGTGGATGCGTGCCGGCAGGTGGTTGAGCCCCTTGGTCAGTCCGAGGTTGATGGCGAAGGGCAGATGGGTGTGCACGGACTCGTCGTAGGCCTTGAGCTGCGTGCCGAGGTTTTGCAGGGTGAGGGCGAGGCTGAGGTCGGACTCGTCGTTGTAGTAGTTGAGGCCGAGGTCGACGGCCATGGCTATGGCGGAGTAGTCGGCCAGGTTGGAGAAGAGGAACTTGAGGTTGGCTCCGCCGCTCCAGCGGTCGGACATGAGGTAGCTGTAGCCGCCGCCGATGGTGATGTCCTTGGCGCTGAACCGCCCGATGGTGCTGCCCGAGGCGTCGGTTTCGTCCATCGACCCGTAGTTGAGGTAGTGGGCATGGGCTGCCACGGTGTGGCGTTCGCCCAGGGCTTTGACGAACTGTGCGCCCATCCAGGTGGACGAGCTGAAGTAGGTCATGAAGTCGAGGCCGAGGGAGCGGTCGCTGACGTTGGCGTACAGTGCGGGATTGTTCCACCCGGCAGCGGGATTGTCCTCGATGAGCGTGACGTTCTGCCCTCCGAGCGCGGAAACGTGCGAGGAGGCGGGCAGCCGTAGGGCATTGAAGGACGATGTGCTTTCTTGGGCTTGCAAAGTGAGGGCCAAGAGGGCGAGGAGTGGACTGTATCGCTTTAAATTCATTCGTGTGCGGTCATTTTTTGCGGTCAAAGTTACTATAAAATTTCTATTCTCACTACCTTTGCTCAGCGAATC
Organism: Alloprevotella sp.; assembly: GCA_036802405.1. GTDB lineage: Bacteria > Bacteroidota > Bacteroidia > Bacteroidales > Bacteroidaceae > Alloprevotella. Next base: position 1,134 of record DAIRWG010000302.1, read on the forward strand.
ACCCATTTAATAATTAGAACAACGTGCGGACGAAGGATATATTGTGTACGAAAGAATGGTGCGACCTCGTG
>DAIRWG010000303.1:0-1203 GCA_036802405.1 Alloprevotella sp.
AAGGAGCAGCGCACTTCCTTCATGGAGATGAACATCGTGCGCAACCTCTTCGAGAGCGAGGGCGAGGAAACGTACCCCAACTGAGCTACATGAGTTGGCCAGTGAGTCACACGGGCTTGCGGCTGGCTCACCTCTTTCAAAATAAAGAACTGAAAGCCATCAAATGCCTGAAGGGTTGAAAAGTGCACACCCGCACCTTTCAGCCCTTCCGCTTTTTCTGTCATACCCTTCCGCCCATCCATTTCACACCATTATGGAAAACTACATACTTCAACACAGCACACTGCCCGATCCCTATCTGCAGCGCCTCTACCGCGCCACCAATCTCCATCTGCTCCGCCCGCGCATGGCATCGGGCCATCTGCAAGGGCAGCTCCTGCGCATGCTCATGCAGCTGGCACGGCCGCGAACGGTGGTGGAAATCGGCACCTATTCCGGCTATTCCGCCCTGGCCATGGCCTCGGGCATGGAGAAAGGCAGCACCGTCTACACCTTCGAGATCAACGACGAACAGGAGTGCTTCACACGCCCCTGGCTTGAGCAGGCTCCCTACGAGGCCCGGGTGGAGATGCTGGTGGGCGACATCTTCCAGCTCCTCCCGCCCATGCAGCTGAGCATCGACGTGGCCTTCATCGATGCCAACAAGCGCGAATATGTGGACTACTACGAGCTGCTCATGCCTTACATGCACCCCGGTTCGCTCATCCTGGCCGACAACGTGCTGTGGGACGGCCATGTGATCGACCCCGCCTACGACCGCGATGCTCAGACCGTTGCCATTCGCCGTTTCAACGACCATGTGGCGGCCGACCCCCGTGTGGAGCAGCTCATCCTGCCCGAGCGCGACGGACTGAGCATGATTCGCGTGAAGTGAGCCGCATGGGTTCGCGCTTTGCAGCTGATGAGGCCGCTTCATGGAGCGTTGGCGAGGTTTTCGATTTGAAATGCTTCGCTAAGTAGTTGAAAAATGGTGGTTAGCGAGGCGTTTCAAGCATTTTGACGAATTTATTTTCTATCTTTGCAGTTGATAATCAGATAACTAATCGTGCTTCTCCATGCGATGGGGCAGGAATGCATCCCAAAAGCGTGACAGATATGCATGAAAAAGGACAGATATGCCTATATTTCTGCCCATAGCTGAAGGAAATAATCGCATTTTTCAGAAAAGTTGCACAAAATGCGGCTGATTCTTAGGCATTCTCG
>DAIRWG010000304.1:0-1187 GCA_036802405.1 Alloprevotella sp.
GGGCTTTCAGCCCGCCCTTGACGCATGCGAAATGAGAACATCAAACAGGACACCCTAGTTATCTGATTAAATTTTGCTTTTTTCCCTCTTGCTGGAACATCTGCTTGTTCAGCCCATCAAAGGAAGGGTGATGATGAACTTTGTGCCTTTTCCGAAGTCGCTTTCTGCATGAATGCTGCCTCCCAAGGCCTTGACCACACTGTGCACATATGCCAGACCTAAACCGAAGCCTTTGACATCGTGGCGGTTGCCCGTATGCACGCGGTAGAATTTCTCGAAGATTTTCTTCAGATCCTCCCGACGTATGCCGATGCCATTGTCGGCTATGCTCACCTGCAAGTGGTTGCCATCGTTGCGCGTGCTCACTTCCAAGTGAAGCGGACGATCTGCCGACTTGTACTTCACGGCATTGTCCATGAGATTGAAAATGACGTTTGTGAAATGCATTTCGTCGACAAACACAATGGCATCTTCTGCATCCAAGTGGGCATCGATGGTGCCCCCTGCTGCCTCCACCTTGAGGCGGAATGTGTTGACCGTGTCGTGCACGAGGCAATTGGCATCCACTTCCTTACGCTTAAAGGTGGCGGCTTTCTTGTCGAACATCGACATTTGCAACACCTTCTCCACCTGGAAACGCAAACGTTTCGTTTCATCCACAATGACGCCCGAAATGTGCTTGAACATGGCATCGCTCTTAGCTACTGCGGGGTCTCTCAGCATCTGTGCAGCCAAAGAGATGCTGGAAATCGGTGTCTTGAACTCATGCGTCATGTTGTTGATGAAGTCGTTCTTGATTTCAGTCAGTTTCTTCTGCCGGAAAATGGTGTAGATGGTGAAGATGAAAACCACGAGCAACACCAGTGTGAAGATGATGGCTGGGATGATGAAGCGCACACTGTTGAAAATGTAGCGCTGCATATCGGGGAAGTGAATGTAGAGCAACCCCATCTGCGCCGTCGGATCATTGGGGTAGAGCACTTGCTTGTAGGTAAAGTCCTCCCCATCGGCCACGTAGTCGGGACAACGGTAGACCTCGCGCCCATCGGTGGTCGTCACATAGAAATGGTAGTCGATGTTGATGCCGTTGCTGCGCAGTTCGGCACGCAAGTCGCTGTCCAATGTGCGGAAGTCTATGCGCTCGGCCAAAGGTCGGTCGCTCGTCTTATAGAGTATGGAGTAAACCA
>DAIRWG010000305.1:0-1178 GCA_036802405.1 Alloprevotella sp.
GAGAATGCCCCCGTCCCCTCCACCTACGGACAGCAGCTGCAGGCCAACACCGCACAAGTGAAACTGTTTCTGCAGCAGCACTACGAGGTGCGCTATAATCTGCTCGAACACTGCGCCGAAGTGCGCCACCGCTTCGATGCCCGATTCGAGGAAGCCGAATGCGTGGAGAGCGACCAGAAGTTCCACCTCCTCAACGACGTGGCACTCAACACCATCGTGCTCCATCTGCACGAATGCGGCATCCCCTGCTGGGACCGCGACGTGACGCGCATCCTCCACTCGCGCCTCATGCCCCAGTATCATCCGCTCGACGCCTACCTCCAGCATCTGCCCGCGTGGGACGGCACCGACCGCCTCACGCCGCTCGCCCGGCGCGTGTCCGACCATCCGCTCTGGCTCACTGCCTTCGGCTGCTGGATGCGTGCCATGGTGCGCCAGTGGCAAGGACGCGCCGTCCTGGAGCCCGAAATCGGGGAAAACGGTACCGATTCACCCGACTCACCCCACGGCGTGCTTCAATCTCCCTCCAACCAGCTCGCACTCATCCTCATCAGCCACGAGCAGGGACAGCACAAGAGCACCTTCTGCCGCATGCTCCTGCCCGAAGCGCTGCGCCCTTACTTCACCGACAAGTTTGAACTCGCCGCACGCACCAACCTCGAGTTTCCGCTCTGCCGCTACGCCCTCATCAACCTTGACGAATTCGACCGCTACTCCCCCGCACAGATGACCAAACTCAAGAACCTCATGCAGCTCGGCACAATCAGCGTGCGCCGTCCGCGTGCGCGAAACTTCGAGCAGCTCCGCCGCACGGCCTCCTTCATCGGCACGAGCAACACGGGCGAACTCCTGACCGACCCCACCGGTTCGCGCCGATTCTACTGTCAGGAGGTGGACCACCTCATCGACTGCGACACGCCCATCGACTATGACCAGCTCTATGCCCAGCTGCTCCACGAGCTTGCGCAAGGCCAGCCCTACTATCTGAGCAAGGAGGAGGAAGCCCGGGTGCAGCAGCACAACCGTGCCTACTACAAAGCCTCCGCCCTCTGCGAAGCTTTCCAGAAAATATTCCGCGCTCCTGAGGCCACGGATGCGGAAGAAGCCGCCACAGAGGTGCAATGGCTTTCCGCCACCGAAATATTCAAGGAAATGCACGACACGTTCGGTTCGCGCCT
>DAIRWG010000306.1:0-1145 GCA_036802405.1 Alloprevotella sp.
AGGAGGAAGAAATCCTCATCGAAAACACCGAAAGCCGCAAGCAGCTCGAAAACCGTGAGAATGCCATGCGACTCCTCCGTTCCCAACTCTACGACCGTGCCCTGCAGAAGCGCAAGGCTGCCCAGGCCAAGATCGAGGCCGGAAAGAAGAAAATCGAGTGGGGTAGCCAGATCCGCAGCTATGTGTTCGACGACCGCCGCGTCAAGGACCATCGCACCGGCTATCAGACTAGCGACGTCAACGGCGTGATGGACGGCAAGATCGACGGATTCATCAAAGCCTACCTCATGGAGTTCTCCGAACAGGACGCTGCCGACAAGTAAACCCGCAGGAAGCGCACCTCCTGTGCCCTTGGCTTAAAAGCCCAATCACTGCGAGTTGCCTTCCTCACTAAACCCATAACAACCATGAACGAAGCATCGAAATTCAAGAAAAAAGCCCGCGAGGCACGCGAAGCACGTCAAGCCAAGCGCGTGGTGGGCGGCATCATCATCGCCCTTCTCCTCTTGGCCGTGTTGGCCGTCCTCGCCTACTGGGCATTAGGCTGATGTCGCTCCGCACGCCACCTTCCCCGTGCTCCGACTCGCCATCCTCACACTTTCCGACCTATGTCATTGGAAATAGAACGAAAATTTCTGGTCAGCGGCGACTACAAGTCGCTTTCCACCTCCCACAGCCACATTGTGCAGGGATACATCTGCAGCGATCGCGGTCGCACCGTTCGTGTGCGCTTGCGCGACGACCAGGGCTTCCTCACCATCAAGGGCCCCTCGCTCGACGGCGGACTTTCACGCTATGAGTTCGAAAAACCCATCACACGCGATGAAGCCATCTCGCTCATGCACCTTTGCGAGCCGGGTGTGATCGACAAGATTCGTTGGCTCGTGCCCATAGGGGCACACACCTACGAGGTGGATGAATTCTTTGGCGAAAACGAAGGACTGGTCGTGGCTGAGGTGGAACTCTCTGCGCCCGACGAACCTTTCGAGAAAGCCCCCTTCCTGGCTCAGGAAGTCACAGGCGACCGCCGCTACTACAATTCGCAACTCCGCATCCGTCCTTTCACCAAGTGGTGAAGCCGGACTCCGGCTATCTCATCGCAAATGCGCCTCCCGCCATGCTGAGCATGGCGGGAGGCGCATTTG
>DAIRWG010000307.1:0-1114 GCA_036802405.1 Alloprevotella sp.
GGTGAAGCCGGGGCTTCCGACTGCGTTGCGCAGGCCCTCCGTCGGGCGCAATCGGCCCATGACAGGGTGAAGGTGGCACCGCTGCTCGGCAACATCAGGTGGAGCCAGGGAGTGCCCTACAACCAGCTTTGCCCTGTGGTCAAAGGAAGGGACCATGCGCTGACCGGCTGTGTGGCTACGGCTATGGCCCAGGTGATGGCCTATTGGAAATACCCCGATTGCCTGAAGGCCACCATTCCTGCCTACACCACGCGCACCAAACGCATCTTCGTGCCTGCCATTTGGGGTGGCGCGGAGTATGATTGGGACAACATGCTGGGCGGTTACACGGGCGACTACACCGAGGAGCAGGCCCTGGCGGTGGCCACCCTCATGCACCACTGTGGGGCAGCCGTCGGGATGGACTACACCCTTGATGCCTCAGGGGCAAACGTCACTGCCTCGCAATTGGCCACCTATTTCGGCTACGATGCCGACCTGATGATGAATGTCAATCGCAGTGTGTGTACGCTCGACGAGTGGTGCGGCTTGCTCGATGCGGAGCTGAAAGCCGGCCGTCCGGTGCTCTATTCCGGATGGTCTTCCTACTATGGCCATGAGTTTGTGTGCGACGGTGCCGACGGCCAGGGGTTCTACCACATCAATTGGGGTTGGGGTGGACAACTGAACGGCTATTTCGACATCACCATCCTCCATCCGGGAGACGCGGACATGAGTGGACTGGCCGATGGCTTCAGCCATGCCAACGAGATCATCGTCGGCATCCAGCCCGACAACAAGAAGGTCGACGAACCGCTCATCACGCTGCCCCCCATTGTGCGTATGGTTGATATCTATGGCGATGCGGTCAGCATACAGCATGAAGGTAAGGCGGATGGAAATGGCTGTTTCAGCGTGTCGATGTCGGGAGAACGGCTCTTCAATTACAATTACCGTGACCTGTCAGGCTTTTTCGCCTATGGCGTAAGGCATGACGATGGCACCTTCACGCTGGTGAGTGAACCCGAGAAAATGACCATAGCCGGACGCAAGTCGGGGGGAACTCTTGTGTACTCCATTACTTTGTGCCAGACCATCAACTATGCATTCCCCGTGGGACGTACGACGGTCTGTC
>DAIRWG010000308.1:0-1101 GCA_036802405.1 Alloprevotella sp.
ATAGGCTAAGTATCATCCATTCACAGACCATGCACAAACCTGAGCACTGCCGTGCTTGGGATTGCGCATGGTCTGACTTGTTCCCCCTCTTTCCCCCCTCTGCCCCCTCTCTTTTTCTATCTCTTTTCCCCTCTTTTTTCCCCCCAGGATCCCCATTTCACCTCAACGCTATTGCCGTTGTCCAAGGAGGCCATTTCATGGCCGACCCCACACCACCAACCGAACCACAAAACCATGCACATCCCAAGAACTCTACGCACACTCTCAGCCGCGCTACTGGCTGCAATCCCCTCATTTGCCCAACTTCAGGAACTGCCCCCCGATGCTGTGCGCCCCGACTGGCAACACGAGGTGCCGCAAGCGGTCTTTCCCGACTCCGACTTGGTGAACCTCTACCACACGACTTGGGCCACCGCTGCCGGACGTGTTCGCCGCGGGCCGGCCGGGCTACCGGCCTCGCCCTACCTTGACGAGAATTGCTACGACGACCAAATCTGGATTTGGGACACGTGCTTCATGACGATGTTCTCGAAGTACTGCCCTTCGGCCTTTCCCGGAAAGGAAACGATGCTCAACCTCTACGTGCCCATACTCGACCACCAGCGCACACCGCTCAAAGTGCACCTGCGCGACAATCCGCCCATCTTTGCCTGGGTGGAGGATGCCTACTATCGCTTCACCGGCGACCGCCGACAGGCTGAAATGGTGGTGAAGGACCGCCGCTACCTGCAACGGCACTTCGACTTCTTCAATTCGGTGCCCAAGGGACTGGTGGACACGCTCGTTTCGCCCTACTACAACCCCATCTACCGCGGGGTGGTGCGCAATGCCAAGGGGAAGATTGAGGGATACACCTGGTTTCGCGGAGCGAGCGGCATGGACAACACACCGCGCGGACGCGAAATGGGAGGAGGCGACAGCATCCTATGGGTGGATGCCATCTGCCAACAGGCGCTTTCGGCACGATGCATCAGCCGCATGGCTTCCGAACTGGGCATGAAAGAGGAAGCCTACAGATGGAAACGCACCTACGACTCGCTGCGCAACACCATCAACACCCTTTACTGGGACGAGCAGGATGGTTTCTACTACGACATCTCG
>DAIRWG010000309.1:0-1033 GCA_036802405.1 Alloprevotella sp.
TCATCAATGGAGGTTTTGCCTACGTCGACAAGACGGCCCTCGTATATGATCTCGTTCACCAAGGTCAGATTTACTTTCTGAGCCGTCCCCGGCGGTTCGGCAAGAGCCTGCTGGTGTCGACGCTTGGGTATTATTTTCGTGGACGCAAGGACCTGTTCCGCGGATTGGCCATCGATCAGTTGGAAACGGAATGGGAGGAGTATCCCGTGTTTCATATAGACTTCAACAGCACCAACTTCATGGAGGACATGGCGCTGCAGGCCAAGTTGAACGCCTATGTGGCCGAATGGGAACATGAATACGGCTTCGCATCCGACCAGGCACTCAGTGTGGGCGACCGCTTCACACGGCTCCTTGCCCACGTTCACCGCACGACGGGCAAGCGCAGCGTGGTGCTGGTGGACGAGTACGACAAGCCGCTGCTCGACGTGCTCGACACGGGTGCCACCATGCGCGACGGCAACGGCAACGAGGTGCTCATCGAGGACTACAACCGCAACGTGCTGAAGGGCTTCTACTCCACCTTCAAGGCCGCCGATGCCGACCTCAAGTTCGTGCTGCTCACGGGCGTGACGAAGTTCTCGCAGGTGAGCGTGTTCAGCGGATTCAACCAGCCGGAGGACATCAGCATGAGCAACCGCTACGACAGTTTGTGCGGCATCACGAAGGAGGAGATGGAACGGGTGTTCGGCAGCGAGATCGACCTCATGGCCGAGGAATTGGGCCACACGCCTGAGGAAATGCGCCGCTTGCTCAAAAAACACTACGACGGCTATCATTTCAGCCGTCGTCTGACCGACATCTTCAATCCCTTCAGTGTGCTCAATGCTTTGAAAGCACATGATTTGGAGGACTATTGGTTCAGTTCGGGCACGCCCACCTATCTGGTGCGGCTGCTCTCGCACGCGCAGGAGAATCTCAACGAACTGACGGGTCGTTACTACGCCACTTCGGAGTTTGTGGACTACCGTGCCGACGTGGAGCGCCCGCTGCCGATGATCTACCAGAGCGGCTACCTCACCATCAAGGCCTA
>DAIRWG010000310.1:0-1033 GCA_036802405.1 Alloprevotella sp.
TCGTAGAGTCCTTCGGGGCGTGCGGGATAGGGTATGTCGCGCAGGGCGGCATTGATCTTTTCAAGAAGTGCGGATGGTGTGGTCATGATTCTTTGTGAAAGACCCTCTCGGTCCCCCTAAAAGGGGGATGGGCCTTGCGGGATGAAAAATCGGGATGGGCCTTGCGGGCGAGGGGAATTGGGGTATTTGAATATCCTCAGCAGTTGTGATGTTTGTCATCTGGTGGCTTTCAGGAACTGCTCCATGAGCCACTCTTTCTGCTGGGGGATGGTGAGGTGGCTGTTGTCGAGGAGGAGGGCGTCGGGAGCCTGGCGGAGGGGGGCCACTTCGCGGTGCGAGTCGATGTAGTCGCGTTCCTGCACGTTGCGGAGGATGTCGGCGTAACTCACCTCCTGGCCTTTGGCCGTGAGTTCGTCGTAGCGGCGCTGGGCACGCACTTCGGCCGATGCGGTGACGAAGATCTTGAGTTCGGCTTGGGGGAAGACCACCGTGCCGATGTCGCGTCCGTCCATCACGATGCCTTTCTGCCGGCCCATGAGCTGCTGCTGGGCTGTCATGGCGGTGCGCACGAAGGGCAGTGCGGCGATGGGGCTGACATGGCTGCTGACCTCGAGGCCGCGGATGTCGCTCTCGACCACTTCGCCGTTGAGGCAGGCCTGCGGCAGGCGGGTGGCGGGGTCGAGGCGGAAGCTCACCTGCACTTGGGGCATGAGGGCCTCGAGTTCGGCCGCCTTCACGCTGCCGTCGGCCTCGAACAGGTGGTGGCGGAGGGCAAAGAGCGTGACGGTGCGGTACATGGCGCCGGTGTCGACATAGATGTAGCCCACTTCGCGGGCCAGATCCTTGGCCATGGTGCTCTTGCCGCATGAGGAGTGGCCGTCGATGGCCACAATGATTTTTTTGGATGATTGCATAGGAGTGTTGAGGGAATTGGGATTCTTTTTTTTTGGGGGGGGAACGGGTTCGTTTTTATCAATGGGTAGGGTGTACAGTTTAGTGTACTCATTTAGCATGCGTAAAGGGCGGGCTGAAA
>DAIRWG010000311.1:0-1031 GCA_036802405.1 Alloprevotella sp.
TGATCCTGCGAAGGAAGCCAAAGAAGTGCGCGCCATCATCAGCAAAGTGAACGACTACTGGCAGCAGCACAACAAGCCCGAAGCTTGGGCCTTCTGGGACTACGCGGCCTATCACACGGGCAACATGGAGGCTTACCGCCTCACGCAAAACCCCGCTTACCTGAAATACTCCACCGACTGGGCGGAGCACAACCAATGGAAAGGGGCCAAGAGCAACGAACGGTCGAAATGGAAACTGCACTACGGTGAAACGGACGAGCACGTGCTCTTCGGCGATTGGCAGGTGTGTTTCCAAACCTACATTGACCTCTACAACATCCTGCCTGTGGACAATCGTGTGAAGCGCGCCCGCGAAGTGATGGACTACGAGATCAGCACCAACCGCCACGACTATTGGTGGTGGGCCGACGGGCTCTACATGGTGATGCCGGTGATGACGAAGCTCTACCGCCTGACGGGCGAGCTGAAATATCTCGACAAACTCTATGAATACATCACCTACTCCGACAGCATCATGCTTGATCCCGAAACGGGCTTCTACTTCCGCGATGCGAAGTACGTCTACCCCAAGCACACCACACCGGGCGGACAGAAGGACTTCTGGGCACGCGGCGACGGATGGGTGCTGGCCGGACTGGCCAAAGTGCTGCAGGACATGCCGCAAGGCTACAAGCACCACGATTTCTTCGTGAAGAAATACCGCAAGCTGGCGGCCAGCGTGGCACGCACGCAGCAGCCAGAGGGCTACTGGACGCGGTCGATTCTGGAACCGTCGTTTGCACCGGGACCTGAAACGAGCGGTACGGCTTTCTTCACCTACGGACTGATGTGGGGCGTGAACAACGGACTGCTGGACGAAGCCACCTATATGCCAGTGATCGAAAGGGCTTGGCACTACCTCAAGACCACAGCACTGCAAAAGAGCGGACAGGTGGGCTATGTGCAGCCCATCGGTGAAAAGGCCATTCCCGGACAGGTGGTGAATGCGCACTCCGAAACGCCGTTTGGCACGGGAGCCTTTCTGCTGGCTG
>DAIRWG010000312.1:0-1029 GCA_036802405.1 Alloprevotella sp.
GGAGTTTCACCACGGTGGTCTTTCCGCTTCCGCTTTCTCCCACGATGGCCGTGACTTTTCCGGCCGGCACGGTGAACGTCACATCGTGCAGGGCATAGTCGCGTTCCGCTCCACTATAGCTGAATGTGACATGATCGAGGTGAAGGTCATGATCGGCGGGTACTTCTTGCAGTTTTTCGTCGAGGTGGCTTTCCTCATCCTCGTGTTCATGAATCTCGTTGAGGCGTTCCAAGCTGATTTTGGCATCCTGCACGGCTTGGGCAAAGCCGATGAACTCGCCAATGGGGGCCGACACCTGCCCGATGATGTAGGTGAGCGACATCATCATGCCGAGCGTCATCTGCCCTTCCACCACGGCTTGGGCTGCTATGAAGGAAATGAGGATGCTGGTGGTCTGGGTGAAAAACACCGACCCCACCTGCTGCACCTGTCCCAAACTCAATCCGCGCAAACTGATTTGGAAGAGTTTCACCTGAATGTGTTCCCACTCCCAACGTTTCTGTCGCTCGCAGTTGTTGAGTTTGATTTCCTGCATGCCTTGCACCAGCTGGATGAGTTTGCTTTGCTCGCCGGCAGCCTGGTTGAAACGCTTGATGTCGAGCTCACGCCGATATTTCATGAAGGAGAGCACCCACAGCACGTAGAGGGCATTGCCCAACAGGAAAATGCCCAAGATGAGCGGATGGTAGTAGCCCAAGATGGCAGCGAAGATGAAGAAGTTGAGCAGCGAGAAAAGGATGTTGATGCTGTTGCCCATCAGGAAGGCCTTGATGCGGGCATGGTCGCCGATGCGTTGGAGGATGTCGCCCGTCATCTTCGTGTCGAAATAGCGCAGCGGCAGTTTCATCAACTTCATGAGGAAGTCGGAAATGAGGGCCACGTCCACCCGACTGTTGATGTGGAGCAAAATCCAGCTACGGATGAAGCCAACGCCCAATTGTGCCACAAAGAGCAGGAGCTGCACCATCAGGATGAGGGTGATGATGCCCATGTTGCGCCCGCCGATGCCCACATCCACCATGGCTTGGG
>DAIRWG010000313.1:0-1014 GCA_036802405.1 Alloprevotella sp.
ATATATATATGGAACCAAAACATCATTACAGCGGACTGACTCCGGCCCAAGTGGAGGAAAGCCGCCGCAAGCATGGGGCAAACGTGCTGACGCCGCCCGAGAAGGAGCCTTTGTGGAAGCAGTTCCTCGAAAAGTTCGGCGACCCCCTCATCATCATCCTGATGATAGCCGGCGCCTTGTCCATTGGCATTTCTTTCTATGAGTATTTCGGCCTTGATGAAGGCGCGGCCGTGTTCTTCGAGCCTGCGGGCATCTTTGTGGCCATCCTGCTGGCCACCGGTCTGGCCTTCTACTTTGAGCTGCAGGCCGACAAGGAATTCACCATCCTCAACCAGGTGAACGACGACGAAGCCGTGGAAGTGGTGCGCGAAGGCAACACCACGATGATTCCCCGCAAGGACGTGGTGGTGGGCGACGTGGTCGTGCTCAACACGGGCGAGGAAGTGCCGGCCGATGCAGAACTGTTGGAAGCCACTTCCCTCCATCTCGACGAATCCACGCTGACGGGCGAACCCATGTGTGTGAAGAGCGTCGACGAAAAGGACTTCGACGACAAGGCCACCTATCCCACCAACCATGTGATGAAAGGCACCAAGGTGATGGAAGGCCACGGCATCTGCCGCGTGCTGGCAGTGGGCGACCACACCGAGCAGGGCAAGGTGTTCGAAGCCGTGCAGATTGACGACAGTGTGAAGACTCCGCTCAACGAGCAGCTCGACGGCCTGAGCGACTGGATCACGAAGGTGAGCTACGGATTTGCCGCACTCATCGTGGTGGGACGCATTGTCATGTATTTCGTGACGAACGGCACCAGCTGTTTCGGTTCGATGGAGCAGATTGCCCCCTTTGTGGCCTATGTGCTGCAGACGCTCATGATCGCCGTGACGCTGGTGGTGGTGGCAGTGCCCGAAGGTCTGCCCATGGCCGTCACGCTCTCGCTGGCCTACAGCATGCGCCGTATGCTCAAGACCAACAACCTGGTGCGCAAGATGCATGCCTGCGAAACGATGGGCG